>CAVUCB010000010.1:0-16881 GCA_963739755.1 uncultured Alphaproteobacteria bacterium | reverse complement strand
TAGCGAGCGCGCGATCAGGACCTTCATGATTTCGTTGGTCCCGCCATAGATCTTCTGGATGCGTGCATCGACGAACATGCGCGAGATCGGATATTCCTGCATGTAGCCATAGCCGCCATGAAGCTGCAGGCATTCGTCCGCGGTCTCGACCTGCTTCTGCGAGCACCACCATTTTGCCATCGAGGCGGTGACAGTGTCGAGATCGCCGGCGACCAGCCGCTCCACGCACCAGTCGACAAAGACGCGCGCAATGACAGCTTCGGTCTTGCGCTCGGCGAGCCTGAAGGCCGTGTTCTGGAAATCGATCAGCGGTTTGCCGAAGGCGGTACGCTCCTTGGTGTACTCCGCCGTCAACTTGACCGCGCGCTCCATCGAGGCGACCGCGCCGATCGCCAGCGCCAGCCGCTCCTGCGGCAATTGCTGCATCAGCTGTGCGAAGCCATTGCCCTCCTCGCTGCCGAGCAGGTTTTCCGGCGGCACCACCACATTGTCGAAGAACAGCTCCGAGGTGTCGGAGGCATGCAGGCCGATCTTGTCGAGGTTGCGCCCGCGCCGATAACCCTCGGCGCCATCCGTCTCGACCACGATCAGCGAGAGACCCTTCGAGCCGGGCCCGCCGGTGCGCGCAACCACGATCGCAAGATCGGCCGCCTGGCCATTGGTGATGAACGTCTTTTGCCCGTTGATGACGTAAGAATTGCCCTCCTTCTTCGCCGTGGTCTTCACGCTCTGCAGGTCGGAGCCGGTGCCGGGCTCGGTCATCGCGATGGCGCCGACCATCTCGCCACTCGCCATCTTCGGCAGCCAGCGCTTCTTCTGTTCCTCCGAGCCGTAATTGAGAATGTAATGCGCGACGATCGCGCTGTGCACGGAGACGCCGGTCGTGACTTCCGGCACCGTGCTCTCGATGTCCTCGAGCACCGCCGCGTCATAGGCAAAAGTAGCGCCGAGGCCGCCATAGGCTTCCGGCACGCTCGGCAGCAGTGCGCCCATCTCGCCCAGCGCCCGCCAGGCAGAACGGTCGACCATCTTCTGGCTGCGCCATTTTTCCGCATGTGGCGCCAGGTCTTTCGCGAGGAATTTGCGGAACTGGTCGCGGAAGGTATCGAGCTCCTCGGTCATCCAGGACGATCGGTATTGCATATTTTCCTCATTTATAATCGTGCGCCGTGCGGCTTGGAGAATCGTAGGGTGGGCAAAGGCGCGCATGCGCCGTGCCCACCATCTCAACAATTTCTCGTGGCGGTGGGCACGCTTGCACCTTCGCTCGCGGAGCTACGGCGGACGTGGTCGCTTTGCCCACCCTACGATCTCGCCTCAGCCCGGAAGCCCCGTCAACTTCAAACTCAAAGCGCGCAGCCGTTTGCGCGCGGCTTCATCATAGGCCTGAGCATTCGCCTTCATCTCGTTCATGCCGTTGAAGAACAGCCCGCTTTTGTTGGCGACGTCGTCGCCTTCGACCAGATGCAGGATCGCCGCCCCACCCTGCTCCACCGTCGAGATCGGCGTGATGCCGCCGGCACGCACCATGGTGGTGTTCATATAGGTCGCCGGATGCAGCGAGTTGACGGTGACGCCGGAGTCCTTCAGCTCGGCCGCGAGATCGATGGTGAACATGATCTGCGACAGCTTGCTCTGCGAATAGGCGCGCGAGCCCGAATAATTCCTGGTGATCATCACGTCGTCGAAATCGATCGGGTGCTGGCCCAGGGAAGCAACATTGACAATGCGCGAGGGCGCGGCGGCCTTGATCAGCGGCAGCAGCAGATGGGCGAGTAGGAAGCCCGAGAGATAATTCACCGCAAAGCGCAGCTCAAATCCGTCGGCGCTCTCCTGCCGCTGCGGGCCATTGCTCTGCGTTCCGATGCCGGCATTGCTGACAAAAACGTCGAGCCGCTTGTGGTCGGCTTTCACCGCTTCCGCCAGCTGGCGTGCGCCCGCAAGCGACGACAGATCGGCCTGATAGAATGACGGCGCGGTGTGGCCCTTTGCCTTGATCTCGTCGATCAACGTTTTCGCGCGCGAGGCGTCACGGCCGTGGGTCAGCACAACCGCGCCCTGCCTGGCCAATTCGCCGGCGACATAGCGGCCGACGCCGTCGGTGGAACCCGTAATCAAAACCGTCTTGCCGCGCATGTCCATGGTTACCGCCTCAGTGAATTTCCGCCGAACGCTTCAGCGCGTCCTTCAGCTTCTCCAGCGAAAAATCCTTGGATCGCGCGATTTCCAGGATCGGCGTCTCGCGCCGGCCGCAGAGCTCGCAGGCGTCCGGCAGCTTGGCGGCGAGATCATAGGGGATCACGATCGCACCATGGCGGTCCGCATGGATCAGATCGTCGGACTTCACGGTCATGCCGGCAACGCGCACCTCGCCGCCAAAGCTTTCCGCATGCACCCAGGCATGCGACGGGCCGATCGAGCCCGCGAGCGCCTGGAAGCCCGGCGCCCATTGCGGGATGTCGCGGATCGAGCCGTCGGTGACGACGCCGAGGCAACCGAGCGCCTTGTGCACATTGCTCTGCACCTCGCCCCAGAACGCGCCATAGCCGACATCGGCGCCGTCGATGTCCTGGATCACGGTGATCCGCGGCCCGAAGCCGGTGCCTACATATTCGTAATATTCGATGCGACGCTTGGCCTGCTCGTCGGCCGGCAGGCCACTTTTGAGCACCGAGCGGATCGCCACCGTGCGGGCATAGCCGACCATCGGCGGCAGATCGGGAAACGGGCAGACCAGCGGCTTGGTCGTATAGCCGATCAGCCGCCGCTCCGGCGCGATCACTTCCATCGCATTGCAGATCGTCGGCGTGTCGTAGCGCGCCAGCGCTTCGAGGACGGATGCGGGTATGGGCGCGGCGTTGGTCACAGGCGTTTCTCCGGACTTTTGAGCTGTTTGATCGCGAAAGCCCTATAGCCGAGATCGCGACCAAACCCAACTCATGGCTGATATCTTCCAGATGGAGCAAAGATCTGGCCTGGGCCGCGTCCCGAAGGAGGGACCGCGAAGGAAAAGGGCCACACCTTCACATTCCCGCGGCACGAAATGCCCGAGCGATGCATCGACATCGTCCCTCCGAAAACGGAGGGCGCAGGGAATGCCGGGCGTTTGGCGCGCCCGCAGCCTCGTGTGCAAGGGTAGAAAGCACACGAGTAGTCACCACAGGTACGCCGAAACGATCCGGCATTCCCTGCGCGATGGTTCACGGCTTATACGTGCTCTCCTCGGTGTACCGGGCTTGCTAGCCACCGTCGCCTTCGGGTCACCACCCGCAGGCTTGATCCCAGCGTCGGGGGACCAGGACCACACGATTTCGCTCGTCCGCATCCGCGCCGCTCGCCTTGCTGCGCCAACACGTCCACCGCATCCAGCTTCCCACGTCCGTGGCGATTGGCCAAACGCCCCTCCTGGTGGAAGCAGGATGCGCGCATACAATCACATTTTTCGGAAAAACGGAAGAGAAATTTTTGGACATCAGGAGTGACCACGCGGATCGGCTTGAACGGCCGAGCGAAATTCGATTTTTGGCGCACGCGGTTTCGAAGGTTTGACGCCGCAAACGTTGGGGCTGCCGAGATCAGGCTTCATTCTGAATAACAGCGAATAAACGTGAGCTGGTTCATAGATGGGGGCGTTGAGTGGTATCATAATATTTGCAGCGCTGAGCAATTCTCATGCGCCTCGGTGCGGAGGACCGGTATTCCTCTTAGCCCCATTCGACCTGACAGGAGCATTTCAATATCGCGCTAGCAAAAGATGGAGGACGAACCGATGGTAAAGAGAGCGATTACACTTGGGGGTGGCGGACCGGCGGCGGGACTGCACATCGGGGTTCTGGAAGCTCTTCAGTCACGTCCTGACATAAAGTTCGATGTGTGGTCTTTGTCCTGCATCGGTGCGTGGGTTGGGATAGTCTACAATCAATTCGATAGACCCGACAAAGCCAGGCAAACCCATCAATTCTTCAAGGACTACGTGTTTCGCGACGACGAAAGCTACGAACGCTTTCCCATAAATTCGGTGTTTGGAACGGACTGGTTCAGCAACACCAAAACTTTGACGAATTATGTATCTGATATCGAAAATTACAAGGGCGTATGGCAGCCCCACGCGATGATGAGCGCACTTGCAGAGACCGTGTCGATGTTTTCTGATCCGAAAAAGAAATGGGATGAGGGAGACATCAATGGCTGGATCCTGAATCAGGTGATGGCGCCCAATCCCTTCGTGCGCAATCTGACGTCGATGATGTACCTGTCTGGCGTCAACGGTCTTTCCAAGATCAACTATCCGAAGAGCGAGTTTATGAAGCGCATAAACTTCGAGCAGCTCAAAAAGGCCGAGATACCAACGATTTTTCACAATGCCTGGAATCTTGACAAACAGAAGCTCGCATTGTTTTCCAATCGTCCGATGAACATAACGAACGAAAAGTACACGTTCGAGGGCCCTATCGACGCCAGCACTTTGTGCGCGTGTTCGGCGCTTCCCTACATCGAAGGAACGGTAGAGATCGACGGAACTACATACTGCGAAGGCGCGCTCGTCGACACGGTCAACTTCGATAGCTTGCTGGAAGAGCACCCGGACCTGGACGAAATATGGGTGAGCCGGATCGTCGACTCGAAGCAAATCCAAAAACCGGAAAATCTTCACGACGCGCTGGCAAATCTTTGCCAGTTGTTCGCGGCAACCGTTGGCGAAGACGACGTCAATCTTTTCAAATATCATATCCGTTGTGACAAGAAAAAGTCCGAAGCGGAGAAGGAAAGGACGAAGAAACTCAAGATCGTCGAGATTCACGTTCCGGGTCACATCAACTTCAAATGGAATCACAGCAACTTGGATAACGGATGCAAGTTGGGAAAAGTCGCTGCGGAGCAGGCAATCAAGGCTTACGACGAACATGAAAAGGTAGCCGCCCCACGACGGACCACATTTCATCAACGAGGAGCCCGGGGGGCCGGCTTGGCAAAGCCTGTGTGAATATCACGAGAAGCTGAAGCGCGCCGCTGCATAGAGGCCCGAGCACGACAGGAAGGTAGCACAGTTCTTACGGACAGATCGTCCCTGGCGCGCGATGATGATTCGATAGGAAAGCAGCGCGCTAGTCTAAACGCAACCAAACCGCCGCCTTGGCAGCGATGAAGTCACTGCAACTGGTCGAGCAAGGCCTTTGCCTGTCTTAGATCTTGGGTGTCGAAGCCCTCGGCGAACGAGGCGTAGATCGGCGCGAGGAAACTGAGCGCTTCCTCGCGTCTGCCCTGATCGATCCACAGCGCGGCACGGTCCATTGCAGCTCGAAGTTCGAGCGCCTTGGCGTGCTGGCTTCTTGCCGTCGTCAATGCCTGGTCGAGCAGTGACTGCGCCTCGGTCTTGGCGTCTGGTGCGCCGCGGACGAGCAGCGCGCGCGCCTTCAGTCGATACAATTCGGCCTCGAAAATTCGTTCGCTATTGCGGCTGGTTGTAGCGAGACCCTGCTCGATCAGTTCCAGCGCAGCCTCGCAATCTCTACTAGCCAACAGGGCCGGACACAACAGCACGTAGAGCGCCGTGATGACCGGCTGATAACCTGCGCGACGATATTCGTCCAATGCAGCCCGGATTTCCTCGAGTGCGCCGGATGAAGGATCGAGCGACGCCACGCATATGCCCCGAATGACGGGCGTCAAGTCGCCATTGCCGGAATCCGTGTTCCTCCGACAGGGTGATGACAGCGTTCGGCATAGCCTTGCGCAGTCAGGAACTCGCCGCGAAGGGCGTGAAGAATCGATCGCATAGTAACAAGCATACGCCTGCGAATGCGGATGACTGATGGCGTCCGCGCGCTGAATGGCGGCGTCCATTCGCATGATTGCCGTATCAGCGTGGCCGAGCAGCCAGAGAGCCCACGACATCAGGGCCAGGTCGGCCACGCCGGCATCCTGGCCAGCCGCACGCGCCGCCAATCTATCCTGCTCGCTGCTCGCCTCGAACGCTTCGACGGCGCGTTCGATCGCTTCGTGGGCACCGGTGAGATGTCCCATGAAAAGGCGAATCATAGCCTGCCCGCGCATCGCGTTGAGTAACGCGGGTCGATCACCGCGCGCTTCGGCGAGATGAAGCAGGGCCGCGATCGTTTCCTGGGCCAGCGGCAATTCACCGCGAATGACGCTCGCGGTGGTCAACCAGAACATGACCTGGAGTTGCTCGGGTGGGTCTCCCAGGCGCTCGCACAACTCCCGCGCGCGAGCGAAGGTCGCCATCGCCTTGTTCGAGGCGGGCCCCTGGGTAGCGATCAGGCAGGGCCCCAGCAGCGAGTTGGAAGTCAAGCTCCAACCTGTCCTTTCGTGCGCCATCGGCCAAATGGCCCGAGGCCTCGATACCCCGTTGCGAGTGAGCGATGGCCTCAAGGTTGGCCGAGCGCATGGCGGCCTTCTTGCCGGCCTGCAGCCAATATCCGACCGCCTTTTCGAACAGTCCGGCCTCCGTGAGATGGTGCGCGAGAGTTTCGGGTTGCGCCTCCACAATTTCCGGGAACCGTTGCTCGAAGGCGTCTGCGATCGTGGCATGCAGCGCTGCGCGTCGGCTCTTCAGCAGTCCCGAGTAGGCGGCGTCCCGCACAAGCGCGTGCTTGAAAGTATAGATCGCCTGGGGTACCTCGCCCCGGCAGAATATCAACTCCGACCGAACCAACTGGGCAAGCGCCTCCTCAAGCCTCTCTTTAGGCAACCCGGCTACGGTGTTCAGTAGTTCGTAGGAGAACTCGCGACCCACCACAGCGCCGATCTGGGCCACCTCCCTCACCGGCGCCAATCGGTCGAGCCTCGCCATCAGCGATGCGTGCAATGTCGTGGGAATTGCCATCGAGGGCAGCGGACGGTTGAGGACGTAGTGATCGTCCCGCTCCTGTAACAGCCCGGTTTCGAGCACCGTCTTGGTCAGTTCCTCGACGAACAGCGGCACGCCGTCGGTGCGGGCGAGGATCTGGTCCATGACCTCCTCCGGGAGCGTCTTGCCGGCCGTGACGCGCTCGATCAACGCCGCCCCGTTGCGTCGGTTCAGCCGCGTGAGCGAGACCGTCGTCACATGCGCATGACCTGGCCAGGGCGGCGTGAACTCTGGCCTCGCGGTGATGAGCAGCAGCACCCGAAGCCGCGGCACCTGTTCCAACGTCATCGTGAGCAGCTCCAGCGAGGTCGGGTCCGCCCAATGGACATCCTCAAAGATGACGAACACCGGCTGCCGCGCCGCCAGGCCATTGAGCTGAGTCAAAAGCGCCGCCAACGTCATCTCCTTGCGCTTCTGCGGGCTCAGCTCTGGTACGCGGTAGCGGTCACTGGTCGGCAGCGACAGAAGGCTGGCCAGAGGCGGCACCACACGATCGGGATCAGCGCCGGACCGCACGAGCAAAGCCTCGAGCTTGGCGAACTTCTCCGCCGGCGAGTCGCTTCGCTCGAACCGGGCAGCCCGTTCGAGTTGGCGGATGAATGGATACAGCGCACTGTTGGTGTGGTGCGCCGAGCAGAATTGGCGCACCGTGATCTGTGGTTCGGCTTGGAGCCGCTCTTGAAGCGCCAGGGCAATGTGCGACTTACCGATACCCGGCTCTCCGGTCAGCACCACAGCGCAGCCTTCGCCGTGCTTGGAATGCTGCCAGCGACGCAACAGCAGCTCGATCTCCTCGTCACGCCCGATTAGCGGTGTCAATCGGCGTCTTGTGCTGCGCCTCGAAGCGGCTTTCCACTCCGCTTGTCGCCAAGCACCTGCCAGGCTGGTATCGGGTCCGCCCATCCTTTAAGCGCGACAGGGCCGAGATTGCGGTATTCGAAATGCCCATCGGTGAGCCGGTGCGTACTCTCGCGAGATCAGCACCGTACCGGGCTTGGCGAACGTCTGCAGGCGCGCAGCCAAGTTCGGCGTCTCGCCAATGACCGCCTGCTCTTGAGCAGCACCTTCGCCGGTCAAATCGCCAACGACCACCGTACCGGTAGCGATGCCAACGCGAACCTGTAGGCTGGTACCGATATCTGTCTGAAGATTAGCCACGGCATCGACCAGCGCCAGCCCAGCGCGTGTCGCCTGCTCGGCATCATCCTCGTGCGCCTGGGGATAGCCGAAATAGGCGAGCACGCCATCCCCCATGTACCGCGCGATGACGCCCTCGTTCCGGGCGATAACCTCTGCGATGCAGCCGTGGTAGGCTGCCGATTACCGCCCGCAAGTCCTCCGGATCCAGGCGGGCCGAAAGTGCCGACGAGCCCACCAGATCGCAAAACATGACTGTAAGTTGACGCCGCTCGGCGCCGTCCCGCGGCGCCGGCTTGGTGCCCGTTGGAGGTGTTCGTAGAACATCCCCCTTAAGTTCTGCGATCGCGCGCAGCATCTTGCGGCGATGCCCAAGCAGGACGCCGAGGTCCTTCAGATCCTGCTCAGTGAGATCGCGGACGACCGAGAGGTCGATGGCGTTCTCTGCAAACACCTGTGCATATTCTTCCAAGCCCAACGACGCGAGCCACTCCGCTATAGCCGCCATGGGTGCACCTATGGCCGATAGGGTAGATCACCATAGCACTACCAACGCTTGCGGCTAGTTGGTATATGCTGCCCTTTCGGCCTCTAAATGTTCGCCAAGTCTGCAGGTGCATAGCCGAGCGGCGGCTTCGACAAGCGTATTGAGCAAAGATTTGAGATCGAATGCGGTGACAGCGCACTCAATTGCCTCGTCGTGCTCCGACCAGCCAAACGCGGGCCCAAGTCATCCGTAACGAAAACAATTGATCTGACGAACTAAGACGTGCTGAGCCAGATGAACGTCGCCGCCGGCTCGCGCGCGATATTGGTTGCGGACATTCAGGGCTCGGTCATTGCTTCGCTGGATTCTAGCTCGCAAGCGAGATTCAATTCTTGGCGCGACATTTCCTTGGGGCTTCGCGGCTTGCATCTGGCGACACGCGCGAAAAACGTGAACTGATTTGCCCGCCATCCGCAACTCACTCGCGCCCTGCAACTACGATCCATAGGATGAACCAACGGGTCGCGCGAATGCGCGCCCGATGACAGGCTCCGTGAAACCCATCGCGCTCGTTGAGGCGAGTGATGGGTTTCGCTGCGCTCAACCCATCCTACGCACTACGTACTGTCACAGGCCGATTTAGGTCGATGGGTAGGCAGGACATCCGTAAAACTCACCGCGAATTCTGAGGGTTTGGTCGGATAACTCCTCAGAGCGTCGATGGTATCATCAACTCGATCTTGCGGCCGGTGCCATCCGCGAGCACGGGCCCGGCCCGCATAGAGCATGCCCCCTAACAAGCAGGAGGACTCTCCGATGTGCCGTCTTCTGTTCGCCGCTGTCGCCGCCATTTTGATTCTGGTCGCGGTCGGATTCCTCTCGCCCGCGGTCGCGGCTCGCTACTGCCTCCAAGGTCGCAGCTGGGGTTATCCCGGCAATTGCCAGTTCTCGACATTCGCGCAGTGCAGGGCCACTGCCTCCGGCACTGGTGCGTCCTGCGGAATCAATCCGCGCTATGCGTATGGACGCCAGCGGCAGAGCAGACAGTATTGAACTCCACAGCGCATCTGCTTCGAGCCTGCCTCCATCGGCTCTATGGCGGGTGCGCAACGGCGGCGCTCGACTGGCCGCGCCATTC
Organism: uncultured Alphaproteobacteria bacterium; assembly: GCA_963739755.1. Taxonomy (GTDB): domain Bacteria; phylum Pseudomonadota; class Alphaproteobacteria; order Rhizobiales; family Xanthobacteraceae; genus Bradyrhizobium. Next base: position 7,251 of record CAVUCB010000010.1, on the reverse strand, counting down.
AAAAGGTCCGTAGGATGGGTTGAACCAACGGGTCGCGCGAATGCGCGCCCGATGACAGGCTCCGTGAAACCCATCGCGCTTGCGGACGCCATTGATGGGTTTCGCTTCGCTCAACCCATCCTACGGACTACGGACCTGCTTGCTCATGATCTTCTGGAGAAATCAGTGCAGCCGTTCGGGCCGCTCGTCCTTTGGGGCTTCGACCACGGGCGACGTCAGTGACGGCGCGGGCGCAGGCCCCACCGCGGCGGCGGGAGCCGGCGCATTGGCGGCCTCGTAGGCGCGCTTCTGGTCGCGATAGGACTTCCAGCCCAAAGGCAGGCTCAGCAGATAGAGCACCGAACCCGCCGAGAGCATGTGCCAGGGATAGCCGATCAGGAGCGCGATGAAGAAGATCACGCAGACGAACACCGGCAGCACCAGTTCGGGCGGCACGCGCATGCGGATGCTCTTGCCTGAGTAGACCGGCAGCCGCGACACCATCAGGAATGCGATCAGGAGCGTGTAGACCGCGGTGACCGTGGCCGGCAGTGTGAACACGCCGAGGAAGCCCAGATAGATCGGCAGCAGCGCCGTCACCGCGCCCGCGGGCGCCGGCACGCCGGTGAAATAGTTCGACGCAAACGGCGGCTTGTTCGGATCGTCCATCGAGGCATTGAAGCGCGCCAGCCGCAAGCCGCCGGAGATCGCAAACACCATCGCGGCGATCCAGCCGCCATTGTTCAGCTGGTGCAACTGCCAGAAATACAGGATCAGTCCCGGGGCCACGCCGAAATTGACGAAGTCGGCGAGGCTGTCGAGCTCGGCGCCGAATTTCGACTGGCCCTTGATCATGCGCGCGACACGGCCGTCGAGACCGTCGAGCACGGCGGCGAACACGATCGCGGCCACCGCGAGCTCCATCCGCCCTTCGGTGGAAAGGCGGATCGCGGTTAGCCCCGCGCAGATCGCGAGCAGCGTGATGACATTGGGCACCAGCATCCGCACCGGGATCGGGCGAAACCGGGGGCGGCGCAAATCGGCATAGCGGTATCGGCGGTCAAACTGCATCGGCTAGATATAGCAAGCGCGGCCAGGTTCCGCCATCGGGGGGCCGCGCGCGGGAATGCCGCAGTGCGAATGGTTAATTCGTCCGAAAGCTCCAGCTTTCGTCGCGCCGTCCGAAATCGGCCAGAATCGTCTCGCCCGCGATCGCGGTCTGGCCCTCGGCGACCAGCGCCTTGGTGCCGTCGGGCAGGTAGACGTCGAGGCGCGAGCCGAAACGGATGAGACCGAAGCGTTCGCCCGCGCCGATCGCCTGCCCTTCGCGCGCGAAGCAGACGATGCGCCGCGCCACCAGGCCCGCGATCTGGATCACGCCGATCCGCCCGTTCGGCGTGGAGATCACGAGCGAATTGCGCTCATTGTCCTCGCTCGCCTTGTCGAGCTCGGCATTGACGAAGGCGCCCGGCCGGTAGGCGATGCGGTCGATCCGGCCGGCGACGGGAGCGCGATTCACATGGCAGTTGAACACGCTCATGAAGATCGAGACGCGCGGCAGCGGCTTGTCGCCAAGCCCGAGCTCGGCCGGCGGGATCGTATGCGTGATCATGGAGACGCGGCCGTCGGCCGGCGACACCACGATGCCGTCGCGCACCGGCGTGACGCGCACGGGGTCGCGGAAGAACAGCGCGCACCAGACGGTGAGCACGGTGCCGATCCAGCCGAGCGGCGTCCACAGCCAGAACAGGATCAGGCTTGCGAGCGCAAAGCCGCCGATGAAGGGATAGCCTTCGGGGTGGATCGGCGGAATCTGCGCGCGGATGGAATTGGCAATGGACATCTCAGCTACGCTCTCTTCCGACTTGCGGGTCTACCTACACCTCACCCTTTGCAGGAGAGATGACACGCGGCGAGACTTCATTATTTCAAAATCGCGGCGCGCGAAAGCACCTACTCCGCCGCATTCGCGATCGTCTCGTCGACCGGCGGCGGCAGGTGGTTGGGCGCCTCGTCCTCGTCGTCGACCAGCGCCAGCCGCTCGCGCGCCTCTTCGGCCTCGCGCTGGCGGTTCCACATGCTGGCATAGAGGCCGTCCTTGACCAGAAGCTCGCCATGGGTGCCGCGCTCGGCGATACGGCCCTGATCGAGCACGATGATTTCGTCCGCCGCGACAATTGTAGAGAGCCGGTGCGCGATCACCAGCGAGGTGCGGTTGCGCGAGACCCGCTCCAGCGCCTCCTGGATCTCGTGCTCGGTGTGGCTGTCGAGCGCCGAGGTCGCCTCGTCCAGCACCAGAATCGGCGGCGCCTTCAACACCGTGCGCGCGATCGCGACGCGCTGTTTCTCGCCGCCCGACAGTTTCAGGCCGCGCTCGCCGACCTGGGTCTCGTAGCCCTTCGGCGACATCCGGATGAAGCCGTCGATCTGCGCCAGCCGCGCGGCCTCCTCGACCTCAGCATCGCCGGCGTCCCAGCGGCCGTAGCGGATGTTGTAGCGGATGGTGTCGTTGAACAGCACGGTGTCCTGCGGCACCATGCCGATCGCCGCACGCAGCGAGGATTGCGTGACCTCGCGGATATCCTGGCCGTCGATGGTGATGGCCCCGCTCGAGACATCGTAGAGCCGGAACAGCAGCCGCGAGATCGTCGACTTGCCGGCGCCGGAGGGACCGACGATCGCGACCGTCTTGCCGGCCGGGACCTCGAAGCTGAGCCCTTTGAGGATCGGCCGCTCCGCATCATAGGAAAAGCGCACGTCGTCGAAGCGCACCTTGCCCGCCGTCACCAGCAGCGGCCTGGCGCCCGGCATATCCTTGATCTCGGCATCGCGCGCCAGCACCTCGAACATCTTCTCGATGTCGATGACGGCCTGCTTGATCTCGCGATAGACCATGCCCATGAAGTTCAGGGGCTGGTACAGCTGGATCATCATGGCGTTGATCATGACGAAATCGCCGACCGTGTTGTGGCCAGAGCGCACGCCGATCGCGCACATCAGCATGGTCATGGTCAGCCCGGCCGTGAAGATCACCGCCTGCCCGGTGTTGAGCAGCGTGAGCGAGGTGTAGACCTTTACACTCGTCTGCTCGTAGCGCTCCATCGAGCGGTCGTAGCGCGAGGCCTCGCGCTGTTCGGCGCCGAAATATTTCACAGTTTCATAGTTGAGAAGTGAATCGATCGCCTTGGTGTTCGCCTCGACGTCGGAATCGTTCATCTTGCGGCGGATGCCGATCCGCCACTCCGTGGCGTAATAGGTGAACGACATGAACACCACGACCATCGCCAGCGTCGCCAGCACGTAGCGCCAGTCGAACTGCCAGAACAGCACGCCCATCAGCAGCGTGACCTCGACGATGGTCGGCATCAGCTGCAGGATCACCATGCGCACGATGGTCTCGATGCCGTTGCGGCCGCGCTCCAGCACGCGCGTCAGCCCGCCGGTCTTGCGCTCCAGGTGAAAGCGCAGCGACAATTCGTGCATGTGGACGAAGGTGATGGTGGCGAGCTTGCGCACCGCATGCATCGCCACCCGCGCAAAGATGCCGTCGCGCCACTGCGTCAGCACCGCCATCAGGATGCGCAAGGCCCCGTAGCTTGCGGTCATGATCAGCGGCGAGGCGACGATCCACAGCGTCCAGTTCGAGGCCTCGAGGGGAGCCGTGCCCTTTCCGCTCAGCGCGTCGGTGGCCCATTTGAAGGTGAAGGGAACCGTCAGTGTCGCGAGCTTCGCGATCAAAAGCAGCACGACCGACCACAGCACGCGCATCTTCAAGTCGACGCGGTCGCTTGGCCAGATATAGGGCCAGAGATGGATCAGCGTCCCGATCAAGGTGGCCTGCTCGTCGGCCGGCCGTCCTTGAGCGGGCCCTTCGCCGGAAGGCGGGGACGAGTGAGGATGAGCCATCAGTTGAGAGCCTGGGACGCGGCTGCCGTTTTTTTCATCTGTGTTGGCGGTCATATAGAGCCTTTGACCGCCAGTTGCACTATTACCCGCAGCAAATCTTTCGCAAATCGCGGGTAAAATCAGCCGCTTCCGGGAAACAGAACCGGCTTGACGCCGTTTACGCTGCAGTGCCACATGACCGGTATGAGCAAAATCAAAACTGTCTGCGTCTATTGCGGCTCCGGCCCCGGCAACAACCCCCGCTTCCTTGAAGCCGCCTCCGCTTTTGGAACAATCCTCGCCGAAAACGGCATCCGCCTCGTCTATGGCGGCGGATCGACCGGCATGATGGGTGCGGTGGCGACCGGCGTGCTCGATCATGGCGGCAGCGTCACCGGCATCATCCCCGAGTTCCTGAATACGCGGGAGCGGATGCTGACTCGCGTTCAGGAGTTGATCGTCACGCCCGATATGCATGAACGCAAACGGCTGATGTTCGAGCGCTCGGACGCGTTCGTCGCGCTGCCTGGCGGCGTCGGCACGCTGGAAGAGCTGGTCGAGCAATTGACCTGGCAACAGCTCGGCCGGCACTCCAGGCCGGTGCTGCTCGCCAACATCGACGGCTTCTGGGAGCCCCTGCTCGTCCTGCTCTCGCATATGCGCGCGACGCAGTTCATCCGGCCCGGATTTCCCGTTGAGGTGCTGAAAGCGGAACGGGTCGAGGACATCCTGCCGCGCCTGCGCTCCGCGGCGGCGCTGGTGTCCGAAGAGGCGATGCAAATGGCGCCGGAAGTCGCGCGGCGGCTTTAATTAATTCGCCTTCGATCGTCGGCCAAGTGAAGGCCGATGGTCGTGTGACCGGCCCTCCGTTCGATGTGCATCCCCTTGCATCCCATTGGATTTGCCAATGTTTTTAGATGCGCCTCACGCGATTTGCGGCGACTGCGAACACTGCACTGATCATTGTGCAGTGCATCTTATCGTGACTTCCTTTTGGAACGAGTCAGCGTTACGTTAGCGAAGCTTCATCTAACTGTCACATTACCTTCAATGTCAGAAACTGCTGCGATTCGACCTGGCGACGCAGGTGTGCTCCCTGCGGTGGGGACCAAGGGCAAAACTGCCCCGCCGGACAAGAAAGAAACGGAAGACCCCGTCGATCCCGCCGCGATGCAAGCTGCGGCCGAACCGCGCTTGCAGGAGACGGGTACGGCTGAATCAACTGTTCAGCAAACGCCGCCCCAAACCGACGAGGCTGCGCCGGCAGTCCCCGTGCCGGGCGCATGCGAACTTGAGCTCAAGCTCCTTGTCGATGCCGATCGGCTGGCGGATTTCAACAACGCGCCCGTCATCAAGGCCCATGCGCGCAACAAGGGCGCGCGCAAGCACCTCAAATCTGCCTATTACGACACGCCCAATTGGACGCTCTGGCACAACCGCTTGAGCTTGCGGGTTCGTCAGACCGGCGCGCGATTTGTGCAGACCGTCAAGACTGAAGCCGGAGAGGATCCGCTCCGGCGCGGCGAATGGGAGGCGGCCGTGCCCTCCATGACTCCCGATGTCGCGCTCGCGATGCCGTTCATCCCGGACAAGATTCGCTCCGATCTCGAGACTGACAGGCTGGAGCAGGTCTTCGTCACCGACATCCGCCGCCACCAGCGCATGGTTGAAATGCCGTCGGGCACGGTGGAGGTCGCATTCGACCAGGGCGCGCTGAAAGCCGGCGATCGATCGATGCCGGTCAGCGAAATCGAACTGGAGCTCAAGGGTGGCAGCCCGTCTGCGATCTACGAATTGGCGCTTCGGCTGGCCGAGCACGGTCCCGTAAAGCCTTCGATCCGCAGCAAGTCGGCGCGCGGCTTTGACCTTGCGGCCGACGCGCCGCCGGCGGCGCGAAAGCCGCGCAAGCTCAACCTTGATCCCTCCATTCCGCTCGATGATGCCTTCGCGACGATTCTGCGCGCCTGTCTCCACCACCTTCTCGAGTCGATGCCGGCCGCCGAGGATGGCCGTGATCCCGAAGGCATGCATCAGCTGCGCGTTTCGCTGCGCCGTCTGCGCTCGGCGTTCGATCTGATGCGGCTGGCGGGATCGCTGGGCAAGCTCGAAGCGCTGCGATCGGAGTCAAGCTGGCTGGCGCGAAACCTCTCCGCCGCGCGCGATTGGGACATCTTCAGGAAAGGTACGCTGCCGACCATCGCCGGGGGCTGCCCCACCATCGCGGGCTTCGACGCCCTCGGCGAGGTTGCGGAGGAACGCCGGTGTTCCGCCTATCAGGATGCGCGCGTCGCGCTGGGCGACCGCCGCTGCGCGCGTTTTGTGATCGAGCTCGGCGGCTGGATCGAAGCCCGTGGCTGGCGCGGCGACGTTGCTCCCGAAAATCTCGGACAGCTGGCCGAACCCGCCATCAATTTTGCCGGGCGCATCCTCTCCGAGCGGCATGCGAAGGCATTGAAGCGCGGCCGCCACTTCAAATCGCTCAGCGCGGAAGACCGGCACCGGCTGCGACTGGCCATCAAGAAACTGCGCTATGCCGTTGATTTCCTGCTGCCGATGTACGGACCGCGAAAATCGACCCGGCGGTTCTTCAGCAAACTTGCCGATTTGCAGGAGGAGCTTGGCTCCTACAACGACATGGCGACGACGACGTCGCTGCTCGCAGGCCTCAATGCCGGCGCCTCCGATGGCGGCACCGCGGCCGCAGCGATCGCCGGCTGGCAGGCCCACGCCATGGTCGGCGTCGAGGGGCGCCTGCGCGACGCCTGGTCGGATTTTGCAAAAATGAAAGTGCCGTGGGTGGCCGAAGCCGCGGCGTGATCAGGCACGCCACCTCTGAAAACGTTGGCCCGGAACGATCGCCTGAAAATCCCTAGCCAATCGGCAGTGGCGGGCGAGAAGCGTTACCGACCACTTCGAACCCAATCCTGACCGATCCGTACTGCGTTTTCGCGGACACATAGTTGCGCGAATACATCAGTTCCGCCGTGCGTCAGACTCGGGAAGTCCTCATGAGCGCGCTGCGGCGTCACATGTTCGTCGCACCTTCGTTATCAATCTGAGGTTGAATTTTTGATCACCCGCCTCGGCCCGTCCTTGCCCGACGCGAAGGCAAAGAAACCCTACGAGAGATGCTGGGTCGCGTGGCGGTTCAAGTCGCGCCGCGTCCGATCGAGCAGCAAAACAAAAAACAATCTTTAACCAGGAGGAAAGGTCATGCTCGGAGAGAAATTCGTTTCCCTTCAACGACGGCTTTGCTCGGCGCTTTTGCTCGGCATCGCCACGGCGTGGGCCGCGCCGGCGCTCGCCGCACCTACGCGGGTAACGGCGCCGGACGGAACGTTTCAGGGCAAGCCCGACACCACGGGTATGATGCGGGAATTCCTCGGC
>CAVUCB010000009.1:0-84328 GCA_963739755.1 uncultured Alphaproteobacteria bacterium | reverse complement strand
CATGAATTGCCTAAGTGCATCACCGCATTGTAGGAAGTCACGACGCTTCTCCCCAGGTTTTAAGAATTATAATGCATACAAAGCCACTTCGGCTCGCTTGCTGTCAATCCTTCTCGGCATTATGTTGCCGGAATATGAGCGATACGACCGACCTCAAATCAGGCTTTCTCGACCAGCTCGGCCAGCGTGTCCGCACCATGCGGGCGCTGCGCGGCATGTCGCGCAAGGTGCTGGCGAAAGTCTCCGGAATTTCCGAGCGCTATATCGCCCAGCTCGAGAGCGGCAAGGGCAATGTCTCGATCGTGCTCTGCGCCGCGTCTCGAACGCGATGGGCGCGCATCTGGAAGACCTGATTCCCGCCGCCGATCCCGCGCCCGACTGGCCGGTGTTCCGCGATCTCCTGCGCAAGGCGACGCCGTCGCAGATCGCGCAAGCCAAGGACGCGCTCGCCGGCCACAGCGCGCCGCCGCATCGCGCCTCGTTCGCGGGCATCGCGCTGATCGGCCTCCGCGGCGCCGGCAAATCCACGCTCGGAAAAATCCTCGCAAGAAGATCGGCTGGAATTTCGTCGAGCTGAACAAGGAGATCGAGGCGCAGAACGGGCTTTCGGTCGCCGAGATCATCGCGCTCTACGGCCAGGAAGGTTTTCGGCGCATGGAGCAGAGCGCGCTCAACCAGCTGCTGGCGCGGAAAGAGCTGATGGTGCTCGCGACCGGCGGCGGCATCGTCTCCGAGCCGCTGACCTTCGATCTCATCCTGTCGTCGTTCTACACGATCTGGCTCAAGGCCGAGCCGGAAGAGCACATGATGCGCGTGCGCAGGCAGGGCGATCTGCGGCCGATGGCCGACGACCGCTCGGCGATGGCGGAATTGCGCAACATCCTGGTCAGCCGCGAGCCGCTTTATGCGCGGGCGTCCGCCACGGTCGATACCGCGGGGCTCTCGGTCGATGCGGCCGCCGCGCGGCTGATCGACACCGTGCGGCCGGTGCTGCAGAACGAGGCGCGCTCGTTCGGGCTGCGGAGTGTGGCGGTGTTGCTGTGAAGCGTCATTCCAGCGTTGATGGCCGGCGGGCCGCATGCCACACCGTGAATCACAATGTGGTCCTCGGTCACTTCGTAGAAAATCAGATAGCGGATAGGGAGAGACCACCATTCGCCGCAAGCGGCCATTGCTCGTAAGCTGGCCGGCATGTGGATGCCGCAATAACAGATCGATGATCGTCTGGATGCGCGCCTGCACATGACGGGCACCAGGCGGCGATCGATCCGCAATATACGCCAACACTTCGCTGAGTTCGGCCGCCGCGCGAAGGGTGTAGCGCAGTTTCACAGGTTGTATTTTGCCCAGATGGCACGAACCTGTTCGTCAGTCGCGAATTCGCCGCGGTCCGCCTGCGCAAGGGATTCCTCAAGCGAGGCTTCGTCGGCGGCACTCAATTGAATCACAGGCTGATCTTTGCCCGCCAGTTGCAAGAGGATACGGGCGAGTTCGTCCTGCACCTCGGGAGGCAGGCCGCGCACCGTCTCAACCGCTTGTTCAAGCAATTTGGTCATAGCTCAATAATAGGTTGTCCACAGGCGGCACGGAAGGCCTTTGCTGAACAATCAATGACTCTTTTGGCGGCCTCGTACGGCTGCCGCGATGCGGGCCACGATCTTCAAAGTAACCTTGCCTTCACGCTCTCCGCGCCCTCGCGCAACAGCGGCAGGAAACGCTTCGACCATCTCCTCCGTCGAGACACGATCGACATGGGCGCCGATATTGATCGCGGCGACGATGGCGCCGTCGTAGCGCTGCACCGGCACCGCGATCGAACGGAAATGCGGCTCGGCCTCGCGGTCGACCAGCGAATAACCCCGTTTGCGGTCGGCGGCGATCGCGGCGAGCAGCCGCTTCGGATCGGTCACTGTCTCAGCCGTCAGCGCCTCGCGGCGCATCGCGCCAAGCCTTCCTTCAATTCGGCATCACTGAAACGCGCCAGCATGGCGCGGCCGACCGCCGTGCAGAACGACGGCAGCCGATAGCCGATATCGACACCGCCGGCTGAAGATGCGCGTCGGGCTCGCACGCGCGATGAATACGACGTCATCGCCGTCGAGCACGGCGAGCGAGCTGATCTCCCTGCCTGTGTGGAGATATCGTCGAGCACCGGCTGCAGCACCGCCACGAGCTGGTTCGAGCGCAGATAATGGCCGGCCAGCGTCAGCACATGCGGCGTCAGCGCGAACAGCTTGCCGTCGCTTGAGACGAAGCCGGCGTGCTGCAGCGTAAACAGGATGCGCCGCGCGGTGGCGCGTGGCAGGTCGGCAGCGCTCGCGACTTCGCTCAGTGTCATCGGCGATGCGCGTTCGCCGAAGACCTGCAACAGCCGCAGGCCGCGGTCGAGGCTTTCGACAAAGTCGGTCGCCCTCGGCCTCGCCGTCTTCGCGTTTCAACTTGGGCATGGGCGCTTCCGGCCGGGCATTGATAAAGTGTCGCTTGCGGTCTCGATTAGGTATGCTACCATATTGAACATATGTTCAATAGACGAACAATTAGCCGCGAGTGCTTTCCGATCGCAAGCCCTTTAAAATGAGGTGACGCGCCATGATGAGCCAGGAACAGAACGACCTGATCACCCGCATCGGCCCGAAAGACCCCTGCGGAAAGCTGATGCGGATGTATTGGCAGCCGGCGGCGCTGGTCGATGAGCTGCAGGGCCCGCGCGCCGTCCGGCCCGTCAAGCTGCTCGGCGAAGACCTGGTGCTGTTCCGCGACGAGCAGGGCCGCTACGGCCTGATCGATCGCCATTGCGCCCATCGCGGCGCCGATCTCGCCTTCGGCCGGCTGGAAAATGGCGGGCTGCGCTGCGCCTTCCATGGCTGGCTGTTCGACGTCACCGGCCAATGCCTGGAGACGCCGGCCGAGCCGAAGGACTCGAAACTCTGCCAGGGCATCAAGCAGCGCTCCTATCCCGTGGTCGAGAAGAGCGGCATCCTCTGGGCCTATCTCGGCGAAGGCGAGCCGCCGGCATTTCCCGAGCTCGACTGCTTCGTCGCGCCCGACAGCCACGTCTTCGCGTTCAAGGGCCACTGGGCCTGCAACTGGCTGCAGGCGCTGGAAGTCGGTGTCGATCCGTCGCACGCCTCCTACCTGCATCGCTTCTTCGAGGACGAGGATACCTCGGCGTCGAACACCTATGGCCGCCAGTTCCGCGGCGCGTCGGCCGAGCAGCGACATGCCGATGACCAAGATCATGCGCGAATACGACCGCCCCATCATCAATGTCGAGCATACCGAATACGGGATGCGGCTGATCACGCTGCGCGAGATCGACGCCGAGCGCACCCATGTGCGCGTCACCAACCAGATCTTCCCGCACGCCTTCGTCATCCCCATGAACACGGAGATGACGATCACGCAGTATCACGTGCCGATCGACGACGAGAACTGCTACTGGTACTCGATCTTCACCTCTTTCACGACGCCGGTCGACAAGAAAAAGATGCGCGACCAGCGGCTGGCGACCTACGAGCTGCCCGACTACAAGTCGCGCCGCAACAAGGCGAACGATTACGGCTTCGATCCGCACGAGCAGGAGACCGCGACCTATACCGGCATGGGCATGGACATCAACGTCCACGACCAGTGGGCGGTGGAATCGATGGGCGCGATCCAGGACCGCACCCGGGAGCATCTCGGCCAGCCGACAAGGCGATCGTGCAATATCGCCGCATGCTGCGGGAGCAGATCGAGAAGGTCGCCGCCGGCGAGAAGCCGATCATGTGCCTGGACGAGGCGCATGCCCGCAGCATCCAGGGGCCGGGCACCATGGACGGCATCGGGCCGACGCAAGGCTGGGAGATGTACTGGATGGAAGTCGACGTGAAGCGCCGGCGCGGCGCGCCCTGGGCCGCGCCGGTGCCGAGCGAGATCGCCGACAAGGTGCGGCATCTGTCGGCGGCGGAGTGATGGTGATTGTCCGACATCGTCATTCCGTAGGGTGGGCAAAGGCGCGCAGCGCCGTGAATCCATCAACCACTCGCATCCAGGTCGCGATTGGTTCGGGCACGCTTCGCTTTGCCCACCCCGCAATGACGAGCATGGCGACTGAGGGGGTGACGGGGTGAGTTTCGTCGAGCGTCACGGGCTGTGGTCGGCCGAGCAGAAGGAGGCGGCGAAACGGCTGGCGCGCCATCGTCGAGGAGAAGAAGCTCGAAACCATCCGCCTGTCGTTTGCCGACCAGCACGGCATCCTGCGCGGCAAGACGCTGATCGCAAGCGAGGCGCTCGCCTCGCTCGAAAGCGGCTGCGGCATCACCACCTCGCTGCTGGCCAAGGACACCTCGCACAAGACGGTCTTCCCGGTGTTCACCGCCGGCGGCGGCTTCGGCATGAAGGAGATGGAAGGCGCCGCCGACGCGCTGATGGTGCCGGATCCCGACGACGTTCCGCGTGCTGCCGTGGTCGCCGACATCGGGCTGGGTGCTGTGCGACATCTATTTCGGCAACGGCAAGCCGGTGCCGTTCTCGACGCGGCAGCTCTATCGCTCCGTGCGTGAACAAGCTCGGCGAGCGCGGCTATGATTTCGTCGCCGGGCTCGAGGTCGAATTCCATCTGTTCAAGCTCGACGACGCGCATATGGCCGCCGGAGGATGCCGGCCAGCCCGGCCGGCCGCCTTCGGTCAGCCTGCTCTCGCATGGCTATCAATATCTGGCCGAGCAGCGCTTCGACCAGATCGAGCCGGCGCTCGACATCATCCGCCGCGATATCATCGCGCTCGGCCTGCCGCTGCGCTCGGTCGAGGTCGAATTCGGCCCGAGCCAGTGCGAGTTCACCTTTGCGCCGAAGAAGGGCATCGAGCCCGCCGACAACATGATGCTGTTCCGCAGCGCCGTGAAGCAGATCGCGCGCCGCCACGGCTATCACGCCACCTTCATGTGCCGGCCGAAGCTGCCGAACGTGTTCGCCTCCGGCTGGCATCTGCATCAATCGCTGGTGTCGCGCGCGCGACGGCAAGAACGCGTTCATGGCGAACGACGGCAACGAGGTCCTGAGCCCGCTCGGCCGCAACTATCTCGCCGGCCTGCTCACGCATGCGCGCGCCTCGGCGGTGTTCACGACGCCGACCATCAACGGCTACAAGCGCTACCGCTCCTATTCGCTGGCGCCGGACCGCGCGATCTGGGGCCGCGACAACCGCGGCGTGATGATCCGCGTGCTCGGCGGCACCGACGATCCCGCGACGCGGCTGGAAAACCGGATCGGCGAGCCCGCCGCCAATCCCTATCTCTACATGGCCTCGCAAATCCTCTCCGGCCTCGACGGCGTCGACCGCAAGCTCGATCCCGGCCCTGTCGGCGGATACGCCCTATGAGACCAAGGCCGATCCGCTGCCGAAATCGCTGCGCGAAGCCGTGTTCGCGCTGAACGACGATCCGTTCTTCCGCAAGGCGCTCGGCGAAGCATTCGTCGACTATTACGTCCACATCAAGAACGCCGAGATCGAGCGCTTCCAGGCCGAAGTGTCGGACTGGGAGCAGCGCGAATATTTCGAGATGTTTTGAACGGCGTCGGCGCGGCGGACGCGACGGCTGCCAGGCGTCCAAACTGGTGTATGCTTGCGGGACTCGGAATGATTGTTCCGCATGCAGGACAACAGCCCGGAGTTTTCAGATGAAGCTTTCTCCTATTGCTTTGACCACGGCCCTGTTCCTGTCCTTGCCGGCAAGCGTCGCGCTGGCCCAGACGCCCGACCACCGGAAATGACACGCCCGCGCCAGCCCGCGCCTGCGGCATCGCCATCTCCTGCTGCACCGGCGCCTGCGGCACGCCAACCTGCGCCCGCGGCGACGCCGGCGCCGGCCGCCTCGCCCAGCGCTGCAGCGCCGCCGAGCACGACCGCGGAGAAAGAAGACGAGCTCAAAGAAAAAGAAGCGACGGCGGGAAGATGACGCGACAGCAGGAGATCGATCATTCGATCGACAGCGGAACCGTGCCCTCGCGCTATCGCAGGCAGGTGCCGAAAGAGTACCAGCAATACATTCCGTTCGAGAAATAGCCGCTTCACCCGCGCTGCGGAGGGAGCGCACTTCCGATGCCGATACAGCTCAATCCAACCTCGTCTCGCTAAATCGGCTGCAGGATGCGCTTGCAGGAATTCCTGCGTCCGCGCATGCTGCGGCGTGGTCAGCACCGCTCGCGCCGGTCCCTCCTCGACGATCACTGCCATGGTCGAGGAACAGCACGCGGTCCGCCACCTCCTGGCGAAGCCGATCTCGTGGGTCACGACCACCATGGTCATGCCGTCCTCGGCGAGCGCACGCATCACCGCCAGCACTTCGCCGACCAGTTCCGGATCGAGCGCCGAGGTCGGCTCGTCGAACAGGATCGCCTTCGGCTGCATCGCCAGCGCCCGCGCGATGGCGACGCGCTGCTTCTGGCCGCCCGACAGCTCAGCCGGATAGGCGTTCGCCTTGTCCGCCAGGCCGACCCGCGCCAGCAGCTCGAGTGCCGCGCTGCACCGCCTCCTCGCGGCCTTCTGCCTTTCACATAGATCGGTCCCTCGATGACGTTCTCCAGCGCGGTGCGATGCGGAAACAGGTTGAAGCGCTGGAACACCATCGCGATCTGCGTGCGGATCGCTTGATGCTCGGCGATTGCGGTCGACGCGCGTGCCGTCGATGGTGACCGTGCCGCTGTCGTAGGCCTTCGAGGCCGTTGATGCAGCGCAGGATGGTCGACTTGCCCGATCCGGACGGGCCGATGATGCAGACCACCTCGCCGCGGCCTACGCTCGCGCGAATGCCGCGCAGCACCTCGACATGCGCCAAAGCTCTTGTGCACATCGCTGAGGTCGATCATCGCCGCGCCTCGCCCATGCGCCGCTCCAGCCGCCGACGAACAGGATCAGCGGCACGCTCATGACGAGATAGAGCAGCGCGACCATGGTGAACACGGTGGTGTTTTTGAAGGTCGAGGACGCGATCAGCTTGCCCTTCAGCGTCAGTTCCGCGACCGTGATGGTGGAGGCCTGCGAGGAGTCCTTCAGCATCATGATCATGATGTTGCCGTAGGGCGGCAGGATGATCTTCACCGCCTGCGGCAGCACCACGCGCCGCATCATCAGCGCCCAGCCCATGCCGAGCGATTCCGCGGCCTCGATCTGGCCCTTGTCGATCGCCTCGATGCCGGCGCGGAAATTTTCCGCCTGATAGGCCGAATAGGCGATGCCGAGCCCGATGATCGAGGCCTGCAGGGCGGTCAAGTGACGCCGAGCTCCGGCATCACGAAGTAGATGTAGAACAGCTGCACGATGATCGGGATGCCGCGGATCGCGTTGACGAGCCCTTGCGCATCGAGTCGCAGGAAGCGCGATGCGGCAGACGCGCATCAGGGCCCAGACCATGCCGAGCAGCGTCGACAGCACCAGCGAGCCGAAGGTGACGACGATGGTGAGCCAGACGCCCTGCAGCAGGATCGGCAGGAACTCACGCGCATCGGCGAGGAATTTTGTCATTGCCGCCGCCGATCAGCCGCGCCGCTGCATCGGCTTCAATCGAGGCCCCATTTCGCGAGGATCTTCTTCACCGTGCCGTCCTTGGTCAGCTTGTCGAGCGAGGCGTTGATCTTCGCGAGCAGCTCGCCGTCGCTCTTGCGCACGCCGATGCCGACCGAGCCGGTGATGGTCGAGACATTAGCTGTTGACCAGCCGCACCTCGGGAAACACGCCCTGCTTGATGTTGTAGGCGAGGATCGGCTTGTCGGCGAAGCCGGCCTTCAGCCGCCCGGTATTGACGTCGGCGAGGATCGCCGGAATGGTGTCGTAGATCTTCACCTCGGTGAACAGGCCGGTCTTCTGCAGGGGCTCGATGAAGGCGGTGCCCTTTTGCGCGCCGACGGCTTCGCCCTTCAGATCAGCGAACTCCTTGTAGTCCTTGCTGTCCGACTTCGGCACGATCAAGCCTTCGCCGTAGGTGTAGACTGGGCCGGAGAAGTCGATCACCTCCTTGCGCGGGGCGGTGATGTACATCGCGGCAGCAGATGATATCGATCTTGTTGGACGTGAGCGACGGGATCAGGGTCGAGAACTGCATGCCCTCGATCTCGACCTTGAAGCCGGCGTCCTTGCCGATCTCCTTGATCAGATCGACCATCACGCCTTCGATGGTGTTGGTCTTGGTGTCGAGGAAGGTAAAGGGAATGCCGGTTGGCGTCGAACCGACCTTCAGCACCTTGTCGTCGGCCTTTGCACCAAGGATCGCGAGGCTGGAAAGGACTAGGGCAACGGCGAGTTTCCTGAGCAGCATGAAATCTCCTTCCCGGCATCATTTACGGGAAAAATCTGGCACGCGCGTTCGCGCGGCACAATGGGAATCTCATGGCTGCGGGGAAAGCGGGCTCAAATCCCGAGATAGCGGTGCTGCAGATCGGGCTCCGCCATCAGCTCAACGGACGTGCCGCTCCACACGGTGCGGCCGCGCTCGATGATATAATGGCGGTCGCAGATGCGGGTGAGGTGCTCGACATTCTTGTCGATCACCAGGATCGATTGCCCGCGCGCCTTCAACATCGACAGGCAATTCCAGATTTCCTCGCGGATAAGTGGTGCCAGCCCTTCGGTCGCCTCGTCGAGGATCAACAGCCGCGGATTGGTCATCAGCGCACGGCCGATCGCCAGCATCTGCTGCTCGCCGCCGGAAAGCTGGTTGCCCATGTTGCCGCCGCGCTCGGCGAGCCGCGGAAACAGCGCGTGGATTTTTTCCAGCGTCCAGGGGTTTGGCGCGTTGAGGCGATTGGCGGAGGCGGCGACCAGATTTTCGCGCACGGTAAGATTGGGGAAAATCTGCCTTCCCTCCGGCACCAGGCCGATGCCAAGCTTGGCGATGCGGTAGGACGGCAGGCTCCGCACTTCCGCACCCGCAAAGCGGATCGCGCCCGCGCGGGCCGGCGTCAGGCCCATGATGGAGCGGATGGTCGTGGTCTTGCCCATGCCGTTGCGGCCCATCAGCGAGACCATCTCGCCAGGTTTGATGGAAAGAGAGAGCCCGAACAGCACCTGGCTCAACCCGTAACAGGTCTCGATGCCGTCGACGTCGAGCAGCGCGGCGTCAGCCATGGCGCACCACCACATGCTGGTCGCCGAGATAGGCGCGCTTCACCTCCTCGTTCTGCCGGATGTCGGACGGTGCGCCGGAAGCGATGACGCGGCCATAGACCAGCACCGAGATGCGGTCGGCGAGCGCGAACACGGCTTCCATGTCGTGCTCGACCAGCACGATGGTCACCTCTTTCCGCAGCTCCTGCAGCAGCCTCACCATGCGCGCGGATTCGGTGACGCCGAGGCCGGCCATCGGCTCGTCCAGCAGCAACAATTGCGGCTTTGTGGCGAGCGCGACTGCGAGCTCCAGCTCGCGCTGCTCGCCATGGCTCAGCTTCGAAACCAGCACATTGGCGCGCTCGGCCAACCCTACACGCTCGTAGTGCCGCCCGCGCGGCATCGCGCAGGCCCTTCTCCTTGCGCGCGTCGGCCCAGAAGCGGAAGGAGTGGCCTTGATGCGCCTGCGCGGCCAGCGCGACATTGTCTGCGGCGGTGAAATCGAGCAGCAGCGAGGTGATCTGGAAAGAGCGCGCCAGGCCCAGCGCGCAGCGGCGATAGGCCGGCAAATGCGTGATGTCGCGGCCGGCCACGGAAATACTGCCGGCGTGCGGCGCGAGATGTCCCGTGAGTTGGCTGATCAGCGTCGTCTTGCCGGCGCCGTTCGGGCCGATGATGGCGTGCAGCTCGCCTTGCGCGACATCGAGCGTGACATGGTCGGTAGCAAGGATGCCGCCGAAGCGGCGCACCAGCTTGTCGACGTGGAGCAGCGGATCAGCCACGGGAAAACCTCCCGAGCATGCCCATGATGCCGCCGCGGCCGAACAGCACGACGAACAGCAACAGCGGCCCCATGATCATGGCCCAATATTCCGTGATCTGCGAAAGAAACTCCTCGAGCAGCAGATACACCACCGCGCCGATGACGGGGCCGAACAGCGAGCCCATGCCGCCCAGGATCACCATCACCATGAGGTCGCCGGAGCGGGTCCAGTACATCATCGCGGGGCTGACGAAATCGGTGTTGTTGGCGAGCAACGCGCCGGCGAGCCCGCACAGCGTCCCTGCGATGACGAAGCAAACCAGCTTGTAGCGTTTGGCGGGAAAGCCGATCGCCTGCATGCGCTGCTCGTTGGAGCGTAGTCCCTGCACCACCATGCCGAAGCGCGAATTGACGATGCGCCAGATCAGGAAGATCACGCCCAGCAGGCAGGCGAGGCAGAGATAATAGAACTGCACGCGGTTGGAGAGATTGATCAGGCCTGCGAAATCGCTGCGCTTGTAGATGGTCAGGCCGTCGTCGCCGCCGTAGCGCGCCAACCCGGAGGCGACGTAATAGGCCATCTGCGCGAAGGCGAGCGTGATCATGATGAAATAGACGCCGCGGGTGCGCAAGCTGAGCGCACCGATGACGAGCGCATAGAGCGCGGACGCCGCCAGCGCCACAGGAAACTGCAGAAAGCCGGAGCCGACGCCCTCCTGCGCCAAAATGCCGACGGCATAGCCGCCGATGCCGAGATAGGCGGCGTGGCCAAAGCTCATCATGCCGCCATAGCCCATGATGAGATTGAGGCTGGCGGCGGCCAGCGCCAGGATGACGATGCGGGTGAACAGCGTGAGGATGAAGACGTTGCCCGTGAGCTGCGAATAGAGCGGCAGCAGCACGAGGCCGGCGACCACCAGCGCCGAAACGGCATTCCGGACGTTGAGCGAGGTCTTCATCGTCTGGTGGCCGGAAACAGCCCCTCCGGCCGCAGCACCAGCACGATCGCCATCAACAGATAGATCAGCATCGAGGACAAAGCGGGCGCCGCTGTCGATGCGGCGGCGCCGCTCAGCACCTGCCGCAGCAAATTTGGCAGGAAGGCGCGGCCGAGCGTATCGATCAGGCCGACAAAGATCGCGGCGAGAAATGCGCCGCGGATCGAGCCGATGCCGCCGATCACGATGACGACAAAGGCGAGGATCAAGATGTTCTCGCCCATGCCGATCTGCACCGTGAGGATCGGCGCCTGCATCAACCCGGCGAGGCCTGCGAGCGCGGCGCCAAGCCCGAACACCAGCGTGTAGAGCAGCTTGATGTTGATGCCGAGCGCGCCGATCATCTCGCGGTTCGACGCGCCGGCGCGGATCAGCATGCCGACGCGGGTGCGCATCACGCCGAGATAGAGCAACAGCGCCACCGCCAGCGCGACCACGATAATCGCGAGCCGATAGGCCGGATACTGAATGCCGGGAATGATCTGCACCGGCACGGTCAGCCAGGGCGGCAACGACAGCGCAAGCCCCGCCGGCCCCCATATCCATCGCACCGCTTCGTTGAAGAACAGGATCAGGCCAAAGGTCGCGAGCACGTGGTCGAGATGGTCGCGGCCGTAGAGATGCCGGAGCACCACGAATTCCAGCACGATGCCGAGCAGCAGCGAGGCGCCGAGCGCGAGTACGATGCCGAGCACAAAACTGCCGGTCCACGCCACGAACGTCGCCGCGAAATAGGCGCCCATCATGTAAAGCGAGCCATGCGCGAGATTGACGAAGTCCATGATGCCGAACACCAGCGTCAATCCCGCCGCCAGCAGGAAGAGCAACAGCCCGAACTGCAAACCGTTCAAGATCTGTTCGACAACGAGCAGCATGCGTCCCCACATCCAGCTCAAACAAAAGGCGGCAGTGCATACAAGCACCGCCGCCGTTTGTAACAGAAGCCGCGATCACTTCATCGGGCATTTATCGTGGAAGCGGTCCTGGTCGTCCTTGACGATGGTGGCGACCGTCTTCAGCGAGAGCTGGCCGTCGGCATCCTTGACCACGTCCTGCAGGTAGAAATTCTGGATCGGGATGTGGTTGTTGCCGTATTTGAACGAGCCGCGCAGCGACTTGAAATTGGCCTTCTCCATCTCGGCCTTCATCGCGTCCTTCTTCGAGGTATCGCCGTTCACCGCGACCACCGCGCTGTTGATGAGCTGCGCGGCGTCATAAGCCTGCGCGCCGTAATAGGTCGGACGCAGCCCCGTGTACTTCTTGCGATAGTCCGCGACGAACTTCTTGTTCTGCTCGCCGGGCAGATCGTTGACCCATTCCTGCGCGCCGGGCACGCCGATCGCATTGTCCTTCTGCAGCGGCAGCGACAGTTCGTCGATGGTGAAGGCGGTATAGAGCGGCATCTTCTCCTTGATGCCGGCCTGCGCATATTGATTGAGGAACTGCACGCCGGCCGCGCCCGGATAGAACACGAAGATCGATTCCGCGCCGGAATTGCGCGCCTTGGTGAGCTCGGCCGAGAAGTCGAGCTGGGTCGGCCACACCGTATATTCCTCGCCGACGACCTGGCCCTTGAACGTGCTCTTCACGCCCGCGAGCATGTCCTTGCCGGCGGCATAGTTCGGGCCGATCAGGAACACCGACTTGACGCCCTTCTGGTTCATGTAGAGGCCCATCGCCTGCGGCGTCTGGTCGTTCTGCCAGGAGGTCGAGAACACGTAAGGCGAGCACAATTCGCCCGCGAGCTGCGACGGGCCGGCATTGGCCGAGATCAGGAAGGTCTGGGAGTTGACGGCGGTCTTCAGCGACGCCAGCAGCACGTTCGACCAGATATAGCCCGCGATGAAATCGACCTTGTCCGACTGCACCAGCTTCTCGGTCTTCTGCTTGCCGACATCCGGCTTCTGGCCGTCGTCCTCGTAGATCACCTCGACCGGCTTGCCGCCCATCTTGCGGCCGAGATGGTCGAGCGCGAGCTCGAAGGAATTGCGCATGTCGTTGCCGATCACAGCGGTCGGGCCGCTGAAGGTCGAGACAAAGCCGATCTTGATGGTGTCGCCTGCGAAAGCAGGGCCTGGAACGCAAGGCTCGACAGCGAAAGCGCCATGGCGCCCGCGAGCCAATAATGCCTTCTTCATGTGGTTTCCCCTCCTCGTTACCTCAAACACGCCAGCCGGGCGAAGCGCCAGTTGTGAGCTGTTTTGTGCGCGAAATCGCCGACCGCCAGCAAGCGCCAAGCCGGATTTGAGCCATAGAACCTTCGGCTCAGTGGCAGCCGGCGCCAACCGGCCTGCACCATAGTTCGCGGATTCGGCGAAGGCAAGAAATATAGTGCCGGTTTTGGGGCTACGTTTGTCGCAGCGGGGCCGGCCGGGGCGGGCCCGGGCGGCCCATGCCTCCAAAACCGCGGGCCATTCATGGATCGGAAAGCATCTTCGGCAAACGCCGCAGTTCGTTCACGGCGCTGCAAGCAACCCCCGTGCAGATGTCCTCCAAAAAGGTGGCGCCCATGCTCGGTTTCCTGTTCGGCTTCAACGCACGGCTCGGCCGGCTGCACTACTTCCTGAGCACGATTGGCCTCGCGGTCATCATGACCGTTCTGTGCTTTGCCATCGCAAGCTCAATCTATAACAGCACGCCACGCGGCATGCCGCTGTCGTTCGAGCGGCTGGCATGGCCAGTGATCGTGCTCGCGGTCATCTTCATGCTGGGCAGCTTCAGCCTGCAATGCATGCGCATCCGGGACATGGGATGGGATCCCGTCTGCGTCGTTCCCGCCTGGTTCGCGATCATGATCGTCGACAGAGTGATCGCGACGAAATTTCCGGCATGGTCGCTTGGATCAGAACATTCCGGCACCGCGGTGGGTGCCGTGGTCAATCTGGGCCTGCTGCTCGCGCTGACCTTCTGGCCGAGCGCGGATCATAACGCCGCGCCGCCGACCTTCGAAGCACCGAGGCGGCCCGACGCGCCGCCGCGCGGTGGTGGCAGCGGCAACCTCGCCGCGGGGCGCATCGCGCGCGTCGCCAATGGCGAATTCGGCCGCCGCTCGATCTGAACCGGCCTACGACACACGGCAGTAGTCGGCGCCCTCGATCACGTAAGCCGCGTGGCGGAAATCCCGGATAGTCGCGACCTTCCCCGCCGACCAATCGACCAGCATGAAATATTTCGGCGCCGCGCCCGGCTCGTTCGGGTCGAACACCAGGATCGCCGGGCGGCCCTCCACCAGACCCGGCACCAGGTGCCAGTCCTCGACCTTGGCGTAATTGCCGAAATAGCGCGACACTTCCGATTTGCCGCTCATCCGCGTCTTGTTGACGAGCTCGAGCCTGACGTCGTCGGCGATCATGGCGCGGATCGTATCGAAATCGCGCGCGTTGAAATAGGCGACATAGGCGGACAGGCGTGCGCGATCGGCCTCCGACAGTTGCGGACGCGGCGTGTCCTCGGCTCTTCGGCCAGTTCGCGAAGCCGCGTGCGTCCGCGGTTGAGCGCGGCCTTCACTGCTGGCAGGCTGTACTCCATGACGTCGCAGACCTCCTGCAGCGAACAGCCGAGCACGTCGGCCAGGATCACGCATGCGCGCTGGGCCACCGGCAGACGCATGAAGGTGCGAAGCGAGGTCGCGGCGATCTGGCGGCTTAGAACCGCATCAGCCGGGTCGGCCATCATCTCCACCTCCTCACCCGCCAAAAGCATCTCCTGCCGGCTGCGACGGCGCAGGAAATCCAGCGCGGTGTTGTGGGCGATACGAAACAGCCAGCCCGCGGGATTCTCGATCGCACCCGCGGACGGAAAGGCCTCGACCGCCTTGATCAAGGCATCCTGCAGCACGTCCTCGCCATCGATCACCGAGCCGACCATGCGCGCGCAGTAGCGATGCAGCTTTGGCCGCATCTCGGCCAACAGGCGCTCGATGTCCGCAGCAGGGGCGTCCGGCGTCATTCCGTCTCCAGCATGCGATAATTGCCCACGATCCTGGCGCCCTTGACCAGCGGCGGCTCGGCGCAGCGATCGCGGATGCCGTTCTGGAACGCCTGGAACGACGCCAGTTTCGGCAATGCGCTCGAGCCGTCCTCCGCCTCGGTCTCGACGAAGTGGATAAAGCTGTCGTCCTCCAGCCGCACCGAAAGGTAGCGGACGCCTTCGGGTTTTGCATCCTTCAATTCCGCAAACACCGCCGCAATCAGCTCGGCGTTCTTGTCGGCCAGTTCCGGCTTGGCCTTGTACCGGATCAGGGTCCGTCTCATCGTTTTCTCCATCTTTTGCGAAACGCGAAATTCCGCATCTCGACCCCTAGACGTCCGGCGCGGGCAGAAGGATTCGGTCCCGGAAAATATTTTTTTCAGCGATCCTTTGGCCTCTTCCCCTTCGTCTTCACCGCGATCGGCCGCGCGACGCGGCGCTTGCGCATCAAGGAGACGGCAAAATGCAGGAAGATCTTTCGAGAAGCGAGAAGAACTGGGCGCTCGGCGTCGCCGCGCTGGCATCCTTCATGGTGGCGCTCGACACCATGGTGCTGACATCGGCGCTTGCGACCATCCACACCGAGTTCAACGCGCCGATGGAAACGCTGCAATGGACGGTCAACGCCTACAATCTGAGTTTTGCCGTGCTGCTGTTGACCGGCGCGGCGCTCGGCGACCGCTTTGGACGCCGCCGCATGTTTGCCGTCGGCATCGCCCTGTTCGTGCTGGCGTCGATCGGCTGCGCGGTCTCGGGCAGCATCGTCTGGCTGATCGCTGCGCGCGCGGCGCAGGGCGCGGCTGCGGCTCTTGTCATGCCGCTGGCGATGGCGCTGTTGAGCGGCGCCTTTCCGCGGGAAGAGCGGGCACGGGCGCTCGGGATTTTCAGCGGCGTGACCGGATTTGCCCTGATCGCGGGTCCCGCTGCCGGCGGCGCGCTGACCGAGGGTTTCGGATGGCAGTGGATCTTCTGGATCAATGTGCCGATCGGCGGCGCGGCACTCCTGATGATCGCAACGCGGCTGCGTGAAAGTTTTGGGCCGAAGGCAGGTCTCGATTTTGCCGGGCTGGCGCTGATCGCGGCCGCCGCGTTCGCACTGGTGTGGGCGCTGTTGCGCGGCAATGGTGCGGGCTGGACCAGCGCGGAAGTGCTGACAGCGCTGTTCTGCGGACTGGTGCTTCGCAGCCGCCTTCATCGGCTGGGAGTTGCGCGCCGCGCGCCGATGGTGCCGATGCGGCTGTTTCGCGCGCAGGTGTTCTCATCCGGCATTCTCGCGAGCTTCCTGTTCTACGCCGCCATGTACGGCGTGCTGTTCCTGCTGCCGCAATTGCTGCAGAACGCGCTTGGCAACACCCCGCTCGGCGCGGGCCTGCGCCTGTTGCCCTGGACCGCGACGCTGTTCGTGACCGCGCCCGTCGCGGGCGCGCTGGTCAACAAGGTGGGCGAGCGCGCGCTCGTCGTCACCGGCCTCACGATGCAGGCGATCGGGCTCGGCTGGATCGCTTACATCGTTGGGCCCGGCGTCGCCTATTCCGCGCTGGTGGCGCCGCTCGTCCTGGCCGGTGTCGGTGTGTCGATGGCGATGCCCGCGGCTCAGAATGCGGTGCTCGGTTCGGTCGCGGTCGCCGAGATCGGCAAGGCCTCCGGCATCTTCAACATGGGGCGATTCCTCGGCGGCGTGTTCGGCGTGGCTCTTCTCGTTGCCATCTTCTCCGCGCACGATGCCAGCCATTTGCCCGCGGACTTCACGAACGGATTTGCCGCGGCCATGGCGGTTGCAGCCGTGCTTTCGCTTGGTGGAACCATCGCGGGCTGGTGGCTGCCGGCAGGCAGCCGCATTGTTGCCGCGCCGAAGCCGGAAGGCGCGTGAGATCGATAGCATTTCGCTATCGACCCATTAGCAAAGAGCACTTGGAAGGGATGCGCGAATGAGTACATGCTTGGGTGCAGCGTTCGATCATCGAGGGCCTCTTCCATGACGACGACGCCTTCGGCAAAATCTCATCGCGTGGTGATCGTCGGCGCCGGTTTCGGCGGGCTGGAGGCGACCTTCGGCCTCGCCGGCGCAGGCGTCGAAATCACGCTGATCGACCGCCGCAACCATCATCTGTTCCAGCCGCTGCTCTACCAGGTCGCGACCGCTTCGCTGGCGACCAGCGAGATCGCCTGGCCGATCCGCTATCTCCTGCGCGATCGCCGCGACGTGACGACGCTGTTCGCCAATGTCTGCGGCGTCGACGCGGCCGGGAAACGCGTGCTGCTCGATGACGGCGGCAGCATCCCCTACGACACGCTGATCCTCGCCACCGGCGCGCGCCATGCCTATTTCGGCCATGACGAATGGGAGCCGTTCGCACCGGGACTGAAGACGCTGGAAGACGCCACCACGCTGCGGCGGCGCATCCTCGTCGCCTTCGAGCGCGCCGAACGCGAGACCGATCCCGAGAGGCGCGACGCGCTGCTCACCTTCGTCATCATCGGCGCCGGTCCCACCGGCGTCGAGATGGCCGGCACCATTGCCGATCTCGCAAAGGACACGCTGCCGCGCGACTTCCGCCACATCGATACGCGAAGCGCGCGCGTGGTGCTGATCGAGGCGGGCTCGCGCGTGCTCGCAGGATTCCCCGACGACCTCTCGGCCTATGCGCAGACGTCGCTGGAAAAGCTCGGCGTCGACGTGATGCTGGGCGAGGCCGTCACCGAATGCTCGGCCGACGGCGTAGTCTATGGCGGGAAGAAGCTCGACGCGCGCACCATCATCTGGGCCGCCGGCGTGCGCGCCTCGCGCGCTGCCGAATGGCTGGGCGCGCCGGCCGACCGCGCCTATCGCCTCAAGGTCGAGCCTGATCTGACCGTGCCCGGCCATCCCGATATTTTTGCCGTCGGCGACACCGTGACCATCGACGGCCCCGACGGCAAGCCGGTGCCCGGCATCGCGCCGGCCGCCAAGCAGGAGGGCCGCTACGCCGCCGCGCTGATCAAGGCGCGGCTCAAGGGCGGCACGCTGCCGCCGTTCCACTACAAGCATGCCGGCAGCCTCGCGCAGATCGGCAAGCGGCTCGCGGTGATCGATTTCGGCCGCATCAAGCTGCGCGGCACCATCGCGTGGTGGATCTGGGGCATCGCCCACATCTACTTCCTGATCGGCTTGCGCAACCGCCTCAGCGTCGCCTTGAGCTGGCTCTGGATCCACGCCCGCGACCAGCGCGCCGCGCGGCTGATCACGCAGGGCAGCAGCAAGGTCGCGAGCTGAGACTGCCTATCAATTGAGCAGCGGATGGTGAAACGTCCGGCGACCGATTGCCGCCGGGCAATTCAAATCATTGACTGAGAAGAGCTATTTCGATCTGTCTCAAGTTGCCACGTTTGTACACAATGGCATACCGCTTGCTTCGATTGAGCAGGATTTGAGCGCTGGAAGCGGATCGCGAAGATGGCGCCGAGACAGGGAGTGTTTGCGTGACTGAAACCGTCGCCGCGATCGTCGCCGCGCATCGCGCCGGCACGCTGACGCCCGCCCAGACCATCGCCCGCACCTATCAGCGCATCCGCGACACAACGACCCCGCCGTCTTCATCAGCCTGCGCGACGAGAAGGACGCGCTCGCCGAGGCCGAAAGCCTGAAGACGAAGAATGCCGCCGGGCTGCCGCTCTATGGCGTGCCGGTCGCGGTGAAGGACAATATCGACGCGCTGGGTTTTCAGACCACCGCCGCCTGCCCGGCCTTTGCCTACACGCCGGCGCATGATGCGACCGCGGTCGCACGACTGCGCGCGGCCGGCGCCATCATCATCGGCAAGACCAATCTCGACCAGTTCGCCACCGGCCTCGTCGGCGTGCGCTCGCCCTACGGCATCCCCAACAATCCGATCCGCAGCGATCTCATTCCCGGCGGATCGAGCTCGGGCTCGGCGGTCGCGGTTGCCGCAGGCCTCGTGCCGCTAGCGCTCGGCACGGACACCGCAGGCAGCGGCCGTGTGCCGGCCATGCTCAACAACATTGTTGGCCTGAAGCCTAGCCTCGGCATGATCTCGACCGCCGGCGTTGCGCCGGCCTGCCGCACGCTCGACTGCGTGTCGGTGTTTTCGCTCACCGTCGATGACGCGGTCACTGCGCTCGCGGCGATGACGGGGCCCGATCTCGCCGATCCCTTTTCACGCGACCGGCCGCTGAAGCAGATCACGCCGTTCCCGCAAAAGCTCCGGCTCGGCATGCCGCGCAAGGGTCAGTTGATCTTCTTCGGCGACAAGGCGTCGGAGGCCGCCTATGACGAGGCGATGAAGCGCTGGATCGCGCTCGGCGCCGAGCTCATCGAGTTCGACATGGAGCCGTTCTACGAGACGGCGCGGCTGCTCTATGAAGGCCCGTGGGTTGCCGAGCGCTATCTCGTGATCCGCAATCTGCTCGCCTCCTCGCCGGACGCGATCCACCCGGTGACGCGCGAGATCACCGCGGCGGGCGCGCGGCTGACTGCGGCCGAAACCTTCTCCGCGCTGTATCGCCTGCAGGGCCTGCGCAAGATCGCCGAGAGCACCTTCGCCAATTTCGATGCGATGGTGCTGCCGACGGCACCGACGGCCTATTCGACCAAGCAGGTGCTGGCCAATCCGATCGAGCTCAACAGCCGGCTCGGCACCTACACCAATTTCGTCAATCTGCTCGATCTCTGCGGGCTGGCGCTGCCGGCCTCGATGCGCAGCGACGATATTCCCTTCGGCATCACGCTGCTGGCGCCGGCCGGGCGCGACGCGCTGCTCGCGAGCATCGGCCGCGTCTTCCATGCCGACACCAGATTGAAGATCGGCGCGAAGGGTCTGCCGCAACCACCGCTGGCACCGCTGCCCGCGAGCACCGGAGATGACCTCGCGATCGCCGTGGTCGGCGCGCATCTGTCGGGCATGGCGCTGAACGGCGAATTGCGCTCGCTCGGCGGCCGATTGCTGGAAACCGCCGTCACTGCGCCCGACTACAAGCTCTATGCCTTGGCGACCACGCCGCCCAAACCCGGCATGCTGCGGGTCGAGCCCGGCAAGGGCGCCGCGATCGAGCTGGAGATCTGGTCGCTGTCGTCAGCCGCCTTCGGCCAGTTCGTCGCCGCCGTCCCCCCGCCGCTTTCGATCGGCACCATCCGCCTGGCCGATGGCCGCAGTCGTGAAGGGATTTATCGTCGAAGCCGCCGGTGTCGAAGGCGCGCGCGATATTTCATCGTTCGGCGGCTGGCGGGCGTATATGGCGGAGAAGGCGGCGGTGTAGATCTCCGTCGTCCGGGTAGGCGACGCACTGCCCAATCTCGACCAGATGCGCTTGCGCAATGCGCCTTCGCACCCTACACGCGGCGACGTGCTACCCTACACCGACACCGCATAGAGCTCGTATTCGTCGCGCACCAGCTCGATGTGGTCGCGCATCGCGGTCTCGGCGCCCGTCTTGTCGCCGCGCATGATCGCGACCACGACGCGGTCGTGCTCGGCATGCGACTTGGCGAGGCGGCCGAGATTGCGGAACTGGGCGCGGCGGAACGGCTGCACCCGCACGCGCGTCGCCAGCGTCATCTCGGCGATATAGGCGTTCTGCGAGCCGGCATAGATGGTGTTGTGGAAGCGCTCGTTGACCTCGTGGAAGCGGTCGGGATTGCCGGCATAGCTCAGCACGCGCAGCTCTTCGTGCACGGCCTCGAGCTGATGCCGCTCGATCGGCGTCATGCGCTCGGCGGCGAGCCCGGCGCAGATCGCCTCCAGCTCCGCCATCGCCTCGAACATGCCGGTCAGCCGCTCGATGGTCGGCCGCGCCACCACAGCGCCGCGATGCGGCCGCGCGTCGACCAGTCCGGAAGCGACGAGCTGGCGCAGCGCCTCGCGCACCGGCGTGCGCGACACGGAAAAGCGGCGCGCGATGTCGGTCTCGTCCAGCGGCGCGCCCGGCGGCAATGCGCCGCGCACGATCTCGTCGGCCAGCTGCAGCCGCAATTCCTCGGCGCGGGTGATCTTCACCACCGACGGCGAGGCGCGGTCGATGCGGCGAACCACCGCCTCGGCCGGGCGCGGCGCGTCATTGGCCGGAAGATCGTCGAGGCTCATGCGGTCATAACCTTGGGCTCGTCGATGATGCTGACATGGGCGGCGACGATTCGCCATCCCTCGGGAAAGCGGACCCAGGTCTGCATCTGCCGGCCCACTTTGCCAGGCAGCGTGTCGCGATAGAACAGGGTCGAGGCGACCGCGGCGTCGCGGCCATAGGTGGTGATCACGGTGCGCGCGGTCTTGCGCATCAGCCCGACCGGCGAGCGCGCCGCGCGGAAGGACGCGATCTCGCTATAGCCATAGAGGTTCTCGCCGATGCCATAGCGCAGCGTGCGGGAATCCTTGCGGAACAATTCGTCGAGCACGGCGACGTCGTTCGACACCAGCGCCTGCTCATAGCGCTGGAATTGCGCCGTCACTTCCGCCAGCACGTCGGGCAGGTCGATCTCCATCTCAAATCCCCCTTGGCGCGGGCGCCGCGACCGCGCCCATCCGCTCCAGCGCGTAGGCGACGCGAAGCGCGATATCCTCGCGCCAGGGCGGCGCGATCAGCTGCACGCCGATCGGCATCGGTTCGAGCGGCACCGGCACGGCGACCACCGGCAGGCCGATGAAGGAGATCGGCTGGGTGTGAATGCCGATATTGGCGCGCACCGGAAGCTCGACGCCGTCGAGCGTGAAATTCACCTGGCCGAGTTTCGGCGCGACGCAAGGCGTCGCCGGCGCGATCAGCACGTCCACCGACTTGAATATCTCCATGAGTTTGGCGCGATACCAGCGGCGGAATTTCTGCGCGCGGTCGACCAGCGCCGCCGGCACCATCGCACCGGCGATCAGCCGGTCGCGCACGGCGGGATCGAAATCATTGGGGCGCTTGCGCAGGCGGTCGAGATGCAGCGAGGCGCCTTCGGTGGTGGTGATGATATAGGCCGCGGCGCGGGCGCGCGCGGCTTCGGGAATTTCGACCACGCGGTTGACGCCGAGCGCCTTGGCGACATGCGCGACCGCCTCGATCGCCTCGGGGAACAGGTTCTTCTGGAAATAGCCGCCCGCGATCGCGATCCGCAGGCCGCCGATATTCTGGGTGAGCAGCGCCGCCGTGGGCTCGACGGCGTGCGTAGTGCAGGCGGCGTCATCGGGGTCGGGACCCTGCATCGCATCATAGGCGAGCGAGAGATCGCGGACGTTGCGCGCGAAGGGGCCGAGATGATCGAGGCTCGCGACAAAGGGAAACGAGCGGGCGCGCGACAGCCGGCCATAGGTCGGCTTCAGGCCGAAAATGCCGCAGAACGACGACGGCACGCGAATGGAGCCGTTGGTGTCCGAGCCGAGCGCGATCGGCACCAGCGCGCCGCCGACCGCGCTGCCCGAGCCGCCGGACGAGCCGCCGGTCATCCGGGTCGGGATCATGCGGATTGCGCGAGGGGCCGTCATGCACATTCTCGCCGGTGAAGTCGTAGGCGTATTCGCCCATGTTGAGCGCGCCGACCAGGATGGCGCCGGCGGCTTCCATCCGCTCGATCAGCGTCGCGTCACGCCTGGCCGGTGCAAGATCGCGGTTGATCTTCGAGCCGGCGCGGGTCGGAAGCCCTTTCACGTCGAACAGGTTCTTCACCGCAAAGGGCACGCCAGCGAGCGGGCCGACGTTCTTGCCGGCCTCGATCGCGGCATCGATGGCGCGCGCCCTGGCGCGGGCGCGATCGGCGGTGACATCGGTGAAGGAATTGAGGATTCCGTCGTGCTGCTCGATGCGCGCGAGCGCGGCCTCCGCCACCTCCAACGCCGACAGCTTGCCTGATGTTATGGCCTTGACGATCTCGGAAGCCGACAGCGGCGCGGACGCGGTACTCATGGCGAGGTCAGGCGGTGAAGACACTGGCCGGCTCGGTTTCGTCAGGCAGCGGGAATTCGTCGACCAGCCGCGCCAGCCGCAGCGACACTTCGAGATTGGCGCGCACGGCCGGCCGCCAGGCGTCCTCGATCGGCAGCGCAAGCGCCTTGGCGACGGCGTCGATATAGTCGTCCAGGGTATCAGCAGCCATTTGGGTCCTGGGTATCCTGTTCTCGTTTGCGCATGATCTTTTCGGAAAACCGCTACACACTTTTCCGGATCATGCGCTAGTGCACCGGCAACGGCGGATGCGGGATCGCCGTCAACAACTCCCTGGTATAGGCGTCCTGCGGATCGCCCAGCACCTTTTCGGCCGGACCCTGCTCCACGATTCGCCCCGTGCGCATCACAATGACACGATCGCATAACAAACGCACTACGTTCAAATCATGGGACACGAACAAATAGCTCATGCCGAGCGAGGCCTTCAGGTCCTGCAGCAGGTTCAGCACCACCGCCTGCACCGAGACGTCGAGCGCCGCGGTCGGCTCGTCCAGGATCACGAGCCTGGGATGCAGCGCGATCGCCCGCGCAATGCCGACGCGGGCCTTCTGGCCGCCCGACAATTGATGCGGAAAGCGATCGAGCAGGTTGAGCGGGCAGCCCGACCAGCCCGCCAGTTCCTCGCAGCGGGCGCGCAGGGCGTCGCGTCCCCTGATATCGCCGAGCTGCAGGATCGGGTCGGCGATGGCGCGCGCGGCGGTGAAACGCGGGTTGAGGCTGTCGGTCGGATCCTGGAACACCATCTGGATGCGGCTGCGCAGCGGCAGCCGCGCAAAGGCGTTCGGCATGATGTCGCCGATCTCCTCGCCGTCGAAACTGATGCGGCCGGAGGTCTGGTCGAGGAGCCGCATCACCATCATCGACGTGGTCGATTTGCCGCAGCCGGATTCGCCGACCAGGCCGACGCTCTCGCTTTTGCCGACCGTGAAGCTGATGCCGTCGACGGCGCGGAACATTTCCTGCTCCACCGGCGGCTTGCGTCCGAACAATTTGCCAAGTGAGGCGGTCGCGCCCTGGCGCGGATATTCCTTCACGAGCTTATCGACGAGGAGGAGCGGCTTTATATCGCTCGCCCGGCCACGGCGGGCGCGGTTGCCGCAGCGGTGGGCGGTAGGTCGGCCGCATCCTCCTCCGGCAACAAATCCCGCAGCGACACGCCGATCCGCGGCGTCGCGCGCATCAGTTTTTTCGTGTAGGCGTGTTGGGGATTGGCGAAAGATATCCGCCGACTTCGCGGTCTCGACCACCCGGCCCTTCTCCATCACCACCACGCGGTCGCAATAGGCAGCCGCCAGGCCGAGGTCATGCGTGATCAGGATGGTCGACATGCCGCGCTGCCTGGTCAGCTCGACGACCAGATCCATCACCGCCTTTTGCGTGGTGACGTCGAGACCCGTGGTCGGCTCGTCCGCGATCAGGAGCTGCGGATTGCAGGCGAGCGCCAGCGCGATCACGACGCGCTGGCACATGCCGCCGGACAGCTCGAAGGGATAGGCGTGATAGCGCTCGCGCGGGCGCGCGATCTTGACCTGCTCCAACGCCTCGATCGCCTTCTCGCCGCGATCCCTCACGGTCTGCCTGCTGCACATGCTGGCGCAGCACGTCCTCGATCTGGTCGCCGACTTTGCGGATCGGATTGAGCGCCGCGCGCGGGTTCTGGAAGATCATCGAGATTTCGCGGCCGCGCAGGTCGCGCATCTGGTCCTCGCTCGCCGCCTTGACGTCGATGCCGGAGAACATCACCGAGCCCTCGGCGATTTTTCCGGCGCGATCGAGGATGCGCATCACCGCATAGGAGGTGACCGATTTGCCAGAGCCGGACTCGCCGACAATGCCGAGCGTCTCGCCCTTGGCGACGCTAGATGTTGACATGCTGCACGGCCTTGACGATGCCGCGCCGCGTCGAGAATTCGACGGTGAGGTCATTGACGTCGAGCAGCGGCTGCGCGGTCATGCTCACGTCCTCCGCTGCGGATCGACGATGTCGCGCAGTCCGTCGCCGAGCAGGTTGAAGCAGAACACGGCGATCATCAGCGCAAGGCCCGGAAACAGCGCGATCCACCATTCGCCGGACACCATGAAGCCCGCGCCTTCCGCGACCATGATGCCCCATTCGGCGGTCGGCGGCCGCACGCCGAGCCCGATGAAGGAAAGGCCGGCGGCATTGAGGATGGCGTAGCCCATGGTCAGCGACATCTGCACGATCATGATCGGCATGATGTTGGGCAGGATATGCACCAGGAGAATCCGGAACTCGCCATTGCCCGACAACCGCGCCGCCTGCACGAAGCCGGCATTGCGGCGGACATTGGCTTCGGCGCGGGCGACGCGCGCATAGAGCGGGAAATTCACGATCGCAGTCGCGAGGATGATGTTCTGCACGGTATTGCCGAGCGCCGCGACGATGCCCATCGCCAGCACGAACAGCGGAAACGCCATGATGGTGTCGGCGATGCGCCCGACGATGCGGTCGGTCCAGCCGCCGAAATAGCCGGCGGCGATGCCGGCGAGCCCGCCCATCAAAAACACCAGCACGACGGAAGCGACCGCGATGAAGGTGTCGAGCCGTGTTGCCACGATGACGCGGCTGAAGATGTCGCGGCCGAGCTGGTCGGTGCCGAACCAGTGCGCCGCCGACGGCGCCTTCAATGCCGCGGCGGTATCGGAGGCGAGCGGATCGTAGGGCACCACATAGGGCCCGAACAGCGCGGCCAGGAGAATGACCAGCAGCAGCGCAAAGGCAAAGCCGGTGACCCTGTTTTCGCCGAGCACATAGCGCGTTTGCTCGAACAGCGCGACAAGTCCCGAGGTTCGCGCGGGGCCGGCGGGTTCAACAGCGGGCGCAACCGTACTCATGCCTACACCTATTCCTACCCTTCCAGCCGCACGCGTGGATCAATCACGCCATAGAGAATGTCGATCATGAGATTGAGCAGCACATACATGACCGCCATGGTCAGCACGAAACCCTGCACCGGCGCGAAATCCGAGGAGATCAGCGCCTCCACCGCATAGGAGCCGATGCCGGGCCAGGCGAAGACTTTTTCGACCAGCACGTTGGCGCCGAGCAGGAACGAGAACACCATCGACAGCGTGGTGATGACCGGCAGCATGGCGTTGCGGAAGGCGTAGGTGACGATCACGGTCGACGGCTTCAATCCGCTGGCGCGCGCGGTGCGGACGAAGTCGGAGGCGAGCACCGACAGCATCGAGGCCCGGGTCATGCGCGCGATCGGCGCCAGCGAGAAGATCGCAAGCGTCGCCGCCGGCAGGATGAGCTGGCTCAACGCCGAGCGGAACGCCTCGAAGTCGCGCGCGATCAACGTGTCGATCAGGTAGAAGCCGGTCACCGTCGGCGGCGCGCTATAGAACACGTCGAGCCGGCCGAGCGGCGCCGGCGACCAGCCGAGCAGGAAGTAGAAGACATAGACCAGCACGAGGCCGGTGAAGAACACCGGCAGCGAGACGCCGGCCGTGGTGGTGATGCGGCAGAGATGATCGATCCACGAGCCGGGCCGTGTCGCCGCGAGCACGCCGAGCGGCAGCGCGATCGCGACGGAAATGAGCAGGCCGAGCAGCGTCAGCTCGGCGGAGGCCGGCAGGCGGTTGCGGATTTCGGTCGCGACCGGCTGGCCGGTGGTCAGCGAAGTGCCGAGATCGCCATGGGCGAGGTCGGCGGTGTAGTGGAAGAACTGCTCGATCAGCGGCTTGTCGAAGCCGAGCTTCTTGCGGATCTGCTCGACCGCTTCCTTGGTCGCGGCGGGACCGGCGAAATAGGCCGCGGGATCGCCGGGCAGCGCGCGCGTCAGGAGGAAGGTGACGATGACCACCCCGATCAGGCTCGGGATCGCGAACATCAGCCGCTTGCCGATCAGGGTCAGCATGGCATACCTCGCGAAGCGAGAGTGACTTATGATCCGACAAACGAATGTCGCCGCGCGCTCCTCTGCGTTCCCTCCCCCTTGCGGGGAGGGCTAGGGAGTTCGTGGCTATCCCTCCACCAGCGAGGGATGAAGAGTCGGAGAGCCGGCGGTGGAACCAGTATCTCCCGCGCGCGATATGGCCGCGTGGACAGTGATGCCCGAATGTCTTCTGCATCGCGACGTTGACGAAGGGCTGATACAGCGGCATGCGCGGGACGTCGGCGAAGGCGAGATCGACAAAGCCCTTCACGTCGGTGTCGTAGGCCGCCTTGTCGCCGCTCGGCAGCCGCCGTCGCGCGCGCCGTCGATGAGCTTGTCCATCTCCGGCGACTTGTAGCTCATGGTGTTGAAGATCGGAATTGTTGCCGTGATAGCACCAGTAGAAGAAGTATTCGGGATAATCGAGCCAGCCCGAGAACACGTTGGTGAAGAGCGGCATCTCCTTCTTGGTCAGCTCGGTGCGCCAGTTGGCGCCGGGCACCTTGTTGATCGTGGTCTTGATGCCGATCTGGCCGAGGCTCTCCTGCACCAGCACGCAGAGCGGCTCGTTGACCTGCGCGAAGTTGAGGTCGAACGAGATCGTGGTCTCGAAGCCGTTGGCGTAGCCGGCTTCCGCCATCAGCGCCTTCGCCTTGTCCATGTCGGTGGCGTATTTGGTCGGCTGCGGCCAGGCGACTTCGGTCGGCTTGTCGGCCGGCGGCGCCGAACATCGGGTTGGCGAGCCCGAACATCACGGCGTCCATGATCTTCTGGTAGGGCAACGCGTAGGCGACCGCCTGGCGCACCTTCGGATTATCGAACGGCGGCTTGGTGACGTTCATGCCGATATACTGAATGCCGTTGGAGAACGGCATCGACACGACGTTGAGCTTGCCGTCCGCCTTCATCTCCTGGAAATCCTTGTTCGGCAGCTCGTAGGAGATGTCGGCGTCGCCGCGCTCCAGCAGCGCGCGGCGGTTGCCGGCCTGCGGCACCATGCGCCAGATCACGCGCCTGATCTTCGGCACGGGACCACCGACCCAATCGTCGTTGCGCTCCATGATCACTTCGGTGCCCGCGGTCCATTTCGTCACCTTGTAGGCGCCGGAGCCCGCGGTCTGCTGCTTGGTGTATTCGAGGCCCCAGGGGTCCTTCTCGCTGGCGTTCTTCTTCACCAGCTCCGAGTTGACGACGCAGGGCACGATCACCGCGAGGTCGGGAATCGTCAGCCGGTCCTTCTTCGCGAAGTCGATGCGCACGGTGTTGTCGTCGACGACGACGAACTGCTCGGGCTTGGTGAGCGAGCCCGCGCTCATCTGGAAGGTCGGGAAGCCGCCGACGGTGACGGCGCGGTCGAGCGACCATTTCACGTCCTTCGCCGTGACCGGCGTGCCGTCGTGGAATTTGGCGTTCTTCTTCAGCTTGAAGGTCACCGACATGTCGCGAGATGTTCATGTCCTCGGCGAGTTCGCCCTTGAACTTGTCGCGGTCGTAATAGGGCACGCCGCCCGGGCCGCTCTTCATCTCGTGGCTGATCAGCCGGTCGTAGCAATTCCAGGACACTTCATAGCCGGGCACGTTGGTGCCGACGCCATGGATGTCGAGATTGTTCGGGCCGCCTTCGGAGACGATGAGAAGCGTCTCGGAACGCGCATCGGCCTTGGCCGGAGACCAGATCGCGGGCGCGGCAGGCGCCACCGCCCCAGCCGCCAAGCCGGAAACGGATTTCAGAAAATCGCGGCGCTTCATGAGAGGCTCCAACGCAACGTGAAAAATGGCGTTGGAGCCGTAATCGCAAGGTTCGTGCCAAACCTTAACCGAACCTTAAGGGCCGGCTAAGCCCATGATCGGCTTCCCGAAAGTACGAGGCGTCGCAGGGCCGCCGGCGAACGGCAGCTTGCATACAAAGCGGCAGCTTTGCTCATTATGAGGGCAGTGACGGTTCCGTTCAATCCGGCCAGATCAGCTCCTGAAGCTGCACGAGGTCGTTGGCCTGCTCCTGCCAGCCTTCGATGCAGATGTGCCGGACCGGATCGCTGGCCCGATGCAGCAGCATCAACGCCATCAGCCGGCGCTTCAGGGCAGAAATTCACGTCCGCGCGCGAGTAGCCGAAGCCCTCGAACAGGCTTTGCACGCGGCGCGGCCGACCGGCGGCCATGAAGGCGCTGGGGCCAAGCAGATCATATTCGCCAAAGCCCGTCTGCACGTCGCCGAAATCGATCAGGCCGGCGAGGCGCCACGCGCCGCCGTCGTTCGCGAGCAGAAAGTTTTCCGGAATGTATTCGCCGGTCAGGATCACCGGCGGCCCATTGATCGGAATCAATTCGGCCGCGTCGCGCAGAAGATCATCCAGTCCATCCAGAAATTTCGACGCGAGCCCCAGCCGTTCGTGCCGCGCGCGGCAGCCCGCGATCTGCCGGCGCATGAACGCATCCCAGCGCGGCTCGATGTCGAGCAGCGCGCCGGGTGGAACGCGCTGCACTTCCGCGATAGTTTCGCCGATTTGCGCCAGCACGCGCTCCTTCTGCTCTTCCGGCAGCGACGGCCAGGCGTCCGAACCCAGCACGCCCTCAAGCCGCGTGATGACGAGATAGGGCCAGCCGTCGCGCTCGCCTTCCGCGACGATTTCCGGAATCGGCAGGCTGAGCCGCCCGCGAAGCACGCGACAGTGAGCCGCGCTCCGACACGAACTGGCTGCGCAGCATCGGCGGGAAAATCTTCAGGATCAGCCGCGCGTCGAGGGCTACGACGAGATTGGTGCCGGTCGCGAATACATGCGGCGCCGTGCAGGCGAGCCCATGGCCGCGCGCGATGTCGAGCGCCACCGGCAGCCATCGCGAGGGATCAGCGCGCCAGGTGCGATAGGTCTCGTAGTCCGCGAGTAGATGGGAGAGGAGACGAAGTCACAACGGATGCAATCCGTCATTGCGCGGACCCGTTGGCTCGCAATGACGACTGAACGAACGAACGCACACTCACCGGTCCGGGCTCGCGCGCTCGAATTGGCGCAGCAGCCGGTTGCCGCGCTCGACCGCGGAATCCATCGCGGCCTGCGCGCTCTTCTTGCCGGCAAACGCCTGCTCCAGCTCGTCGTCGATCACGTCGCGGACCAGCACGAAGGAGCCGAGCCGAAGCCCGCGCGAATTCTCGGTCGGCGGTTTCAGCGTGATCTGCTCGATCGAGATCGAGGCACCGGGATTGCGATCGTAGAAGCCCTGCGCGCGCGTCAGGTCGAAGGCGGCGCGGGTGATCGGCAGATAGCCCGTGTTCTGGTGCCAGGCGGCCTGCACTTCCGGCTTCGAGAGAAAGGAGAAGAATTTCGCCACGCCCTTGTATTCGGCCTTCGGCCGGTCGCGCAGCACCCACAGCGTCGCGCCGCCGATGATGGTGTTCTGCGGCGCGCCCGCAACATCGGGCCAATACGGCATCATGCCGTAGCCGACGTCGAATTTCGAATTGGCCTTGATGTCGGCCCGCGTTCCCGACGAGCCGATGAAGATGCCGCATTCGCCGTTCTGAAAGCGCGGCTCGGCCGATTGTGCGCGGCCGCTGTAATCGAAGATCTTGCTGCTCTGCCATTCCGCCAGCTGCGCGACATGGCGCACGACGGTCGGATTGTTGAAGACGAGCACCGCATCGAGCCCGCCAAATCCGTTGGCCTTGGTCGCGAGCGGCAGGTTGTGAAACGCGGAGAAATTCTCGACATTGATCCAGGACGGCCAGGACGTGGTGAAGCCGCAGGCCGCGCCGTGGTCGCGCAATTTCTTCGCCGCAGCACCCAATTCCGGCCAGGTCTTCGGCGCGCGCTTCGGGATCGAGCCCGGCGTCGCGGAACATGTTCTTGTTGTAATAGAGGATCGGCGTCGAGGCGTTGAAAGGGAACGACAGCAGATTGCCGCTGATATCGGCGTAATAGCCGGTCACGGCCGGCAGATAGGCGGCGGGCGTAAACGGCTCCTGCTCGTCCCGCATCAGCTCGAACACCGGATAGATCGCGCCCTTGGCTGCCATCATGGTCGCGGTCGCGATTTCATTGACCTGCACGATCGCAGGCTGGCTGCGCGAACGAAACGCGAAGATCGCGGCCGTGACAGTTTCGGTGTAATTGCCCTTGTAGCTAGGCACGACCCGGTATTCGGACTGCGAGGCGTTGAAATCAGCGGCGAGTTTCTCCACCTGCCGGCCGAGCTGGCCCGACATCGCGTGCCACCACATGATCTCGGTTGCGGCAAAAGCGGGCGGGGCAAACGTGAGCGCGGCCGCTGCAGCCGCGAGTTGTATGAGCTTATTTGCGGATTTCACGATAAAAACACTCTCAACCTAAGGGGACGAACTCAGTCCGTTCATATTCGGCGCATTTTTTTGCGGCGCGCCAATACGGCGAAATCATTCCGGAACAGACCGGTTCTGCGCACCATTGACGATCATCCCGGCGTCGGCACAATAGCGGCATCTCGCCCCCACTGCAAAAAAGGCGTTGAACCTTTTCCGTCGGCCCGAGACTCCATCATCAAGGGGAAGAAGTTGTCAGTGTACCGCGCCGACCTTTCGCGGACCTTTGCCCTCGTTGCAGCGCTGCTTTTGACGGCGGCCTCAACGAGCGTTTTCGCGCGTGAATTTCGCGCCGCCGATACCCAGAGCGAAGATTATCCGACGGTCCAGGCGCTCCGCTACATGGGGCACCTGATCGAGGAGCGCTCTGGCGGGCGGCTGCAAATCCGCGTCTTCCACTCGCGCCAGCCCGGCGAGGAAAAGGAAACCATCGAGCAGACCCGCGTCGGCGCGATCGACCTCGACCGCACCAATGTGGCGCAGCGCGATCCCGCGTCCGCGGCCCTGATCGAACGCATTCGCAAGGTGGAGTGAGGATCGTCTTGTCAGCGCCTCCCACCAGCGACGCGACGGAACGGCCGGTGAGCCTCGCGACCCAGGTCCGCGCCCGCATCGTCGGCCTGCTCCGCGCGGTGCCGATCCGCTGGCGCATCCTGTCGATCGCGGCGCTCAATTCAGCGGTCGTTGTTGTGCTCGCCGTGCTGATCTGGAACGGCGCCAAGGTTCTGGGCTCGGCCTGGGAAGACGTGCGGCAGGTGCGCGAGTCCGACAAGATCCTGGCGCTGCTCGAGAGCGAGACCGGGCGGCTGCAGAACCTGATCCATCGCTACATCAACCAGCCGAGCCCCGAACTTTTCGCCGAAATCCTGCTGCTGCGCGAGGCCGTGCTCGGCACGCTGACGACGCGGGCGTCCACCGATCCCGATGCTGTCCGGTTCGGTCGAGGAGCTCGAGCGCGTTACCGAGCGTTTCCTCAACGGCTTCGGCGAATTGCGCGCCGTACAGGTCACCATCAACAAGACCTATGAGCAGCAGGTGCTGGGCCCGGCCAAGGACATGGCCGGGCTTTATTCCGTCATCGAGGGCGCGACCGGCCACCGCGACGCCCAGATCTGGCCCTCGCTCGGCAAATCCCGCGAAGCCTTCACCGGAATGCTGGTCGCTGCCAACGCCTATTACTTGTCGCTCGCGACCGCGTCGGCCGAGGAGGCGCGCCGCAACACCGATACGATCGAAAAGACCATTCCGGTCATGAGTGACCTCGCCGACAACGACCTGCAGCGCATGGCGCTGGTGCGCTTGAAGGAGCGCACGGACGCGCTGCGCCAGGGCATGGACAAATTGTCGGAGCAGCTGACCAACCGTACCGAGCTGTTGCGCAACACCATCGACGCGACCCAGGCCGAAGCCATCGGCGCGATCGACGATCTCTCCGCCAAAATGCGCGAGCGCGAGCAGAAGGCGCAGGAAACCTTCGACCGCACGCTGGCCGACATTTCGCGGCGCGTGTTGTCGATCGCCGTGATCTTCCTTGGCATCATCCTTTCGGCGGGTGTGCTGATCGCGCTCTCGATCCGGCTGCCGCTGCAGCAGATCATGACGGCGATGCGCGCGATCACGCTCGGCGATTACGACCGCGCCGTGCAGGGCACCACGGCCCGCGACGAGGTCGGCGCCATGGCGCGCGCGGTGGAAGTGTTCCGCGAAAACGCCATCGCCAAGCGCCGCACCGAGGACGAATTGCGCTCGTCGAAGGAAAAGGCGGAGAGCGCGCTGCTCGAGCTCAACACCGCGCAGCAGAACCTGATCGACGCCGAACGGCTGGCGGCGCTTGGCGGGCTGGTCGCCGGCGTTGCGCACGAGGTCAACAACCCGATCGGCATCAGCCTCACGGTGGCGTCGAGCTTTGCGCGGCGCAGCGAGTTGTTCGAGGCCGAGCTCAAGGCCGGCGGCGGCTTGCGCCGCTCGCAGCTGGAAGAGTTCGTCCGCTCCTCGCGCGACGCCGCCCAGCAATTGGTGGCCAATCTGCACCGCGCCGGCGAGCTGATTCAGTCCTTCAAGCAGGTCGCGGTCGACCGCTCGCATGCCGAACGCCGGCAATTCTCGCTCGGCGAAGCCACCGACCAGATCATCGCGAGCTTGCGGCCGGTGCTGAAGCGGGCGCCGATCGAGCTGACCGTCGACGTGCCGGAGGGCCTGATGATCGACGGCTATCCGGGCTCCTATGGCCAGATCCTGACCAACCTCTTCCTCAACGCGGTTAACCACGCCTTCGGCGATGGCCGATCCGGCTCGATCTCGATCTCGGCGCGGGCGCGCGGGCATGACGATATCGAGATCATTTTTGCCGATGACGGGGCCGGAATGACCCCGGACGTGCAGCGGCAGGCGTTCGACCCCTTCTTTACGACGCGGCGCAACGAAGGCGGCTCCGGACTGGGTCTACACATTGTCTATAATCTGGTAACCCAGCAGCTGGGCGGCCGGATGATGCTGGAGTCAAGGCTGGGACAAGGCACCACTTTTCGCATTATCATGCCCCGGTTCGCCAGGGGTGAACCCGCGAGTTCAGAGACTTTAGCCGACGGAACTGATCAATGGCCGAACAGGACGATGTCCTCCACCTGATCGACGACACCGGAACGGTTCCGGACGACTCGTCTGTCCGCAAGTGGAAGATCGCCGTCATCGACGACGATCAGGCCGTGCATGAGGGCACCCGCTTTGCGCTGTCCGACTACAGCCTGAACGGCCAGGGGCTCGAAATCCTCTCCGCCCATTCGGCCGCCGAAGGCCGCGAGCTGATGCGTGCGCACAAGGACATCGCGGCCGTCCTGCTCGACGTCATCATGGAGACGGACGTCGCGGGCCTGGAACTCGTCGAATTCATCCGCAACGAAATCCAGAACGAGACGGTGCGCATCATCCTGCGCACAGGCCAGCCCGGCCAGGCGCCGGAGCGGCGCGTCATCGTCCAGTACGACATCAACGACTACAAGGCGAAGACGGAGCTCACCGCCGACAAGCTGTTCACCTCGCTGACCGCCGCACTTCGCAGCTACCAGCAGCTTGAGCGCATGGTGCAGACAAGGCGCGGGCTCGAGATCATCATCGACGCCGCCTCGACGCTGTATGATTTCCGCTCGATGCAGCGGCTTGCCGAGGGCGTGCTGACCCAGCTCGCCTCGCTGCTCAATGTCGATTGCGCCGGCATCCTGGTGCTGCGCGATGACGGCAACAAGACACGCGAAGACTTCTCGGTGCTGGCCGGCTCCGGCTGCTACAGCCGCTTCATCGGCGTGGCCAGCTCGAAATCGCTCGATCCGGATCTGCGCGCGATGGTGGAAGCCGCCTTCAAGCGCCGCAAGCACGAATTTGCAGATCACCGCACCGTGCTCTATGTGCGCACCGGCTCCGGGCGCGAGGTCGTGGTGCTCTTGCAGTCGGAGCGGCAATTATCCGAGACCGACCGCTCGCTGGTGGAGATTTTCGGCAGCCGGCTGTCGATCGCCTTCGACAACGTCATCCTCTATCAGCAGCTGCACGAGGCCAATACCCAGCTCGAGGACCGCGTCGCCCAGCGCACCCGTGCGCTGATGCAGGCCAATCGTCGGCTTTCGGCGCAATGGCTGCGGCTGCAGCGCGCCAACGGCTTCAAGAACGAAATCCTGGGCACGGTCGCCCATGACCTGAAGAACCCGCTCGGCGTTATCCTCGGCCGCACCGAGATGCTGACCGAGCTGATCTCCACCGCCGCGTCGAAAGAGAGCGTGACGGCCCAGATCGACCACATCCGCGATGCGACCAAGCGCCTCACCTCGATGGTCGATCATCTCATTTCCGACGCGATGGCCGATGCTTTCGACATCACCATCCGCCGCGAGCCGGTCGATATCGCCGCATCTCGTCAGCGAGGTCGCCGAGGCCAACCAGCCGCTCGCGGTCAACAAGCAGCAGACCATCACGGTATCGGCGCCGCCGAACATCGTCACCATGTGCGACACCGACCGCATCCGCGAGGCGATCGACAATCTCGTCTCCA
This sequence comes from uncultured Alphaproteobacteria bacterium, assembly GCA_963739755.1. Classification (GTDB taxonomy): domain Bacteria; phylum Pseudomonadota; class Alphaproteobacteria; order Rhizobiales; family Xanthobacteraceae; genus Bradyrhizobium. The sequence goes on along the minus strand of CAVUCB010000009.1, from coordinate 49,326 downwards.
ACGCCATCAAATACAGCCCGATCGGCGGCAAGATCTCGGTGGTGGTCAGCCATGAGGACGAAAACACCTTGATCCGCGTCGCCGACGAGGGCGCGGGCCTGTCGCCGGAGGACCTCGGCCGGCTGTTCGGCCGCTTCCAGCGCCTCTCCGCCAAGCCGACCGCGGGCGAAAGCTCGACCGGCTTGGGCCTCTCGATCGTCAAACGCATCATCGATATGCACGGCGGCGAGGTGACCGCCGCCAGCGCAGGTCCTAACAAGGGATCGACCTTCACCATCGTCCTACCCGCGACAGAGATGTCATGAGCCAGAGCCAACACATCATCATTGTCGATGACGAGGCGCCGGCCCGCGAGATGGTCGGCGACTATCTCAAGATGCACGGTTTCACCGTGACGCTATGCGACGGCGGCAAGAGCCTGCGCGGCGCGATCGAGACAGGCTCGGAGCCCGATCTCGTGGTGCTCGACCTCAACATGCCCGAGGAAGACGGGCTGTCCATCATCCGCGACCTCAAGAGCCGCACCAACGTCCCCGTCATCATGCTGACCGCGACCGCAAGCCCGATCGACCGCGTGGTCGGGCTCGAGCTCGGCGCCGACGACTACATCGCCAAGCCCTGCGAGCTCCGCGAATTGATGGCGCGCATCCGCTCGGTCCTGCGCCGGAGCGGCCCGGCCAAGGCCGCGCCTGCCGCCACCGAAGCCGCCGGCGCCAAGGGCGGGAAGGACCATCTGGTCCGGTTCGGCACTAAATGGCTCGACCTGGAAGCCCAGGCGCTCCGCGACGACGAAGGCAACGAGCACCCCCTGACCGCCTCCGAATTCGGCCTGCTCAAGGTCTTTGCCGCCAATCCGAAGCGGGTGCTGTCCCGCGAGCGGCTGCTGGAGCTCGCCAATGCCCGCGACAGCGAGGCCTTCGACCGCGCCGTGGACCTCCGGATCATGCGGATTCGCCGCAAGATCGAGCCGGACCCGACCAAGCCGGCCGTGATCCGCACCATCCGCGGCGGCGGCTATCTGTTCTCCCCCGCCGGCGAAAAGGCCTGAGGACCAGGGCGTCTCGCAGCATAAGGCCCCCATTTGCTTCCAGGAGCCGCCTAAGACCTTGGTTGGGCCTGCGGAACTTTTTGCGTCCTGAAATCCGGGCATTTTCCGCACATTGAAAATATTCACAATTTCGCCCTGAGTGTTTCGTCGCAGCCGCCCCGACGAAACAATTCTCCTGCCCAAGAAACCATTTTCTGGCTTTTGGAGCAGACATCCCGAAACGCAGCCCCATTAACACTCTCGGTTAACGAAGCGCCGCACAAGCGGCGTCATGGGAGCCTGTCATGCAGAACGTCGTCGCCATCAACGCCGCAGCCCGCCAGAGCATCATCGCTGCTCAGGCGACCTCGGACGAAATGCTGCTGGAGAGCATTGCCGATGGCAACCGGACCGCGATGCACATCCTTTATTCGCGTCACAACGTGCGGGTTTACCGTTTCATCCTTCGCATCGTCCGCGACACCACGATGGCCGAAGACCTCGTCAGCCAGGTCTTCCTGGACGTCTGGCGCACCGCGAGCCAGTTCGAGGGCCGCTCCCAGGTTTCGACCTGGCTGCTGTCGATCGCCCGCTTCAAGGCGCTGACCTCGCTGCGCCAGCGCAAGTTCGAGGACATCGACCAGGAAGACGTCCGCGAGATCGCCGATCAGGCCGATACGCCGGAAGCTTCGCTCGACCGCTCGACCACCAGCCAGATCCTGCGCGCCTGCGTCGCCAAGCTGTCGCCGGCGCACCGGGAGATCATCAACCTCGTCTACTACCACGAGAAGTCGGTGGAGGAAGTCGGCCAGATCATCGGCATCCCGCAGAGCACGGTGAAGACCCGCATGTTCTATGCCCGCAAGCAGCTTGCCGACCTGCTGCGGAACGCCGGCGTCGACAGCCTCGCCGCGTAATGAATTTTGGGCCGGCCGACCGCGGCTGGACCACGAAACAAATGAAACAGACGACGAAATCACGCTGAAAAAATCGCCTGTTAGATCAGATACCCATCGAATTTCTCTTCAACCTCCCAAGTACCTCCAAGACCCGGAAAGGATGCCCCCCTTTCCGGGTCGCTCTATTTTGGCATCCTCAGCCCCTCGATGCCCTGATGGACCAACGTACCATCGCGCATCGCCCGTGCTAAACCGCGCCGGGAATGACGACGGATGGCGTGCGATGTTCGAAGGTCTTGATGCGGTCGCGCTGGCGCGGGCGCAATTTGCCTTCACGATGTCGTTCCACATCGTCTTCCCCGCCTTCTCCATCGGGCTTGCGAGCTATCTCGCCGTGCTGGAAGCGCGCTGGCTGATCACCGGGCGCGAGGTCTTCCTCAATCTCTTCAATTACTGGCTCAAGATCTTCGCGGTCGCGTTCGGCATGGGCGTGGTGTCGGGCATCGTGATGTCCTACCAGTTCGGCACCAACTGGTCGGCCTTTGCCGACAAGACCGGCCCGGTCATCGGCCCCCTGATGGCCTATGAGGTCCTGACCGCGTTCTTCCTCGAAGCCGGCTTCCTTGGCGTGATGCTGTTCGGCCTCGAACGCGTCGGCCCCAGGCTGCATTTCTTCGCGACGCTGATGGTCGCGGTCGGCACGCTGATTTCGGCGTTCTGGATCCTCTCCGCCAATTCCTGGATGCAGACGCCGACCGGCTATGCGGTGAATGCCGACGGCCAATTCGTCGCCGCCGACTGGCTCAAGGTGATCTTCAATCCGTCCTTTCCCTATCGCCTCGTGCACATGGTGCTCGCGGCCTATCTCACCACGGCGCTCGTGGTCGGCGCGGTCGGCGCGTTTCATCTGCTGCGCGACCAGCATCTCGCCGGTCCCCGCGTGATGTTTTCCATGGCGATGTGGATGGCGACGCTGGTTGCGCCGATCCAGATTCTCGCCGGCGACCAGCATGGGCTCAACACGCTGGAGCACCAGCCGGTGAAGATCATGGCGCATGGAGGGCCATTACCAAAGCCATCCCGATGGCGCGCCGCTGATCCTGTTCGGCCTGCCCGACCAGCAGGCGAAGGCAAGGTCAAATACGCCCTCGAAATTCCGCAAGCATGGGCTCGCTGATCCTGAAACACTCGCCGGACGCGCCGATGGCCGGGCTCGACACCGTGCCGCGCGAAAACTGGCCGCCGGTGCCGATTACTTTCTGGTCGTTCCGCATCATGGTCGGCATGGGCTTTCTGATGTTCGGCCTCGGCCTGTTCAGCCTCTGGTGCCGCTGGCGCGGCACGCTGTTCCAGTCGCGGCTGCTGCATGTCTTTGCGATGCTGATGGGACCCGCCGGCTTCATCGCCGTGCTCGCGGGCTGGATCACCACCGAGACCGGACGGCAGCCCTTCACCGTGTATGGATTGCTGCGCACCGCTAAGTCCGCCTCGCCGCTTGCCGCGCCCGCCGTCGGCTCCTCGCTGCTTGCCTTTGTCATCGTCTATTTCGTCGTGTATGCCGCCGGCGTGATCTATCTGCTGCGACTGATGGCGCAGCCGCCGCATCCCGGCGAAGCCGGACCGCCGCAGCGATGTGCCCGCGCGCGCCGCCGGCATCACGCCGCGCCATCGAAGGAGCGACCCGATGAGCGTCGCCGATCGACATCGCCACCGTCTGGGCCTTCATCATCGCCTTTGCCGTGTTCGTCTATGTGGTGATGGACGGCTTCGATCTCGGCCTCGGCATCCTGTTTCCGCTGTTTCCGGCCAAAGCCGACCGCGACGTCATCATGAACAGCGTGGCGCCGGTGTGGGACGGCAACGAGACCTGGCTCGTGCTCGGCGGCGGCGGCATGATGGCGGCGTTTCCGCTCGCCTATTCCGTGCTGATGCCCGCGCTCTATACGCCCATCATCGCGATGCTGATCGGGCTGATCTTCCGCGGCGTCGCCTTCGAATTCCGCTGGCGCGTGCAGGGCGAACGCAATCGCAATCACTGGGACCTCGCCTTTGCCGGCGGCGCGTGGCTTGCCGCGCTGGCGCAGGGCATCGCGCTCGGCGCCATCCTGCAAGGCATTCATGTCGAGGGACGGCACTATGCCGGCGGCTGGTGGGACTGGCTGACGCCGTTCTCGATCCTGACCGGCATCTCGCTCGTGATCGGCTACGCGCTGCTCGGCGCGACCTGGCTGGTGCTGAAGACCGAAGGCGGCCTGCGCGACAAGGCCTATCACCTCTGCTGGTATCTGCTTGTTCGCCATGCTGCTGGCGATCGGCACGGTCAGCATCGCGACGCCCTTCCTGCACATCCAATATGCGCAGCGCTGGTTCACCTGGCCGAATGTGGCCCTCACCGCGCCGGTGCCGATCGCGGTCGCCGCCGTCACCGTGGCGCTGCTCCGCGCGCTTGCCAACAAGCAGGACTCGCAGCCGTTCTATCTCGCGCTGGCGCTGTTCGCGCTCTCCTATGCCGGGCTCGGCATCAGCATGTATCCCTATATCGTGCCGCAGAGCATCACCATCTGGCAGGCGGCCTCGCCGGAGAACAGCCAGATCTTCATGCTGGTCGGCGTCGCCGTGCTGATCCCGCTGATCCTCGGCTATACCGGCTGGGCCTATTGGGTGTTCCGCGGCAAGGTCCGCGCCGGCAGCGGCTATCACTGATGCCGCCGCAGGACGCCCCGCGCCCGCTCGCCCAGCGCCTGTTGTGGTTCGTTGGCCTCTGGCTCGCCGGCGTTTCCAGCGTCGCCCTGCTCTCGCTTGTCCTGCACATCTGGATCGCGCCGAAATGAGGCGCTTTCGGCCCGTTTCGCATGACTGCTAAGTGACGGGAATCGTAAGGATTCCGCCAACGCCGCCATGAACTTGCCATCAAGCTGACCCGCAGTTTTGAGGGTTCCAGTGATTTGCCAAACAGTGATACAAATGCCCCGCGCCCTCTCAGGAGATTTTCGAAATGACGAAGCTTCGTCACCTGATCTGGATGTCGATGGCCGCGACCGGTCTCTTGCTTTCGACCTCGGCCAGCTACGCGCAGTCGAACGACCCTGGCGACCAGCCCGGCCTCGTCGCCGACGACAGCTATCAGCTCGATCCGGAATGGCAGAAGCAGATGGTGCTCTACCGCACCACCGAGGCGCCGGGCACCATCATCGTCCAGACCGCGGAGCGTCACCTCTATCTGATCCAGCCCGGCGGACGCGCGCTGCGCTATGGCATCGGCGTCGGCCGCGACGGCTTCCAGTGGCAGGGACTGGTGAACATCACCAACAAGAAGGAGTGGCCGGACTGGACCCCGCCGCCGGAAATGATCGCCCGCCAGCCCTATCTGCCGCGCTTCATGGCCGGCGGCCCCGGCAACCCGCTCGGCGCCCGCGCGATGTATCTCGGCACCACCGTCTACCGCATCCACGGCACCAATCGTCCTGACACGATCGGCACCAAGGTCTCCTCGGGCTGCTTCCGCCTGGTCAACAACGACGTCGCCGATCTCTACGAGCGCGTGCCGGTCGGGACCAAGGTGATCATCAAGCAGAAGCCTGAACTGTAACGCCGGCGATCTGCTCCCGCCCCTGTTCCTTGCTCCTTTAGTGAGAGAAACACATGTTTCGTACGTTCCGAGGCGGCCTGTTGATCGGGCTCGCGGTCGCGGTTCTGGTTGCGGCCAGCGCCATTGTCTATGAGTTCTACGACACCCGCACGCTGAAGCGCACGGTCCGCCGCGGCGAGGTCTATTGCGGCGTCAACAAGGGCCTGCCCGGCTTCTCGATCCCCGACGACAAGGGCAACTGGACCGGCTTTGACGTCGATTTCTGCCGCGCGGTGGCCGCGGCCATCTTCGACGATCCGAACAAGGCGAAGTTCATTCCGCTCGACGCCAATGAGCGCTTCAAGGAGCTGCAGAGCCGCAAAGTCGACATCCTCTCCCGCAACTCGACCTGGAACATGTCGCGCGAGGAGAATTACGACCTCTATTTCCCGGCGGTCGCCTATTACGACGGCCAGGGCTTCATGCTGCCGCGCTCGCGCAACATCGACTCCGCGCTCAGCCTCGACGGCAGCAAGGTCTGCGTGCAGGCGTCGACGACGACGGCGCTCAACCTCGCCGACTATTTCAAAGCCAACAACATGAAGTATGAGGAGATGAAGCTTCCTCAGCTTGACCGATGTCGTCAAAGCCTATGAGAACGGCAAGTGCGACACCTTCACAGCCGACATCTCCCAGCTCTACGCGCTGCGGCTGAACCTGACGCAAACCCGGCGACCACGTCATCCTGCCCGACGTCATCTCCAAGGAGCCGCTCGCGCCCGTGGTGCGCCAGCGCGACGACGACTGGATGATGATCGTGAAATGGACGCTCTATGCGATGATCAACGCCGAGGAGCTCGGCGTGAACTCGAAGAACATCGACGAAGCGCTGAAGTCGAAGAAGCCCGACGTGATGCGCCTGGTCGGCAATGAAGGCACCTATGGCGAGGACCTCGGCCTCACCAAGGACTGGGCCGTGCGCATCATCAAGCATGTCGGCAATTACGGCGAAGTCTATGAGCGCAATATCGGCGAGGAGCTCCAAGCTGAAGATCCCGCGCGGGCTGAACCAGCTCTGGAACAACGGCGGGATTCAATACGCGCCGCCGATTCGCTAGTTGCGTTCTTATCGGCGTTACGAGGACCGTAGGATGGCGCAAAAGCGCGAGCGCCGTGTCCAGTATCTCTCAGAGACATCAGTGTTTCGTGAATCGATAGGCCGCGGCGCCTGGATCGCCCGGTTGAGCCGGGCTCGGACGTGGTCGCTTTGCCCACCGCTACAATCCCATTCGAGTTGTCAAAAAGCTGAGACGCGACTTCTCGTTCTCGCGGCATGATTTGCCCGAGTGATGCATCGACATTGTCCCTCGAGAAGTCAGAGGGCGCAGGGAATGCCGGATGCTGGTTGCACCCGCGGCCTCGTGTGCAAGATTGTAGAAAGCACACGAGTTAGTCACCACAGGTTCAACCGGAGCGCACTCCGGCCTTCCCTGCGCGATTGGTTTTACGGCTTATAGCGCGCTCTCCCCGGTGTCCGGGCTTTTTAGCCACCGTCGCTCCCCGCGAAACGTCTCGCGACAAGCTTGATCCCAGCGTCGGGGGATCAGGACCACACGCTTTTGCCGTCCGCGCCGGCATCGCCCGTCCGGCGAAACCAACACGTCCATCGCATCCCGCACCCAACGTTCGTGACGACGCGTACGCCCCTCTTGATCAGAGGCAGGACGCGCGGAAATCAGCCACTGATTTGCCCGACGGGGCAAGGGAAATTTTACCTGACAGAGGGCTCGATCATCCCAATCGGCCTGAGATCGCTGGCGAAATTAGTTTTTGCGCGCGACCGATTTTTTTCGGGTGAACTTGGGCAGTGTGGCACGATCGTCTGTTCGTAGGATGGGTTGAACGACGTGAAATCCATCATGGTGCCGCCCACGCGATGGGTTTCGCTGCGCTCAACCGCATCCTACGGATTGCCACTACTTCGCGTCGCCCCGATGAATGAGGGGTTGATAGAGCGCGGCTACCCCACCGTCACCATGCCGCTCCAGAACTGCAGCTCGCCGCCGGTGTCGATCTCGTAATTGTTGGCGAAGGTGAGCTTGCCGTCGCCGCCGACGCGGAAGGTCGCGATGTTGGCGGGAATGGTTTTCATGCTCGCGCCGTCGCGCATCAGTTTCGGCTCGACATCGGTGGCAACCAGCATGCGCGCGCTCGGATCGAGCGCGAAGGTTCTGGGATAGACGCCGCGCACGTCCTCGTTCTGGATCAGCGTCGGCTCGCCGGTCGCCTGGTCGATCGCGAACACGGCGATGTTGTTCTCGCCGCCGGGAAAAATGTCCTTGCCGTCGATCTTGACGGTGTCGAAGGCGCGATTGGCGAGATAGAGGAAGCGGCCGTTCGGATGCACGTGAAGGGTACAGGCGGCCTGGCGCGAGCGGATGTTGTTGGGATCGGCCAGCGTCTCCTTCACAAAGATCGCCTGCGGATCGAGCACGCCGTTCGAGAGCCGGTAGACGTTGAGCTTGTTCTCGCGCTCGCGCGACACGTAGACGAACGGCAGCGTCGGATGAAAATCGAGATGACGCGGGCCGAAACCATATCCGCCATTCGGCGCAGCCGAAACGCGATTTTCGAGCTGACCGTCCTTGAACGTGAAAAACTTCAGCGAGCCGGGATCTTCCGGCTTGTCCTTGGCCTTGTCGTTGCCGCGGCAGACCAGGATCGCCGCGTTGTTATCGGGCGTCACGCGAATCTGGTGCGCGAAGATTCCGCAATCGAGCGAAGCCGTCTGTGCCACCTCCTCGCCGATGGTGCCGTCCGCCTTGATCCGGTGCACCGAGACGCTGCTGGGATTGTTGTAGGCGGCGAGCGCGAAGGCGCCGGTGTGATCGACCGTCACGTGGATCGGGCGCGCGTGCAGCGCGACCGAGGCGCCGTGCGGTTGCAGCTCGCCGCTGGCCTTGTCGATCCGCAGCGCGCTCAGATAATGCGCGTTACCCTTGACGCCGGCGAGAGCGGAGCCGCCATTGCTGGACGCCACATACAGGAACGGCGCGGACGGATGCGGCCAGGCATACTGGATCTTTTCCGGAACCGTCACCGCGCCTTGCGGGCTCAGTGTCGCCGCATCGGCGTCGATCCGGTAGAGTTTTAGCGCCGGTCCGAGGCTGACATAGAAGAAGGTTGGGCTGCGGTCATCCTTTGGCTCATCCTGGCTCTTTTCTTTTTCCTGGCCCCAGGCGAGTTGCGGCGACGCGAATGCGCCGGCGGCCAACGCGCAAAATGTGCGACGATCCAGCATGGCGTTTCCTCCGTCCGCGCCGCGCCGTTGCTCGGCGACAGCTTTCGGGACGCGTTACCTTAGCACAATGATTGGTGACGATACCGTGGCGATCGGGAAAATTCAGTTTGCGTCAAAACGGAGGTCGTCGGCCGCCAATCGAACTGACCACGCTCCCCTTTCGTTCGCCGCAACTTTCAAGTACCCATCGTCCGGATATTCAGTGGCTGTGAGCAACAGGCAAAGATGACGCAACAGACTAAAACTGGCCGGTTCAGCGATTTTTTTCTTTCGGTGTGCATGTCGCTGATCATCGGCGCTCGTGACGCTTGTCTGTGCTCGAAATCTTTCTCCGGCTCGCCGACTTCCGGGAGTTGCGTGACGGCCTGAGCCGAGCAGTCGCTCAATTACGATTTCGACGCCGAGCTCGGATGGGCGCCGGTGCCGGAATCTTCCGGAACCATCACGACGTTTCGCACCACCCATTTCAAGCACAACAGCCTCGGCCTGCGCGACGAGGAGTTCACCCTCGACGCCAAGCCGACCATCATGGTCCTCGGAGATTCCTTTGTCTGGGGCGCCGATTCCGAAGCAGACGAGCGTTTCACCGAGCTGCTGAAGCCAGATGATCCCCGACCACAAGATCCTTGCGGCGGGGGTTGCGGGTTACGGCACCGATCAGGAATATCTGCTGCTGATGCGATTGTGGGAGAAGGTCAAGCCGGCGGTCGTCGTGCTGATCTTTTGCTCGGACAATGACCGGCTGGATAACCGCACCAATATCCGCTATGCGAGCTATCACAAGCCCTACTTCGCGATGCAGGCAGACGGTTCGCTGGCGCTGATGGGACAACCCGTCCCGAAATCGCAACTGCTGTACATCAGGGATGACTGGCTGGTGCGCCACCTCTGGCTGGCGCGGCTGGCGACGAATGTCTATGTGCGGCTTCAGATATCCGCCGGTTGTCGTGCCGGACCCAACCGAAAAACTGGTGGGCAAGATCCGCGAATTCGTCGAAGCGCATGGCGCGAAGTTCATGGTCGGAATCCAGAACCATGACGACGCGCTGGCCGCGTATCTTGAGGCCAACCACATCCCGTTTGCGAAACTCGAGGGGGCTCCGTTCTATACGCAAGGCGGGCTCGGCCCGCATTGGACGCCCGAGGGCCACAACGTGGTCGCGGAGCGGCTAGCTGGAGATGGTGGCCGCAAATGGTGTCGTGCACGCCGACGCGGCTGCGAAAAGCAACTAGCCCGTCACCGAACAGCGAGTTCGTAGGATGGGTTGAACGAAGTGAAACCCATCCTACGGATCCTTCCGTCGTCATTGCTGACGGCCAACAATGTCGTTCACGCCTACACGGCGAAAAGCAACTAGCCCGTCGCCAAACAGCGAGTTCGTAGGATGGGTTGAACGAAGTGAAACCCATCGTGCTTGCCGACATGATGGGTTTCGCTGCGCTCAACCCATCCTACGGATCCTTCCGTCGTCATTGCGAGGAGCGATAGCGACGAAGCAATGACGGGGCGCTAATAGCTCCGCATCCGCGCCAGCTGGTCGGCGTGATAATTCGCGTCGCCGAACAGTTCCTCGCACACCCGCGCGCGCTTCATGAAGAAGCCGATGTCGAACTGGTCGGTCATGCCCATGCCGCCATGCATCTGCACGCCTTCCTGCACCGCGCGGGTCGCGGTGGTGCCGGCGCGCGCTTTGGCGACGGCGACGGCGGCGGTCGCCTTGTCGAAATTGCCATCGAGCGCTTGCAGTGCCTTCAGCACGGCGGCGCGGGTGATCTCGATGTCGATATAGAGCTGCGCGGCGCGGTGCTGCAGCGCCTGGAATTCGCCGATCGCCTTGCCGAACTGCTTGCGCTCCTTGAGATAATTCACGGTGCGGGTGAACACCTCTTCGCTGAGACCCACCATTTCGGAGGCGACCGCGCCGCGGCCGATATTGAGCACGCCTTCGAGCAAGCCAAAACCCTGGTCGACCTCGCCGAGCACGTGATCGGCATCGACCTCGACATTGTCGAAATCGATGCGCGCGGCGTTGTGGGCGTCGACCATGATGGTGCGCTCGGTCGCGATGCCCTTGGCCTTGGGATCGACCAGGAACAGCGTGACGCCGCTGGACTCACCGGCCGCGCCCGCGCTGCGCGCTGCGACGATCAGGAGATCGGCGACATGGCCGTCGACCACGAGCGCCTTTGAGCCGTTGAGCTTGAAGCCGTTGCCGGAACGCACCGCCTTCAGCTCGGTCTGCAGCGGGCGATGCTTGGCGCCTTCATCGACCGCGAGCGCGGCGAGCAGGCTGCCTTGCGAAATCTTCGGCAGATATTCCGATTTTTGCGCGGCACTGCCGCCGCGCGACAGCGCGGAGGCCGCGACCACGGCGGTCGACAGGAACGGCGACGGCATCAAGGTGCGGCCGATCTCCTCCATCACCACGCCGGCCTCGACACAGCCGAGCCCGCTGCCGCCGAACTCTTCCGGCACCAGCAGGCCGGAAAATCCCATCTCGGCAAAACTCTTCCAGAGCTCGCGGGAGAAGCCGGTGGCGTCCTTGGAATCGCGCAGCTGCCGCAGATGCGACACCGGCGCCTTGTCGGAGATCAGGCCGCGCGCGCTGTCGCGCAGCATTGATTGTTCTTCGGTGAGGACGAGGGCCATGGGTGTTTCCGACTTGGATGAACAACGCAGATTATTGAGTTCGTCATTCCGGGGCGCGTCGCAGTCGCGAACTATGATGCGCAATTGCGCATCTGAGAGAACTCGAGGTTCCGGGTTCGACGCTTCGCTTCGCCCCGGAACGACGGTGGCACTACGCCCCCGGCAGGTCGAGGATGCGCTTGGCGACGATGCCGAGCATCACCTCGCTGGTGCCGCCCTCGATCGAGTTGGCCTTGGTGCGCAGCCAGGCGCGCGGACGGGCGCCGCCCCTGGAGCGCTCGCTTTCCCATTCCAGCGCGTCGATGCCGCCGGCCGACATCAGGATTTCGTAGCGGCGCTTGTTGAGCTCGGTGCCGTAATATTTCATCGCCGAGGAGAACGCCGGATGCGCCTGGCCCGCCTTGGCGAGATCGACCATGCGTTCGGCGGCAGCGGCCAGCGCCGCCTCGTCGACCTCGAACGAGGCGATCTGGCCGCGCAGCACCGGATCTTCCAGCCGGCCCTGCTCGTCGGCGCCGATGGAATTGGCCGCGATCTGGCCGAGCGGACGCCCCACCCCGCGCTCGCCCATGCCCGAGATCATCGCGCGCTCGTGCTGCAGCAGATATTTCGCGACATCCCAGCCGCGATTGACGGTGCCCACCACATGCGATTTCGGCACGCGCACGTTGTCGAAGAAGGTCTCGCAGAACGGCGAATAACCCGAGATCAGCAGGATCGGCTTGGTCGACACGCCCTTCGAGGCCATGTCGAACAGGATGAAGCTGATGCCGTCATGCTTCTTCGCCGCGGGATCGGTGCGCACCAGGCAGAAAATCCAGTCGGCGTAGTTCGCATAGGACGTCCAGATCTTCTGGCCGTTGATGACGTAGTCGTCGCCGTCGCTGGTCGCGCGGGTCTGCAGCGAGGCGAGGTCGGAGCCGGCGTTCGGCTCGGAATAGCCCTGGCACCAGCGGATCAGGCCGGCGGTGATCTTCGGCAGATGCTCCTTTTTCTGCGCGTCGGTGCCGTATTTGAGCAGCGCCGGCCCCAGCATGGAGATGCCGAACGAGGTCAGCGGCGCACGCGCGCCGATCGCGGCCATCTCCTGCCGGAAGATCTTGGCCTCCTCGCCGTCGAAGCCGCCGCCGCCATATTCCTTCGGCCAATGCGGCACGGTCCAGCCCTTGTCGCGCATGCGCTCGAACCAGACGCGTTGCGCCTCCGACGAGAATTTGGCGTTGCGGCCACCCCAGAAGGTGTCCATCGGAAGCCATGGGCTTGCGCATTTCAGGCGGGCAGTTCTGCTCCAGCCAGGCGCGGGTCTCTGCGCGGAATTTTTCCAGGTCGGGCATTTTTCGACTCAGCTTTGGGACGTTTCCACTGTAAAGATCGTTGCACCGACCTTAGCGGCGGTGCAGCGGATTTCAACATCCCTATGCAATCCCGGCCCGTGTCGCACCGTCGCGCGATCGGCTATACCGGCTGCGCGGCACCCATTGAAAAACAAGAGGAAACGAGAGATGCGGCTGAAATTGCTTTCGCCTGGCGAAATGAACACCGACCAAAAACAAGTCCATGACGAGGCGATCGCGGGCAAGCGCGGCGCGGCACCAGCGCCGATGATGGCCTGGCTCAACAGCCCGGAAATGGCGAAGCACGCCACGCGGCTCGGCGAAACCCTGCGCTTCAACACCATGTTTCCAGCAAAACTGTCTGAAATCGCGATCCTGGTCACCGCGCGGCATTTCACCGCGCATTACGAATGGTTCGCGCATAAGCGCCTTGCGCTGAAGGGCGGCATGGACCCGAAAATCATCGACGCCATCCGCGACCGCCGCACGCCCGAGTTCGACGATGCCAAGGGCAAGACCATCTTTGAGGTGGCTAAATCGCTGCACGAGGGCCACGGCCTGTCGAAGGCGCTCTATGCCGAGGCCGTTGCCGTGCTGAGCGAGCGCGGGCTGGTCGAGATCATCGGCCTCTGCGGCTATTACACGCTGGTGTCGCTGACGCTGAACACCTTTGAGTTCGGGCTGCCGGAGGGGGAGGTTTCGGAGCTGGCGTGAGGCCGGTTGCCGTCATTGCGAGCGAAGCGAAGCAATCCATCTCGCCACTTGCGGAAACATGGATTGCTTCGTCGCTACGCTCCTAGGAAGAAACGGCTGATTGGATGGCGTCAGGGGGCCTCCGCGATTGGCTGTAGTTGGACAGTGAAGCCGAGCTTTTTGAGGTGTGCAACGAGCCGGCTGGCTTTGACCTCCACGGGGCGCCGATCGAAGTAGGCACTGCCGAGGTCGTGGTGTTCGGTGCCATGCTTGAGGATGTGATAGATCGCGGTGAGAATTGATGCGGCGACGGCGCAAATGGCTTTTTGCGGCCCACGCTTGGCTTGGAGCCGGAAGAATTGAGCTCGATAGTAGCTGTCTTTCGTGCGCTTGGCTGCCCAGGCGCACTGTACGAGCATGGTTTTGAGCCAGGGCGCCCCCTTGCGCAGGCGCGAGGACTTGCGCTTGCCGGCGCTTTCGTTCTGCCCAGGGCACAGCCCGCTCCAGGCGACGAGGTGGCCGGCAGTCGGGAAGCGGCTCATATCGGGGCCAATCTCGGACAGGATCGCGGGAGCTGCCACGGCGCTGACGCCGGGAACCGTGGTCAGAAGTTCGATCAAGGCACGAAAGGGGGTTTTATTGCCTTCCGCCTTCGTCTCCATTCGCCCGATCCGCTGATCGATCTCGACATCGAGCTTGCGGATCATCTCATCGATACTGTCCCATTGCTTCAGATGAAGCGCGAGCAGGAAACGGTGATGATCCGTCAGCCGCCCGTGCAGGGCGTCGTAAAGCTCCTTCGGCGTCGCCTTGATCTGCTTGCCGGCAAGCTCGGCCAGCTTGTTCGGCTGCCGCACGCCGTCAATCATGGCCTGGATCATCCGCCGTCCACTCGCGCCCATGATGTCAGAGATCACCGAGCTGAGCTTGATATTGGCTTCTGCCAGCGTCTTCTCGATCCGCTGCACATGCCGGGTCTGCTCACGCACCAACTGCTTGCGGGTCCGCGTCAGCGCGCGCAGCTCCTGCACCTCCTCGTTCGGGACAAAGCTCGCCTGGATCAGCCCGCAAGCCAACAGGTCGGCGATCCACATCGCATCGTTCACGTCGGTCTTGCGACCGGGCACATTCTTGATGTGCGCCGCATTGGCTACGACCAACTCGAACTTGCCTGCATCAAGAATCCGAAACACCGGCATCCAATAGACACCCGTGGCCTCCATCGCCACGTGCGTGCACCGGCATTCTTCGAGCCACGCCCTCTGCGCCACAAGCTGCTCCGTCGTGGTCGCAAACGTCCGACACTCCCGCTTCGTTCTCCCGTCCGCCACGATCCGCACACAAGCCACCACCGTGTCCTTTCACATCAAGACCGGCCACCCGTTCATACAAAACATCCATGCTCTTCTCCTCTACGGTTCGCGCCGCCGGCATGGGCGCCTGTCAGAAGAGAATCCTAGGAAGCGTGCTCCAGGGCAGTGTTGCCCCTCCGCGTCAGTGTGGGTCATCCAGGCTACCCGGGTCCAACTCGCAACCGGGCTCTCGCGCACCAGGGAGAAACCGACCTCTTTGCCGACGGCCTCCCAAAATACCGCACTGGCTCCCGCTCGAACAGTTTCATCCAACGCGGGTCGGCGCCTTAACGCCGGTCCCAACTCGCAATGACGACGCTTTTCCGCGGATCATGATCAGCACCGCCGCGGTCAATTCCAGCGCGATGCAGCCGTAAAACGGCAGGGTGTAGCTGCCGGAGAGATCGCGCAGCACGCCGACCACGCCGGGGCCGAAGGCATAGGTGACCTGCGCGATCGCCGTCTGCAGGCTGACCAGGACGCCGAAGGAGCGTGCATCGAACTCGCGCTGCACGATCAGCGACGGCAGCGTGATCAGATTGCCGACCGAGAAGCCGAACACGCCGCAGGCCGCGATCAGCGCGTATTCATTGCGGAAGTTGATCAGCACCACCAGCGCCGCCGCCTGGCTCAGGAACGACAGCGCCGAAGCGAACCGCTGGTTGAGGCGGTCGATCACCGTCGAGAACAGCACGCGGCCGACCACCGCCATCGCCGTCAACAGCGCAATCGCGGTGGTGGCGCTGGCCCGGCCGATCACGGGATCGAGGAACGAGATCAGGTGCACGATGAAGCCGACCTGCGCGAACAACACCAGCGCAAACGCCGTTGTCACCGAGAGAAAGGCGACGTCGCGCAGCGCACGCTTCCGGATATGCGTGGCCGAGGGCGTATCGGCAGGCGATGCCACCGCGCTGCCCGACAGCAGCGGCGGCTTGCCGACGAAGATCAGCACGGTCGGCACCACCAGCACGAGCATCACACAGGCCGCAATCATCATCGCAGTCGGAAAGCCAAAATGGGCGATGGCGATGACGAGCAGCGGCACGCCGGCGATGCCGCCAAAGCTCGCGCCGTTCAGCGCGAGGCTGATCGCCATGCCGCGTTTCCTGGCAAACCAGAGCCCGAGTGTGTTGTTGATCATGGCGAGACTCATGCCGGCCCAGCCGAAGGCCAGCATCGCGTTGGCGAGGTAAAGCTGCCACGGCTCGCGCACCTGCCCGAGCGAGATCGCGGCGATGGCCGTGGCGCAGGCGCCCGCGACCAGGCAGTTGCGCGGGCCGAATTTCTTCACGGCCTCGGCGACAAAGACCACGACCGCGGCGCCGAACAGATAGAAGAAGGTGGTCGCCCCCGATATCAGAGACGCCGGCCAGCCGTGCAGCCGGTGCAATTCGGCGAGATAGACGCTCTGGCCATAGAAGCCGAAGGCCCAGCCGAAGGTCGCGACCAGGAAGCAGACCGCGACAATGCGCCAGCCTTCGTAGCGCAGGGAATTTTCGTCGATGGTGATGGGGCTGGAGGCGTCCACGGATCATCTCCTGTTTCGGGCCCATGATGTGGGCTTGGCCCAAAACTCCGCCAGATCAAATTGCTTCGACGCCGATCGAAGTGTCAGTAGTTGGCATCAGATGCTGGGTTCAGGGAATTCGTCGACCGCTTCGAGCCGCGCGCGGCGCTTCGCGAATGACGTGAGCCCGAGCACGACGAGACCGAGCAGCACCGGCGGGTAGACCACGAGATTGACCGCGGTCCAGCCGTAATTCGCAAGCAGCTGGCCGGAGGAGAACGAGCCGATCGCCATCATGCCGAACACGAGGAAATCGTTGAAGGCCTGCACCTTGTTCTTCTCCTGCGGCTGGTGCGTTTCCAGCACCAGCGCGGACGCGCCGATGAAGCCGAAATTCCAGCCCAGCCCCAGCACCATCAAGGTCGCCCAGAAATGCGGAGCGGTGATGCCAGTGAGCCCAATGGTGGCGGCGACGGCTTCCAGCACGAGGCCCAGCGCGACAATGACGGGTGCGCCGAAACGGGCGATCAGCGAGCCCGTGAAGAAGCTCGGGCCGTACATCGCGACGATGTGCCACTGAATGCCGAAATTGGAATCGCTCAACGAGAGCCCGCACATCTTCATCGCGAGCGGCGCCGAGGTCATCACCAGGTTCATCATGGGATAGGCGATGATGCCGCACAGAGCCGCCGCAATGAAGCGCGGCTGCCGCACGATCTCGAACAGCGGACGGCCGCCATGCAGGTCCGCCGGCGACGGCTTTGGCGCGTCGACGCCGGAAAGAATCGCCATCGCGACCAGTGCGACCGCGGCCTGCACCATGAAGGAGAAGGCGAACAGATAAGGCGGCCAGATGTCCATGGTCCATTGCACGAGCTGCGGACCGAGCACGCCGGCGAACACGCCGCCCGCCATCACCCAGGACACGGCCTTGGGCCGGTACGCGGTGCTGGCGCCATCGGCGGCGGCGAAGCGATAGGATTGCGACACCGCGCCATAGAGCCCGCCGAGGAAGGTGGCGCAGCAGAACAGCCAGAACGAAGCGTGCAGAATGGCGTAGGCGCCGAGCAGTCCGGTGACGGTGCCGCAGCCGGTGCCGATGATGAAGGCGACGCGGCGGCCATAGGCCCGCGAGATCGCGCCGGTCGGCAGCGTGCCGGCGGCAAGCCCCAGCACGTACATCGACAGAGGTACGGTCGCGAGCGAGATATTCGGCGCGAGCGTCGCGCCGATGATCGAGCCGGTCGCGAAGATCACGGCCGAATTGGCGCCGGTCAACGCCTGTGCCGCCGCAAGCCGTACCACATTCGCCTTGACGCGGGCATCGTTGGCGTACTCGTCGCTGGCCGTCACATCGATCATGGCGTTTCCGAATTGGCCTTCACGGGCCTGTTATTCCGCGGCACTATGTAGAGACGCGATGAACGGATCAACCGGCGCTAGCGGGCGCGGGCCATGCATGAGACGCACATTGGACAGGCCGCCAACGCCTGCGCTATCAAGGATGCCTTCCGGCGAAATCTCAGAGAGCGGGTTTGCACGCATGGACGACCGGCCGACGATCGCTGCTCCCGATGACGATCCTTATCTCTGGCTGGAGGAGGTGGAAAGCCCGCGCGCCCTCGATTTCGTCGAACGGCAGAGCCGGATCACGCTGGAGAAATTCGGCGGCGCGAAATTTGAGCACGACCGCGACGCGCTGGCGGCGATCTACGACCGGCCGGACAATATCCCCTATGTCATCCGCCGCCGCGGCCTCGTCTATAACCTCTGGAAAGACGACAGCCACCCGCGCGGCCTCTGGCGCCGGACGACGCTCGCGGAGTTCAAGAAATCACAGCCGCAATGGGAAAGCCTGCTGGACGTGGATCGTCTCGCGGCCGAAGAGAATGCCGACTGGCTATTGAACTGGGCGCAGATCGCACCGGACGGAAGCTCGCGCGCGATCCTGAGCCTGTCGCGCGGCGGCAGTGACGCCGTCACCCTTCGCGAATTCGATCTCGACACCAAAGCCTTCGTCAGCGATGGCTTCATTCTGCCCGAAGCCAAGGGCGGCGCCGAATGGCTCGATGCCGATACGCTGCTGCTGGCGAGCGCCTATGGCGAGGGCATGGCGACGGCGTCGGGCTATGCCCGCACCATCAGGCGTTGGCATCGCGGGCAGAATGCCGATCAGGCGACGGTGATCGTCGAGACGACGCCAGATCACATGGGACTCTATTTCGGGGTCGATCGCACCGGCGCGACGCCGCGCGTGTGGTTCGTCGACATGATCGATTTCCTGAACATGGACTTCTGGCTCGGCGACGAAACCGGCGCGCGCGTCAAGCTCGATCTACCGACCGACGCCAGGGTCGAAGCCCATGGCGACTGGCTCGCGGTCAAGCTGCGCTCGCCCTGGACGGTCGGCAGCCGCACCTACGCGTCCGATAGCGTGCTCGGCGCTACGCTGTCCGCTTTCCTTGCCGGCGATCGCAATTTCGACGTCGTGTTCGAGCCCGGACCACGCCGCGCGCTGCAGGGGTTTTTCTGGGCCGCCAACCGGCTCGTGCTGCCGATCCTCGACGAATTGCGGCCAGCCTTCGAGGTCGTGACACCGTCTGCCGATGGCTGGGCACGTGGCGGCCTGCCGGGCCTGCCCGAGATCGGCACGGTCGATGTCTGGCGTCTCGACCGCGACGAATCGGAAGGCAATGGCGAACTACTCGCCAACATCCAGGGCCCGTTAACGCCGGCCTCACTGCAATTGATCGAGCGCGTCAGCGCCCCCGCGCTGCTGAAGCAGGCGCCCCGCACCTTCAATTCAGACGGGCTCGTGGTGACGCAGCACGAGGCGATCTCGGTCGATGGCGAACGGATTCCCTATGTGCAGACGGGCCCTGCGAAGCAAACCGGCGACGCGCCGGTGCATATGAGCGCCTATGGCGGGTTCGGCCTTGCGGTCAGACCCTATTACAATTCCGCGCTTGGAAAGTTCTGGCTGGAGCGCGGCGGCACCACGGTGTTGGCCAATATCCGCGGCGGCGGCGAGTTCGGCACGCGCTGGCACGATGCCGGCCGTCACGCCGGCAAACGTCTCGCGCATGATGATTTCGCCGCGGTCGCGGCCGATCTCGTCCGCCGCGGCGTGACAGGCGCCGGCCGCATCGCTGCCGAAGGCGGATCGAACGGCGGCATCCTGATCTCGAACATGCTGGTGCGCTATGGCGAACGCTTCGGCGCGTTGTTCTGCACCATCCCGCTGATCGACATGCGCCGCTACACCAGGCTGCTCGCGGGCGCGAGCTGGATCGCCGAATATGGCGACCCCGACAAACCGGAGGAGTGGGACTGGCTGAAAACCTATTCCGCCTATCATCTTGCGAAACCCGGCCAGAAATATCCGCCGATCCTGATCGCCACGACGCGGCGCGACGACCGCGTGCATCCCGGCCATGCGCGCAAGATGACGGCCAAGCTGCAGGCCATGGGATATGAGGCCTGGCTCTACGAGCCCGCGGCCGGCGGCCACGGCTATGGCAAGGACAACCGGGAGCGCGCCGCGTTCACGATGCTGGGCTCCAGCTTCCTGAAAGAAAAGATCGGCTGGCAGGACGGCGCCTATAGCGCGATGAGATTGGGATAAATCGTCATCGCGCTCTAGATTTTTGTTTGCGCATGATCTCCGCGCAAACGCTACGCGTTTGTCGCGAGGGAAAACCGCGACACACTTTCCATCATGCGCTAGCGTCGAGCGAAAACCAGGATCATGTTGTTGGCGGGCATCTCGACGGCTTCCTGCAGCGCGAGGCCGTTCTGCGCCGCGAGTTTTTCGACGTCGGCGATGTCGCGCACGCCCCATTCCGGATTGCCATCGCGCAGGCTGGTGTCGAACACGGCATTGGAAACGGCGGTGTGCTTGCCGTCGCGCTTGAAGGGGCCGTAGAGGAAAAGGTGCCCACCGGATTGCAGGTAGCGGCCGCAGCCTTCGAACAGGCCTTCGGCGACGCGCCAGGGCGCGATGTGGATGACGTTGGCGCAGAATACCGCCGCCAGTTTCGGCGGACCGCTGCCGTCGGTCATCGCCGCGCACCAGGCGGGATCGGTGAGATCGATCGCCAGCGGCGGGCGGATGTTTGCAAGGCCCACATGGGCGCGCCACGCCTCGACGCTCTTCAGGTGAGCCTCGTTGAAATCGCTCGGCCACCAGGTGATGTCGGGCCTATTGCGGGCGAAATGCACGACGTGCTGGCCGGTGCCGCTGCCGGCTTCCAGCACATCGCCGGAATTACCAGCGAGGAACTTTTCCAGCACGGCCCAGATCGGCGCATGGTTGCGATGGAAGGCTGCCGCATCGAGCCGGCCGTCAGGCTCGACGGGCCGTCCGTCTTTGCCGAATTCCATCACATATTCCGCCATCGGCCGCTCCTGTCCGCAATGCGCGAGCGCATTTTAACCCCAATTATCCGCGTCGATAATCCGGATTGCCAGAAGATGGCCTTTGTGCTTTTTGCGAACTATATTTCCTGCAACAAAATCGCCGGAAACGCCCTTGAACTTCCATTTCGCCGTCAAATTCGCTGCTACCGCCGTCTTCTCGGCTGTCTTGTCCGTGCCGCTCGCGCAGGCTCAATCTGCCGCCGCCGACGGGCAAAAGCTTGCCTTCGATCGCGGCAAGGGCAATTGCCTGACCTGCCACGAGATCAAGGGCGGCGACCTGCCCGGCACGATCGGCCCGCAGCTGAAAGACCTCAAGGCGCGCTACGACCGCAACGACCTGGTCGCGATCGTGAACGACGAGACCAGGCGCAATCCGCTGACGGTGATGCCGCCGTTCGGCCGCAACCGCATTCTGACCGAGCAGGAGATCAACGCGATCGTCGATTTCCTGCAGACGCTCTGACGGAGACTTGATGATGAACACCCGCTCCTCGCTCACGCGCCGCCTCGTCCTGCAAGGCGCGGGCTCGGTCGCGCTGGTCGGCCTCGGCTTCGGGACCATGCCGGCCCTTGCCGCGGCGAACGACAAATATCCGGAAGACGCCTTCAAGCAGAAGACCGACGCCGAGGCGATCAAGGCGCTCTATGGCAAGACCGCGGAGGCGAGCGACAAGATCAAGCTCGATGCGCCCGAGATCGCCGAGAACGGCGCGGTGGTGCCGATCGCGGTGACGACGACGCTTGCTGACGTCACCTCGATCTCATTCTTCGTCAGCGAGAACCCGAATGCGCTGGCGGCGTCCTATGTGATAGCAGCCGGCACCACGCCCGCTGTCGCCAACCGCCTGAAGATGGCCAAAACCTGCAACGTGATCGCGATCGTGGAGTCCTCCGGCAAGCTCTTCTCCGCGACCAAGGAAGTGAAAGTCACCGTCGGCGGCTGCGGCGGCTAACGGGCATGATCCGGAAAAGTGGGAACCGGTTTTCCGACAAGATCATGCGCAAAACATAGGTGAAGGAAGAGATCGATGGCATCGACCATTCGCGTGCGCGCCACCGCCAACGGCGACACCACGGAGGTGCAGGCGCTGATCCAGCATCCGATGGATTCCGGCTTTGTGAAGGATGCGCAGGGGCAGCTGATCCCGCCGCATTTCATCCAGCAGCTCACCTTCGAGCATAACGGCAAGGCCGTGTTCCTCGCCGATTGGGGCCCGGCTGTTTCGAAAGACCCTTATGTGAAATTCAGCTTCAAGGGCGGCGCCAAGGGCGACGACCTCAAGATCAGCTGGATCGACAACAAGGGCGCGACCGACACCACCATGGCGAAGATCGGGTGACCATGCGCGTGCGACCGATCCTCCTCTCTGCCGCTGCCGCGCTTGGGTTTGCGGCGCTCGCTTCTCTCGCGGCTTCCGCGATCGCTGCCACCGACGCGCCCGATCCGGCCGTGGACGCGAAGGCATTCAAGAAATTCTTCACCGACAAATTCCCGAAGGTGAAGCTCGAGGATTTCGTCAACGGTCCCTATTCGATGAATGAGGACATGCGCAGGCAGTGGCAGGAGAAGGAGGAATTTCCCCCTTACGAATTCGCGCTGGAAGCCGGCAAGGAGATGTTCTCCAAACCGTTCAAGAACGGCAAGACCTACGCGGATTGCTTCCCGGACGGCGGTATCGGCGTCCGCCAGAACTATCCTTATTTCGACGAGAAGGAAGGCAAGGTCGTCACGCTGGAACTCGCGCTCAACCGCTGCCGCGAGGCCAATGGCGAACAGCCTTATTCCTATGTGAAGGACGAGATGGCCTCGCTCACCGCCTATATGGCGTTCACCTCACGCGGCAAGCCTTTTGACATCAAGATCCCGAACGACCCCCGCGCGCTGGAAGCCTATGAGAACGGCAAGCGCTATTTCTACACCCGCCGCGGCCAGCTCAATTTCTCCTGCGCGACATGTCATGTGCAAAGCCCGGGCGAGCGCATTCGCGCCGAAATCCTGGCACCCGCCTATGGCATCCTGAACGCGATGCCGATCTATCGCTCGGAATGGAACGGCATGGGCACGATCAGCCGGCGTTTCGTCACCTGCAACAGCCAGACCCGCGCGGTTCCGCTTGAGCCGCAATCCGATGAATACCGCGACGTCGAATATTTCCTGTCCTATGTCGCCAACGGCTTGCCGATTTCAGGCCCGGGAGCGCGGCCATGAACGTGATGCGGAATACGTTGCTCACCGTGGTGTTGCTGATGACAGGCGCGATGCCGGCCTTCGCTGCCTCCGAGGCCGACTACAAGGCGGCGCTCTCCGCAGCAGAAGCTGCCGAGAAGCAAGCCGACCAGTTGCGCAACAAATGGACCACGACCGAAGCGCAGCTTGCGGCCGCGAAGAAGGCCGCGACCGCCGGCGACTTCGACGGCGCGATATCTGCAGCGAAGGAAGCCGAGGCCCTGGCGAAAGCCTCGATCTTCCAGGCGACCAGCGAGAGGGAACGCTGGAAGGATCTGGAAATTCGCTGAAGTGTGTGGGGCGAGTTCGCGATGAAAATCCGCCGGCGGGATTTTCTGAAACTTTCGGGCGCTGCTGCCGTCTCCGGCGGGATCCTCCGCGCGTCACGCGCGGCCGACAGTCCGAGCCTCTACGATATCGAGCGCTTCGGCAATGCGCGTGTCCTGCACCTGACCGACACCCATGCGCAGCTGCAGCCGGTGTACTTCCGCGAACCCAGCGTCAATATCGGCATCGGCGAGATGGCCGGAAGACCGCCGCATCTGGTCGGAAAGGCTTTTCTCGAACGTTTCGGCATCGGCGCGGACAGCGCCGAAGCCTATGCCTTCACCTCACTCGATTTTGAGAAGTCGGCACCTCGCTTCGGCAAGCTCGGCGGCTTTGCGCATCTCAAGACGCTGATCGACAGACTGCGCAGCGACGTTGGAGAGCGCCGCTCGCTGCTCGTTGACGGCGGCGACCTCTGGCAGGGCACCGGGCTCGCCAATTCCATGCAGGGCGCCGACATGGTGCAGGCGTCAAACCTGCTCGGCATCGAGGCGATGACCGGCCATTGGGAATTCACCTATGGCGAGGAGGCGCTGCGCAAGAATCTCGCCAACTTCAAGGGCGAGTTCCTGGCCCAGAACGTCTTCCTCACCGAGGAAGCCAAGTTCAATGACGCGAAAGCGTTCGACCCCGCCTCGGGCCGCGTGTTCAAACCATCCTTGATCAAGGAGATCGGCGGCTTTCGCATCGCCGTGATCGGTCAAGCCTTCCCCTATGTGCCCATCGCGCATCCGAAGCGCTTCACGCCGGACTGGACCTTCGGCATCCGCGACGACGAGCTGCAGAAGCTCGTCACCACCCATCGCGACACCGACAAGGTCGATGCCGTCATTCTGCTGTCCCATAACGGCATGGATGTCGACCTGAAGCTCGCAAGCCGCGTCAGCGGCATCGACGTGATCCTGGGAGGACACACCCACGACGCCGTGCCGCAGCCTGTCTTTATCAAGAACGCGGCCGGCGGGACGCTCGTCACCAATGCCGGCTCGAACGGGAAATTTCTGGGCGTGATCGACCTCGATCTCGGCAGGGGCAAGGTGAAAGACTTCCGCTATCATTTGCTGCCGGTCTATTCGGAGCTGTTGAAGCCGGACACCGCGATGCAGGCGCTGGTCGAGCAATTGCACGCGGCGCATTCGAAGGTGTGGGCCGACAAGATCGCGACCGCTGACCGCCTGCTGTTCCGCCGCGGCAATTTTTCCGGTTCGATGGACACGCTGATCTGCGATGCCTTGCTTCGCGAACTGAATGCCGAGATCTCACTGTCGCCCGGTTTCCGCTGGGGCACCACCGCGCTGGCGGGCCAGGCGCTCACCATGGAAGATGTGCTGGCGGAAACCGCGATCACCTATCCTGAGACCTATGTGCAGGCGATGACCGGCAGCCAGATCAAGGACGTGCTGGAGGACGTCTGCGACAATCTGTTCAACGCCGATCCCTACTACCAGCAGGGCGGCGACATGGTCCGCGTCGGCGGGCTGACCTACACCTGCACGCCCGCGGAGAGCGTCGGCAAGCGCATCTCCGAATTGCAGCTCGAAAGCGGTCGGCCACTTGAAGCGGACAAGAACTACAAGGTGGCGGGCTGGGCGTCGGTCAATCCGCAAGCGGGCACGCCGGTATGGGACGTGTTCGCGAATTATCTCCGCTCCGGCAAGACGCCGTTGCCATATGGCAAGAACGTCACGCTGAAGGGCGTCGACGGCAATCCGGGGATTGCGGGATGAACAAGTTTTCGAAAATGTTTCGCATCCTCGTGATCTCCGCCTCGCTCACGCTCACGCTTGCGTCAGCGGTTGGCGCACAGCAGACGCCGCTGCAGGACAAGCCTTTTGCAGAGCACAAAATCGTGTTGCAGCTTTCGGATAATGATCCGCGCAAGCAGGCGTTGGTGATCAGCATCGCCAACAACCTGCTGAAATTCTACGATCCCGACAAGGTCGCGATCGAAGTGGTGGCGTTCGGCCCGGGAATCGATTTGCTGCGCAGCGAAAATCCGAGCCGAAAGCAGGTCGAGAGCCTGATCGCGCAGGGTGTGCGCTTCGACGTGTGCCTGAATACCGTCGACACCATGGAGCGCGAGACCGGCCGGCGGCCCGACATCATGCCCGGCGCAACCCCGGTCCAGGTCGGCGTCGGGCAGATACTGTTGCTGACCGAAAACGGATATACATTGGTCAGGCCGTGAAGCAATCCTGTCACATCAGGGCTGGAGCTACGCCCGGCCCCGATGTGATAGGATCGGGAATCAGTTTTCGGCGGTAATCAATCCATGATCTTTCGTCAGCTGTTCGACAGCGTGTCCGGCACCTATTCCTATCTGCTTGCGAGCCGTCCCGGCGGCGAGGCACTGATCCTCGACCCCGTGCTGGAAAAGGCGGAGCGCTATTGCAAATTGCTGCAGGAGCTCGATCTGAAACTGGTCAAGGCGGTCGACACCCATCTGCACGCCGACCATGTCACCGGCCTCGGTGAACTCCGCGACCGCACCCATTGCATCACCATCATGGGCGAGCAGAGCAAGGCCGACGTGGTGTCGATGCGGGTGTCCGACGGCGACAAGGTGACGATCGAGGGACTGGCGCTGGACGTGATGTACACGCCCGGACACACCGACGATTCCTACAGCTACTTGATGGGCGATCGCGTCTTCACCGGCGACACGTTGCTGATCCGCGGCACCGGCCGCACCGATTTCCAGAACGGCAGCGCGCGGGCGCAATATGATTCGATCTTCAACCGGCTGTTGAAGCTACCGGAGGAGACGCTGGTATTCCCCGCACATGACTACAAGGGCGATACCGTCTCCACCATCGGCGAGGAGAAGCGCTACAATCCGCGGCTGCAGGTGCGCTCGATCGACGAATATGTCGAGCTGATGGGCAATCTCAATTTGCCCAATCCGAAGCTGATGGACGTGGTGATCCCCGCCAACATGCATGTCGGGCTGCATCAGGACGAACTGGACAAGCAGGGCCTTTCGCTGAACGCGCGCCAGGCCATCGAGAGCCTCGGCCGGACCGACGTGCTGCTGGTCGACCTGCGCGAGACTAGCGAGCGTACCAAGCACGGCACGCTCTCCGGCGCGCTGCACGCGCCCTACCCGTCGATCGACGAGAGCCTCAAGCCCGGCGGCATGCTGCGCGAGGTCGCGGCCGCGACCGGCCGGCGCATTGTGTTTTTCTGTGCGTTTGGCGAGCGCTCGGCGATGGCGGTGAAAGCCGCCAAGGAAGCCGGGCTCGCCAACGCCGCGCATATCGCCGGCGGCATCGACGCCTGGAAGAAGGCCGGCGGCCCGGTGCTGCACGGCTGATGCGTTTTCACACGGCGACGCCGTCAGGGGAAGATCAAATGGGTAACACCGGCAAGAAGAACGAGCCGCCGAAATCCGACGACAAATTAAAGAAGCCGCCGCCTCCCCCGCGCACCGACGATGACGAAGAAGACGGCGACATGGCGACGCCGAAACGCGATCGCTACGGCAACGACGACGAGCCGTTATAATTGACCTTGTCATTCCGGGACGGCCAGCGGGTCCACGCGAAACGCGGCACGACGACGGTTCCGGACCAGACCCGGAATCCTGCGAAATCTCAGATGTGCAATGTTACCGGTTCTCCGCCGTGCTGACGCGCGAGCATGGGCGTCAGTTCGACGGCATAGTCTTGGCCCGCAGCAATCGCTTCGGGTGCACGCCGTCGACATAGCCCATGAACGGCGGGTGGATCGAATAGCCGATCAGCTCTCGCGCGCGCTCGGGCAGATTTTCCGCCACATCCGGAGGCACAGCGAGACACATGTTCTCGAGCTGCCGCAGCCATCCGGCGCAATATTGCGGCGTGATGATCAGGCGCGGCCGTTTCGAGCGGTTGCTGCCGCCACGGTGCCAGAGCGTGCCTTTCGCGATCGCGAGCGAGCCTGACGGCATCGCAAGCTTCACGGCATCCGCGTGGAAACCGGGATCATGATCCTGGTCCAGTGCCGATCTGGCATTGAAATCGGCAGGCGTCGCCGCGCCCTCGATCCGGCGCCCGTCCCACAGGTGGCTGCCGGGAATGACTTCCGTGCTGCCGTTGGTCTCGGTCGTGTCGTCGATGGCCCAGAACGTGCTGACGCCCAGCGCGGGGCGCGGGCGCGGCAGCCGCGCGCCGCCGTCGTCGGTGTGCCAGGGTTGCACGGTTTCGCCCGGATGCAGGTTGATGGCGAGGAAGGCCGACAGCAGGCAGCTTGGCCCAAGCTCCGCTTCGACGAAGGCGAGCACCAGCGGATGGATCACCAGCTCGGCGAACAGCGGCGATTTCGCCAGCAGCGCATAGACCCGGTTGGTGTTCAATCCCTCGAAATCGTTGCGGCCTTTGAGATCCCGCCCGAGATGGGGCGCAAGCGCATCACGGATTGCCGCAACCTTGTCGGCCGGCAGCACGCGCTCGAAGATCAGGAAGCCGCGACGATCGAATTCGACGCGCCAATCCTCGAAGGAGCGGCCCTGGAACCAGGGAAAGGCCTGAAGGGAGTCAGGGGATGCCGACTGAGCCAGGGGTGCCATGGGCAAGGTCCTCGAACAAATACCATTGATCCAACCCGCGCCTGGCTATATTGAATTGAATTCAATTCAGGAGTCAAGATGGCAAGACGACCGGCCGTCAGCGAGGCCATTCGCGCGAGGGGCAATGGCGAAACCGGCACGCGCGATCGCATCGTGGCCGCGGCGATGAGGGAACTGATCGATGGCGAAGGCGATTTCGAGATCGCCGACGTGGCGCGCCGGGCGGACGTCTCGGTCGGCCTCGCCTATCATTACTTCGGATCGAAGGCCGGGCTGATCGCCGTCCTGATCACCGATTTCCACGATCGTCACGAAGCCATCGTCAATCACTCGGTCGACAAATCGCTGGCCTGGCCGGTCCGGGAAAAGGCCAGGCTCAAGGCCAGTATCGATTTTCTCTACGCCGATCCGGCCACTCATTTGATCATGGGAAAGCTGAGAGGCAGCGCAGAGGTGATTGCGATCGACACCGGACGCCGCGCCCAGATGATCGAGCTGGCGGCCCGCAACATCGCCAACGGTCAGAAGCAGGGCTACATCTCACGGCAAATCGATCCGGTTTTTGCGGGCGCCGCGATCGTCGGCGGCATCAATCAGGCGGTTGCTCATGCACTGTCGTCGCGCAAGCGGCCGAACGCCGGCGAACTGACCGAGAAGCTTTGGACTTTCATCGCCGGCGGCGGCTTGCTCACGCGGCAAGCGGCGCCGGACGCCCGGCGGCCTCCGTCGGCGCGAAAGCGCTAGCGCATGATCCGGAAAAGCGTGTGGCGGTTTTCCCCTCGCGACAAACGCATAGCGTTTGCGCGGAGATCATGCGCCGACAACAATCTAGTGCGCCATCAACACCGGGACCTGCGCGTGCTGCATGATGTGGCTGGTGGCACCACCGAAGATCATTTGCCGCAGCCGGTTCCTGGTGAAGGCGCCCTTGATCAGGAGATCGGCGCCTTCCGCCTCGGCCGCGGCGAGGACGGCTTCACCCGTGCTGCGGCCTTCCAGCTCGATGCTCACTGGCTCGGCCGCGATGCCGTTATAGCGCAATTGCTTGCGCACCTGGTCGGGTGACGGACCCGGCACGTCCTGACCACCGAGGACCGTCAACACCGTCACGCGTCCGGCCAGCCGCAGCAACGGCATGGCGAAGGCGTTGGCGCGGGCCTGCTCGGTGCTGCCGTTCCAATGGATCATGATGTTGGTCGCGATCTGTTTGGGAGCGACCGGTGGCGACAGCAGCACGGGCCGGCCGCTCTCGAACAGCGCCGACTCGATCGCCCGGTTATAGGGACCGGCCGTATCGACGTCCGGCCTGCTCATGACGATCACATCGAAGGTGCGGCCATGGCTGCCGACAAGGGATTCGCCCGGTGACACGGCATCAAACCAGCCAAACCAGGGTCGATCCGGGGTCGTCTTGGCGGCAGGAACATTGTGCTGCTGCATGAAGGTCTCGAACAGCTTGCGCGCACCCGCCGTTTCGTCTTCGCGCCGCGCCCGATAGACCTCCATGGAAAAGCCGCTGGCAAGCTCCGCCACGACAAATTCGGGAGCGCCAAACCACAGCGGAACACCCTCGACATAGGCGCCGGTGCGCTGCGCAAGCAGCACCGCCGTCTCAAGCGTGGACGCCATGGCAGCGATATTCTGGGTTGGCACTAGAATCGTCTTCATCGCCGGCTTGCTCCGCTCGTTTGCAAATGAGCGATCGTCCCATGCAGCCAAAACGGTATCGAGTTTCGACAGGCTAAACCTTCCGGACAGGTCCGCCAAGGCATTCGGCGAGATGTTGCCTCGCAACCTGGTCGAATGAGCGGGTGCAACATGGTACGCGGCGCTAGCTGAACTCCTTGCTCTCGATCTGCCGGATGCTGTCGCGGCTCAGCAGATGCGCGCCAAAGCCGCCGTGCGCGAACCTGGTCGCCGCGCCCGGCTGCGCCAGCAGCAAGCCGGCCGTCAGGCCAAGCGGCACCGAGCTCAGCCAATCCGTTCCCACTGGCGTCATTTCTTCCTGGCTTCCATCATAAGGTTCGCGTCCTCTTGCCAGACGAAGACATTCGCGCAGGAGATCACCCCGCGTGCCGCCGCGCGAGGCGAGGCCGAGCAGGGCTTGCATCGCAAGATGGGTACGCACGCCGGTCCGGCTGTCCGGCCGCGGCGCAGGCGTTTCGCCCCATGAGACCAGCAGCAGCAGGCCGACGAGATCGGTGCCGGCAAGATAGGCGCTCATCGGCTCGACCAGCCGCGGATTGCAGTCGATCAGGCGCGGCGTCGCACCGCGCTCCGGCATCAGATAGTCGATGGAGAGCGCGCCGTGCCAGGCGAGTTTTTCGCCGATCGTTTCCAGCATGGTGCGAATGTTGGGACGGCTCACGCTCTCCTTGATCGCCTCGCCGCCGCTGATGCCCGGCGCCACCTGCCGATAGGCATGGAAGCCAAGCAATTGCCCGCGGCAGAACACCGATTGCGCCTTTTCGACCGTGCCAGCGATCCATTCCTGCACCAGCACCTCGCCGGCGAACGCATCGCCGGCGACAAGCTCCTGCGTGGCCTTATCGAGATCGCCGGCCTCGCGCACGACAAAGACGCCACGGCTTGCGGTGCCGACCGAGGTCTTAATCACGGCGGGAAAGCGGATGCTCGCGCGCAAAGCGGCTTCGGAGGTCACGATCCTAGTCGCCGGCTGCGGCAATCTCAGGCTGGACAGCAGCCGGCTGAAGCCGGCCTTGCCATGCACGGCACGATAGCTTTCGAAGGTGGGCAGTGCGAGCCCGGCATACCCCTTCAGCCGCTCCGCGACACGCGCGAACAAATAGCCCTGCTCATGGGTCGGCAGCAGCACGTCGAACCGGTTCGACGCCAGCAACTTCTCGACAAAGGCAAGATAGCCCGCGGGATCGTCGCGCAGCGGCGGACAGCGGTGGAACTTCTTCACAAAGCGTGAATATCGCCCGAGGCACCAGGGCGAGGGATCGCAGACCTCGACCATGTGACCGGCGAGCCCGAGGACCGTGATCGCCTCACGGGCCGAAGTGCTGGATCCTTCGGATAAGAGCACGCGGAGCGGCATCGGAACCTGCGTGACGAGCGATCGATCAAGGCGAACTGGTCAAGCCGGTGGATCGCCCAAATCTTCTCCTCCGGCGCCATGTCCGCCTTCGTATTGTGATCTAATTGCCTTGGCCGCGGCTAGTGTTTTCGGAATGTCGGCCACTACCGTCTCCCACAGCAGGACCAGATCGATACGATAGTATCCGTGCGAAAGGCGATCTCGCGTCTTGCGAGCCAGTTTCAGATTGAGATCAGGAACGGTCCTGTCCAATTCCGGATTGAGATCGTCAAGCTTGCCGGCGGCCTCGCCGATGGCTTCCACGCATTTCGAGACCGCATCCTGGATGAGTTTGTCGACAAAGAAGGTTTCGCGATCGATCCCGGCGAGATGACCCCGCAGGCGCTCACCCCAGGAAACCATGTCCGACAACCACTCGCACTCCGAACGCCGGGTCATGGAATGGGCGCGAGGTCCGATTCCACGTTTTTGGCAATGTCGGGAGACAGAGAGTTCATGGTCAGCACTTCGACCTTGCAGCCGAGGACACCTTCCAACTCCAGTTCGACCCGCGCGAGATCGTAGAAGGTCGTGCCGGGCGGCGCCTCGACCAGGATATCGAGATCGCTCCCCTCGTTGTCGTCGCCGCGCGCCGCCGAACCGAAGACTTTCGGATTGCCCATACGAAAGCGCTCCAGGATCCGGCGAACCTGGTCGCGGTGCTTTGCCATGGAAACCGATGGTCTCATCGATCAATCATCCGGTACGTCTGCACGCCTGAATTTAGCATCCCGAATCGTCCAAATCCAACGATCGAACCGTCGAACGAGGCCAAAAGCGCGCACAGATTAATGATTTATCGCCAAGTTTGGCGTCGTCCGAAAGGGCTGCCATGCGCCCAGGTTCATGGACAAATAACCACCATCAGACGATATTGCCGCGCCTTTACCGTGGAATTCCAGCAGAGATGGCCGACGTCCTCGCCGCACCGCAACAAGCCCAGGGAAAAGCCAAGGCCGCCAGCGAATTTCGCACCCTTGGCCTGATCTCGGTTGCGCACTGGGTCAGCCATTTTCATCTGCTGGTGCTGCCGATGCTGTTTCCGTTTCTCAAAGCGCAGCTCGGCGTCGGCTATATCGAGCTCGGTCTTGCGCTGACGGTATTCGCCGTGGTCTCCGGCCTGACCCAGGCGCCGCTCGGCTATATCGTCGACCACATCGGCGCCCGCGTCATCCTGCTGCTCGGCCTCACCCTCAGCGGCCTGTCGTTCATCATGCTGGGCCTGCACCTGAGCTATTCCTGGCTGATCGCCAGCGCCGTGCTGCTCGGCATCGCCAACAGCGTCTATCACCCGGCCGACTATGCGATCCTGTCGGAACACATGGACTCCGCGCGGATGGGCCGCGCCTTTTCCATCCACACCTTTGCCGGCTTCCTTGGCGGCGCGGTCGCGCCCGCGATCATGGCCACGCTGGTCACTCTCGTCGGCGGCTTCGGCGCGCTGATCGCGGCCGGCGCGGTCGGTGTCGTTGTCGCGCTGTGGCTGTTGATCGCGGGCATTCCCGATGCCGGCGCCAGGCATGCGCAGGCGGGTAGCATCTCGGGTTCGAAGAAAAGCATCCTGACGCCGGCGCTGATCGTGCTGACGGGTTTCTTCACCCTGCTCGGCCTTTCCAATGCCGGCATCTCCAATTTCGGCGTGGTGGCGCTGATGGGCGGCTATGGCACCTCGTTCTCGACCGCCAACATCGCGTTGACCGCCTATCTCGGCACCAGCGCCGTTGGCGTGCTCGCGGGCGGCTACCTCGCCGATCGCACCCTCCGTCACGGCCAGGTCGCGGCGGCCTGCTTTGCCATTAACACCGCGCTGGTGTTGCTGATCGCATGGGTGACGCTGCCCTCAATCTTGCTCATCGCGGTCATGACGACCGCGGGCTTCCTGAGCGGCGTGATCGCTCCCTCGCGCGACATGCTGGTCCGCGAGGCCGCGCCTCCGGGTGCGGCCGGCCGCGCCTTCGGCATCGTCTCCACCGGTTTCAACTTCTCGGGTATCGCGAGCCCGCTGCTGTTCGGCTGGATCATGGACCAGAACATGCCGCATGCGGTGTTCCTGGTTTCCGCCATGTTCATGGCGCTGACGGTATTGCTGACATTTTTCACCGAGCGGAAAACGCCGGCCGCGAGCGGCAAGACGGATGCAGCCCTGAGCCCCATTGCCGGCGGTTGACACTCCCGGGTCGTGGCCGATGATGCGGCCAAATCACAATCCGGGATGAAACGCCAAGGGAATGCCATGACAGCCAATCCAGACCTCGTGATCCGCGGCGGCAACATCGCTGACGGGCGCGGCGGCGATCTCTACGAGGCGGATGTCGCGATCAAGGACGGCCGCATCACCGAAGTCGGCAAGGTCTCCGGCCAAGGGCAAGGAAGAGATCGACGCCAGGGGCAAGCTGGTGGCGCCGGGCTTTGTCGACGTCCACACCCATTATGACGGCCAGGTCACCTGGAGCCAGGACATCACGCCCTCCTCGCAGAACGGCGTCACCACAGCGATCATGGGCAATTGCGGCGTCGGCTTCGCGCCCTGCAAGCCGGCCGATCATCTCCGCCTGATCCAGCTGATGGAAGGCGTCGAGGACATTCCCGAGCCGGTGTTGAGCGCCGGCATTCCCTGGTCCTGGGAAAGTTTCCCGGACTACATGAACTGGCTGTCGAAGCGGAATTTCGACATCGATGTCGGCGCGCAGCTGCCGCATGCGGCGCTCCGCGTCTATGTCATGGGCGAGCGCGGCGCGCGCCGTGATCCCTCCACGGCCGAGGACAACAAGGCGATGGCGCAGCTCGCGCGTGAAGCGGTGCGCTCCGGCGCGCTCGGCTTCTCCACCTCGCGCACGCTCAACCACCGCACCTCGACCGGCGACTTCACGCCGACGCTGAAAGCCGGCGAGGACGAGCTGACCGCGATCGCGGCGGCGATGCATGGCGAAGGCCGCAGCGTGCTGCAATTCGTGCTCGACCTCTCGACCATCCATGAAGACCTGCCGATGATGCTGCGGGTGGCCGATAACACCAAGTGCCCGATCACCTTCTCCATCACCCAGAACGACAAGGCGCCGGAGCGCTGGCGCGCAGACCTTTGCCGAGATCAACGCCGCCGCGGCGCGCGGGCTTTCGATCACCGCGCAGATCGCGGCGCGCCCGGTGGGGCTGCTGCTCGGGCTCGAACTGTCGCGCAATCCGTTCCAGACCCATCCGAGCTACCGGGCGATCGCGCATCTGCCGCTCGCCGAGCGGCTAAAGCGGCTGCATCAGTCCGAGGTGCGCGCGGCGATCCTGAGCGAAAGCGCCACCGCCACCGACGATCCGCTGTTCTTCCGGCCGAACTACGACAAGATGTATCTGCTCGGCAATCCGCCGGATTATGAGCAGCCGAAGGAGAACGCATTGGGCCCGCAGGCCCGCCGCGTCGGCAAGAAACCGGAAGAATTGGCCTATGACGCGATGCTGGCGGATGAGGGCCGCGGCATGCTCTATGTGCCGTTCCTCAATTATGTCGACGGCAATCTCGATGCGACGCGCGAGATGCTGTGCGATCCGCGCTCGGTGCCGGGCCTATCCGACGGCGGCGCCCATTGCGGCATCATCTGCGATGCGAGCTTCCCGACCTATCTCCTGACGCACTGGACCCGCGACCGCAGCCGCGGCGAAAAACTGTCGATCCCGTTCGTGGTGGCGGTGCAGTCGCGCAAGACCGCGCTTTCGGTCGGCCTCTACGACCGCGGCCTGCTCGCG
Organism: uncultured Alphaproteobacteria bacterium; assembly: GCA_963739755.1. Classification (GTDB taxonomy): domain Bacteria; phylum Pseudomonadota; class Alphaproteobacteria; order Rhizobiales; family Xanthobacteraceae; genus Bradyrhizobium. Next base: position 14,635 of record CAVUCB010000009.1, on the reverse strand, counting down.
CCCGGCTTCAAGGCCGACGTCAACGTGATCGATTACGATCGCCTGCATCTGCATCCGCCGAAGGTGCATTACGACCTGCCGGTCGGCGGACGGCGGCTGCTGCAGCAGGTCGACGGCTATGACGCCACCATCGTGTCCGGCGTGGTGACCCGGCGCGAGGGCCGCGCCACCGGCGCACGGCCGGGCACGCTGGTGCGGGGATCGCAGGGCAGCCTGGAGTTCGGGGTCGCGGCGAGCTGAGCAGCCGTGCCCGGGGAGCAAGGATACCCGGGATAGTCCGCTGCGCGCACAGGGACTCGATCAGGCCCCGTTCATCATGTCGTAGGCCAGGAGCTCGGCGCCCGTCGCCGCCGCATCCACGATCCGCTTGCCGATGAGATCACGGAGCGTCTCGGTGGTGCCGCCGCCGAGCGTGCCGTAGCGCGCGCCGCGATAGAGACGCGAGACCGCGTATTCGTCGGTGAAACCGAATCCGCCATGCAACTGGATCGCCTCGCTGGTGACCCGGCTGGACATCTCGTTGCACGTGATCTTGGCCACCGCCGCCATGAAAGGATCGGGAAACGGATTGGCGGTGATGCAGGCGCGATAGAGGATACTGCGGGCCGTCTCGATCTCGCGGTACATCTCCGCGAGCTTCCACCGCGCGCCTTGATAGTCGGCGACCGCCCTTCCGAACACCGTCCGATCCCTGACATAGTTGCATGCTTCGTCAAAAGCACCCTCGGCCAGCCCAAGCGATATGCTCGGATTGAGGCAGCGCTGGGTGTTGAACGCGTTCAGGAGCTTCCTGAAGCCGTCCTCGCGAATGACGAGATTCTCCAACGGCAATTCGCAATTGTTGAACTGGATCTCGTGGAGGTTTTCGCCGCCCATCGTGTGGTAGGTCCCGGTCACCTCGAAACCCGGCGTGTCGGGCTCGAGCAGGACGCAACCGATGCCCTCGCGGCCGGGCTTGCCGTCGATCCGCGTGAAGATGACGAACATGCCGGCCTCCCTGGCCCGGCTGATCAGCGTTTTGGTCCCGTTGAGAATGACGCGGTCACCCTTGACGACGGCATTGGTCCGGTAATTCGCCACGTCGGTGCCGGCATGCGGCTCGGTCATGCATACGGCCAGGATGCAGTCGCCGGAGACGACCTTGGGCAGGATTCGCTCGCGAATGGCGCTGGGAGCGTAGGTCGCGATCACGCGGGTCTGGACACCGGCCTCGCCGAGGGTCGCCATTGCGGTGACATAACAGGTCTTCGCGATCTCCTCGAGCAACAGCGCGGTATCGAACACCGGCAAGCCGAGGCCGCCATATTCCTCGGGAACCGACATGCCCAGCACCCCGATCTCGGCAAGCTTCTTCATGTTCTCCCACGGGAACGTGCCGTCCATGTATTTCAGCGCGTTGGCCTTGAATTCTCCCTGCGCGAGGTCGCGCACCGTGGCCACCATTCGCCGCTGCTCTCCCGTGAGTTGGAAATCCATTGCCTGTCCTTGACGTGAAAACGGCCACGACCGTCAAAATGCCGGTCGCGGATACGACGATTATAGGTCACCATAACATCAGGCGCCGGAGGAAACCCATCATGATCAGAACTGCAGCCTTGCTTGCCGCAGTGCTTGCACTGACGAATCCGGCGGCGCGCGCGCAAACCTATCCGGCGCGGTCGATCACGCTGATCGTTCCGTTCGCGGCCGGGGGCTCGAACGACATCATCGGCCGCGTCATCGGCAAGAAGCTGAGCGAGACCTGGGGGCAGCCGGTCGTGATCGACAACCGCCCCGGCGCGGGCGGCGTGATCGGCAGCTTCCGCCGTCGCCGCGGCGGCGCCGGACGGCTACACCCTGCTTCTGGTGTCGTCGACCTTCACGATCAACCCGGCGATCAAGAAGAGCATGCCGTTCGACACCATCAAGGACTTCACGCCGGTCGCCTTTATCGCTCGCTCGCCACTCCTGCTCGTCGCGTCGAACAAGCTTCCGGTAAAATCCGCCAGTGAATTGCTCGCGCTGGCCAGAAGCAAACCCGGCCAGATCACCTATGCTTCGTCCGGTCCCGGCAGCATCAACCAGATTTCGGCCGAGCTCATCGCGTTGTCGGCGGGCGCCAACTTCACGCACGTTCCCTACAAGGGCGGCGCGCCGGCGCTCAACGATCTCCTCGGCGGCCATGTCGACATCTATGTATCAAGCCTCCCGCAGGTGCTGCAGCTCGCCAAAGACGGCCAGGCCAGGGCGCTGGCGGTGACGAGCGCCAAGCGAACGGCGCTGCTGCCGGACGTGCCCACGCTCGAGGAGGCAGGCATCGCCGGTTTTGATCTGTAGTCCTGGTGGGGCATTGTCGGCCCGGCCGGGATACCCGCGAATGTCGTCAATGCGCTCAACGCGGAGATCGGCAAAATGCTGACCTCGCCCGAGCTCGCGACAATTCTGTCAAGCGAGGGCGCCGAAGCCGAAACCATGACCCCGCAGCAATTCGGAGAATCTGATGCGTTCGGAAACGGAGCGATGGATCAAGGTCGCGCACCAGGCCAATATTTCGATCGATTAACGGCAAGTCGGGCTACAAACTCAGTGACGGTCGTCCTGGCGAAACGCCTGGCGCTTTCCGGCCCACCAATACTGCCATCACGCAAATTTCGGCTGTTGCGCGGCCTGCTGCCCATCAGCCGCGCGCGCTCGGTGTTGGGCCAGAGCAGCGCAAGCCCGAGAAGGCCCGAGGCGATCATGATGCAGGCATTGATCGTGAAGCCTGTCATGTAGCCTTCCACCATGTCGCCGCGCCCTGGATCACATTGCCCATGACATAGGGAGCGAGGATGCCGGCGAGCGTGTAGAGCGCGCCGTAGATCGCGATGATGGCGCCGCGCTGCGACACCGGCGTGAACTCGCTGAGCATCGGCCCGCACACCACATAGATCGAGCCAGACAGCCCGGTGCCGATCACGAGCAACGCGACCTGCAGGCCCGCGCCGCTGACATGCGGCATCGCGGCCAGGATCGCGCCGCCGATGACAAGCGGCGCCGCGCCGAGCACGCCGCGGGCGCCGCGGGTCGAGACGCCGCGCGCCACCAGAACCTGCGAGATCCAGCCGGTGAGGATGCACGACGGTGGCGCCGAAGATCCAGGGCAGGATGGAAACATAGCCCGCCTGCTGCTGCGAGAAGCCGAGCCCCTGCACGATGAAGGAGGTGAACCAGGTGAGCCCCAGCGACAGCGCCCAATAGGCGCCGAAGGTCGCGGCGACGCAGCCGATGAAGGTGCGCGACGTCAGCAGCTGCGAAGTAGGGAATTCTGGCCTCTCCGCCGTCGCGGTCGCCGCGCTCTCCACCAGCGGTCCTTCTTTGCCGAGGATCACCAGGCCACGACCCACAACAGGCCGACCACGCCGAGCGCGCCGAAGGCATAATGCCAGCTGTAATTGACGATCAGCCAGTTCAGCGCCGGCACCGCGACGATCACGCCGAACGCCGAGCCCTGCGACAGGATCGCGGTCGGCAGCGTGCGCTTCTCGTCGGGAAACCATTTATAGATCGCGTGCGCAGCGACCGCGAAGGCCGGCCCCTCGCCCGCGCCGAGGATGATGCGGCAGATCAGGAGCGTGGTGAGGCCGACCGTGCCGACCATCGGAAACTGCGCCAGCGACCAGATCACGGCAAGCACCAGCAGCACCCAGCGCGTCGCCACGCGATTGACGATGAAGCCGACCACGATCGCCGTGATCGAGAACAGGAAGAAGAAGGACGAGCCGAGCAGGCCGAACTGTTCCGGCTCGAGCTTCAGCTCCTTCATGATGGGCACGGCGGCAAGGCCGACCACGATCTTGTCGGCGAAGTTCACCAGCATGAACAGAAACAGCAGGAACGTGATGGTCCAGGCGCCCTTCGGCGTTTCCTTAACGTCGCTTGCGCAGCCATGTTTCTTCCCCGTCTTATGTTTTCTTGCCCCGCGCGAGCCGAATGCTACGCCTGCCTTTCCCGTCAAGGCAACCGGGCATTTTGCCGTACCGCGTGCGCTGCAGCGATGCGGGCCGGAGATACCGCCTGACGTTGTTGTGAACGCGCCCACACCCGATCACGATCGCGTCGTCATATCACTGAGACGGTGATCTGCGACCACGGCCTTGATATCCTGCCCAAAACCCCAGGGAGAGATCATGACCCTGCCCGCTCGCCACGCCGCACCTCGGCCTCCTCGCTCTCTCGCTGCTCATTCCGGAATCGCGCGCGCACAGGACTATGCGGCGATCGTCGCCGCCCCCGACCGCAGCGATGCCGACAGGCAGACCGACCAGCGCCGCCAGCCCGCGAAGATGCTGGCCTTCACCGGCGTGAAGGAAGGCATGAAGGTTCTCGATATGGAAGCCAATGCCGGCTATTCGACCGAGCTTATGGCGCGCGCGGTCGGCCCATCCGGCATGGTCTATGCGCAGGACCCGGCCGTGATCATCGAGCATTTCGTCAAAGACAAGTTCGACAACCGCGCCAAGAGCCCGGCGATGAAGAACGTCGTGCATGTCATCCGCGACTTCGACGATCCGATCCCGCCCGATGTCTCGAACCTCGACATGATCACCTTCTTCTACGCCTATCACGACGTGACCTATATGCCGGTCGACCGCGCCAAGATGAACGCGAAAATGTTCGCGGCGTTAAAGCCCGGCGGCTATCTCATCATCGCCGATCATTCCGCCAAGAAGGGCGACGGCACAACGGTGGCCAACACCCTGCACCGGATCGAGGAGGCGACCCTGCGCCAGGAGATCGAGGCGGCCGGCTTCAAGCTCGTCGCCGAGGGCGATTTCCTGCATCACCCCGAAGACCCGCGCGATGACAAGGTGTTCAAGCCGGCCATTCCCGTCGACGAGTTCGTTCTGAAGTACCAGAAGCCGATCTGAGCCGCCTTGCAACGCCGAGCATGGCGGATAACAAGGACATCGTGCTGAGCGTTCGCAACCTGACCAAGACCTACCGCACGGCCGGCGAGGACATCGCCGTGCTGCGCGGGGTCGATCTCGACATCGCCGCCGGCGAGCGGGTGGCGCTGACCGGCGAATCCGGCTCCGGCAAGAGCACGCTGTTGCATCTGATCGCGGGGCTCGATGCTGCCGATGGCGGCGAGATCAGGCTCGATGGCGATGACGTCACCGATCTCTCCGATGCCGGCCGCGCGGCGCTGCGGCGCGACCGGCTCGGGCTGGTGTTCCAGCAGTTCAATCTGATCCCGAGCCTTACGGTCGAGGACAATCTCGCCTTCCAGTCGCGCATCGCCGGCAAGCACGATGGAGCATGGCATGCTGAGCTCGTCGAGCGGCTAGGCCTGGCCGCGCTGCTCAAGCGCTATCCCGAGCAATTGTCCGGCGGCCAGCAGCAGCGCGTCGCGATCGGCCGCGCGCTCGCGACCAAGCCGCTACTCCTGCTCGCTGATGAACCGACCGGCAATCTCGATGAAGACACCGCCGACGGCGTGCTGGCGCTGGCGCGCGATCTCGTGGCACGCACCGGCTGCGGCTTTCTGATGGTGACCCATAGTCTGCGGCTCGCCGCGACGCTGGACCGGCAGGTCACGCTGCATGCGGGACGGGTCACATGAGCCGCGCGGTCTGGATCCTTGCGGTATTGCTAAGCCATTGGCGGCGGCATCCGATGCAGCTGGCGACGCTGCTGATCGGCCTGATCTCCGCGACCGCGCTGTGGAGCGGCGTGCAGGCGCTGAACCAACAGGCGCGCGAATCCTACGACCGCGCCGCCGCGATCTTCGGCGGCGCGCGGACGCCGATGCTTACTGCGCGCAATGGCGCGACGTTCCCGCAAGCGTTGTTCGCAAAACTGCGCCGCGCGGGCTGGCCGGTCTCGCCGGTGCTGGAAGGCCGCGTGCAGATCGGCGGGCACTCCTATCGCCTGCTCGGCATCGAGCCGGTGACATTGCCGGGCGAAGTCGGCAATGCGCCGACGATAGGGCGAACCGGCCTGCAGGCCTTCATGACGCCGCCCGGACAAACGCTGGTTGCGCCGGAGACGCTCGGCGATCTGCATCTCGCGGAGGGCGCCTCGCCGACCGCAAGCAACGGCACGGCCCTGCCGCCCGTTGCCGCGCAGGCGCAGCTTGTGCCCGATGTGCTGGTGGTCGATATCGGCATCGCGCAAAAGCTGCTGAACAAACCGGATCAGGTCTCGCGCCTCCTGATTGGCAAATCAAAAGGCCCGCGCGAGGCGCTGGAAAACGTCACCGGCGATCAGCTGCGCCTGGTCGAGCCGGATGCCGAAAGCGATCTCGAACGCCTGACCGACAGTTTTCATCTCAACCTGACCGCATTCGGCTTGCTGTCGTTCTTTGTCGGGCTCTTCATCGTCAATTCGGCGATCGGCCTCGCCTATGAGCAACGCCTGCCGATGTTGCGGACGCTGCGCGCCTGCGGCGTATCGGCGCGGTTGATGAATACCGTGCTGGTGTTCGAGCTGGTGTCGCTGGCGCTGCTTGCAGGCGTCGCAGGCCTCGTCTGCGGTTATTTCATCGCAGCCCAACTGCTGCCCGATGTCGCGGCCTCGCTGCGCGGCCTCTACGGCGCGCCGATCCCGGGCGAGCTGACCTTGAAGCGGGAATGGTGGATCGCGGGCCTCGTCATCAGCGTCGCCGGCGCGCTGATCGCGGCAGCGACGAGTCTCGCCAAAGCGATCCGGCTTCCGGTGCTGGCGGCCGCGCAACCGCAGGCGTGGCAGCAGGCGCAACAGCGCTGGCTGATGTTGCAGAGCGCGGCGGCGCTTGTGATTTTTGCCGTCGCGGCGTGGCTGCTCTGGGCTGGCAATTCGCTGATCGCAGGATTTGGCGTGCTCGCGGCGCTCCTGTTCGGCGCGGCGCTGATCCTGCCGGCGATTCTGGAACTCGTATTGTCGCTCGGCGAGCGCGGCGCAAACGGCGCGCTCGCGACCTGGTTCTGGGCCGACAGCCGCCAGCAGCTTTCGGGATTGTCGCTGGCGCTGATGGCATTGCTGCTCGCGCTTGCCGTCAATGTCGGCGTCGCGACCATGGTGGAAACCTTCAGCCGCACCTTCCTGACCTGGCTCGACGGCCGGCTCGCCGCCGACGTCTACATCAGCGCGGCCGATAACGCGCAGGCGGACGCGATCAAGGCCTGGCTGCGCGGGCGAAGCGAGGTGCACGCCGCGCTATCGGGCGGCCGCGCGGAGACGCAAGCAGATGGCGCGCCGGTGGAGGTGCTCGGCCTGCCCGACGACGCGACCTATCGCGATCACTGGCCGCTGCTGCAAGCGGACAGTGAGGCCTGGCAAAAGCTGCCGCGCGGCGACAACGCCTTCATCAGCGAGCAATTGTCGCGGCGGATGAATCTTTCCCGCGGCGACCATATTGCGCTGCCGACGCCGGGCGGCGACTGGCCGCTCGAAGTCGCCGGCGTCTATGCCGATTACGGCAATCCCAAAAGCCAGATCGCCGTCAATGCCTCGGCGCTGTTCCGGCATTTTCCCGGCACGCCGCAGACGCGGCTCGCGCTCCGCGTCGAGCCCGCTAAGATCCCCGCGCTGATCACGGCTCTCTCCGAACAATTCGGCCTCGACAGCCGCAACCTGCTGGACCAGGCCTCGCTGAAGGCAGAATCGACGCGCATCTTCAACCGCACCTTTGCGGTGACGGCGGCGCTCAACGCGTTCACGCTCGGCGTCGCCGGCGTGGCGCTGTTGACCAGCCTGTTGACGCTCGCCAATTCGCGGCTGCCTCAATTGGCGCCGCTCTGGGCGATCGGCGTGACGCGGCGGAAGCTCGCCGCGATCGAGCTGACCAAGACGCTGTCGGTCGCGGCCATTACCGCGCTGCTGGCGCTGCCGCTCGGCTTGCTGGTCGCCTGGTGCCTGATCGCGATCGTGAATGTGAAAGCCTTCGGCTGGCGGCTGCCGTTCCATGTCTTTCCGCTGCAACTGATAAAGCTGCTCGGCGTCGCGCTGGCGGCCTCGCTGCTGGCCTCGCTATTGCCGGTCGCGCGGCTGGCGCGGATGCAGCCGGCCAATCTGGTCAAGGTCTTTGCCAATGAGCGCTGACGTGAAAATTTCACGGCGCATGTTTGCAGGCGGGCTCGCCCTGCTTGGCCTCCGCGGCAAGGCATTCGCGCAAAGCTTTGCCGGGCTCGGCACCCAGGCAGACGGCTATACGAAGGTCACGCCTGGAAAGGTTTTCGTCTTTCCGGCCGATCACGGTCCGCATCCCGATTTCCGCATCGAGTGGTGGTACGTCACCGCGAACCTGACCGACGCCAGCGGCGCCGCCTATGGCGCGCAATGGACGCTGTTCCGGCAGGCGATCGCGCCAGGCGCGCAGGAAGAGGGCTGGGCCAACCGGCAGATCTGGATGGCGCATGCCGCGGTGACGCGCGCCGACACCCACCGCATGGCCGAGACTTTTGCGCGCGGTGGCGTAGGCCAGGCTGGCGTCAGCACGGAGCCGTTCCAGGCCTGGATCGATTCCTGGGCGATGCGTGGCTCAGCGCAGACGAACGCGAGGACAATATCCCCACTCGACCTCACGGCCTCCGGAAAAGATTTCGCCTATTCCTTCCATCTCGAAGCCGACCGCCCTTTGGTGTTGCAAGGCGACGGCGGCTACAGCAAAAAGAGCGAGCGCGAGCAGGCCTCGTATTACTACAGCCAGCCCTTCTTCAAGGTGAGCGGCCGCCTCACCATCGATGACAAGCCCGTCGACGTCACTGGTCAGGCCTGGATGGATCGGGAATGGAGCAGCCAGCCGCTGGCATCGGATCAAAACGGCTGGGACTGGTTCGCACTGCATTTTACGAGCGGCGAGAAGCTGATGCTGTACCGGATGCGCGAGACCAGCGGCCACCACTATGCTTCCGGCACGTGGATCCTGCCCGACGCTTCAACGCGAACGCTCGCGCCCGCCGACATCAAGATGACGCCGAAATCGCCGATCGATATCGAAGGCCACAAGCTGCCCGTGCAGTGGAGCGTCGCGATCCCCTCGCTGTCGCTCGCCATCGAAACCACCCCGCTCAATCCCAGGGCGTGGATGGGGACGAGCTTTGCCTATTGGGAAGGCCCGATCCATTTTGCCGGTAGCCATTCTGGCATCGGTTATCTCGAAATGACGGGCTATTGATCCGCCCTGCGATCCCGGCATAGCTGTTCGCGTTCTCAATTGCGGCTGCGAGATGCTAGCTTCCGGCCGCGGGTCGGCGGTTTTGGAGGCACACATGCAACGGCGCGAGTTCATCGCTCTTATCGGCGGGATGGCGATGGCCGCGCCGATAGCGGCAAAGGCCGAGACGCCGGAAAAGGTGTTTCGGCTTGCGGTGGTCAGTCCGACGGGAATGATGCCCGAGGCCAGTCCGAACGCAAAAGTGCTGCTCGGCGCGCTGAACGGGCTTGGCTACACGCTCGGTCAAAACCTGATCTTCGAGGGGCCGGCCGGGCCGTCCGGACGGCCGCTGCCGCCGGAAAAGATCATCGAACAGGTGAAGGCGAAGAAGGTCGATCTCATCGTCGCCTGGGGTTTCCCGGTGGTGGCTGCAGCCAAGGCCGCCGGCCTTCCAACCGTGGTCGCGTTCGGGGTCGGTGATCCCGTGGCGACTGGTCTCGTGCAAAACCTGGCGCAGCCGGGCGGTGTCGTCACCGGCATTTCCGACGTGGCGACGACGCTGAGCACCAAGCGCCTCGGCCTGCTTAAGGACCTGCTGCCGAAGCTCAGCCGCGTCGCGATGCTGTGGAACAAGGACGACCTCGGCATGTCGCTCCGCTATGAGGCGTCCGCCAAGGCGGCGCAGGCGATCGGCGCCGATGTCGAGGCAGTCGGCGTGCGCGAGCCCGACGACTTCAACGAGGCATTCACGGTGATGGACAAAGAGGCGCCCGATGCCATCCTGATGGTGTCGGACTCGCTGACCATGCTCAACCGCGAACGCGTGTTTGATTATGCAGCGGCACACCGCCTGCCTGCGATCTACGAATTCAACTCGCTGGTGCGCGAAGGCGGCCTGATGTCCTATGGCGCGGATCTGAAGGAATCATTCGAGCGCGCCGCTGCGATGGTCGACCGCATCTTCAAGGGCGCCAAGCCCGGCGATCTGCCATTCGAGCAGCCGACCCGCTATCTCTTCGTCATCAACCTGAAGACCGCGAAATCGATCGGGCTGGAAATCCCGCCGAACCTGCTCGCACTCGCCGACGAAGTGATCGAATAGGAATCAGGGAAGACGTGGTGATGTATCGCTACACCGCGCTCGTGCATGGGTAGCTGTCGTCCCGGCGAACGCCGGGACCCATACCGCGTGATCTGTCAGTGAAAACAAAAAGGCGGACGTCGCTCTTTCACAACATCCGCCTGTGGTTATCGGCCCCGGCCTTCGCCGGGGCGACGGGCGTCACTTCGTCAGCGGGCAGCCGCTGTCCTTGGCAGTGAAGAACGCCTTGTCGCCGGGGACGACGGCGAGCTGCTTGTAATAGTCCCACGGCTTCTTGGATTCCGAAGGCTTCTTGACCTCGAACAGATACATGTCGTGCACCATGCGGCCGTTCGCCAGCACCTTGCCCTTGCGCAAAGGCGTCGTCGACCGGCAGTTCCTTCAGCTTCTTGACGACGGCTTCGGTATCCTTGGTGCCGGCGGCCTTCACCGCCTTCAGATAGCTGATGCGTCGCCGAATAGGTGCCGGCGTGGATCATGCTGGGCATGCGGCCGGTGCGCTTGAAGAAGCGCTCGGAGAAGGCGCGCGTCTTGTCGTCATGGTCCCAGTAGAAACCTTCGGTCAGGACCAGGCCCTGCGCCGCCTCAAGCCCGAGGCCGTGCACTTCGGACAGGGTCATCAGCAGGCCCGCGAGCTTCTGGCCGCCCTTGACGATGCCGAACTCGGCGGCCTGCTTGATCGAATTGCGTGGTATCGAGGCCGGCATTGGCGAGGCCGACGATCTTGGCCTTCGAGCTCTGCGCCTGCAGCAGGAAGGAGGAGAAGTCCGACGAGTTCAGCGGCACGCGCACCGAGCCCAGCACCTTGCCGCCATTGGCGGTGACGATCTCGCTGGTGTCCTTTTCCAGCGCATAGCCGAAGGCGTAGTCGGCGGTGAGGAAGAACCAGGTATCGCCGCCCGCTTTGACCAGCGCGCCGCCGGTGCCGACCGCGAGCGCGTGGGTGTCGAAGGCCCAATGGAAGCTGTAGGGCGTGCAGGCATCGCCTGATGATGCGCGACGTCGCGGCGCCCACCACGATGTCGATCTTCTTCTTTTCCTTGGAAAGCTCCTGCACCGCGAGCGCGACCGACGAGGTCGTGAGCTCGGTGATCATGTCGACGCCTTCGGTGTCGTACCAGCGCCGCGCGATCGCGGTGGCGAGATCGGGCTTGTTCTGGTGGTCGGCCGGTGACCATCTCGATCTTCTGGCCGAGCACCTCGCCGCCAAAATCCTCGATCGCCATCTTGCGCGGCCTCGACCGAGTATTTGCCGCCATAGTCGGCATAGACGCCGGACTGATCGTTCAAGATGCCGATCTTCACGCCCTGCGCCGACGCGGGCGCGGCGAACAAAAGGCCGCCTGACCGCGACCGCCGCCATCCACATTGATTTCATTATCGCCTCCCAGCAGTTTCTCTTCATCTTGGGTATATTTTATAACCCTGCGAAATGCCCATCTATTTCAAATAGGCCAATGGTATTGAGGAGGTTGCGGCGCACAAGCCGCCGCCACTCAGGCGGCGGCCGCCGTTTCCTTCTTGTGCGGCGCGCCGTCGGCGAGGTTGCGCACCACCATGTAGAAGATCGGCGTGAACAAGCAGCCCGAACAGCGTGACGCCGAGCATGCCGAAGAATACGGCAACTCCAACCGCCTGGCGCATCTCCGAGCCGGAGCCGGTGGAGACCACGAGCGGCAGCACGCCGAGGATGAAGGCGAATGACGTCATCAGGATCGGCCGCAGGCGCAAGCGGCAGGCTTCGATCACCGCCTCGAGCCGCTGCTTGCCCTCGAGCTCGATGTCGCGCGCAAACTCGACGATCAGGATCGCGTTCTTGGCCGCCAGCCCGACCAGCACCACGAAGCCGATCTGGGTCAGGATATTGACGTCCTGATGCATGATGCGCACGCCGATGGTCGCAGCGAGCAGGCACATCGGCACGATCAGGAGGACGGCAAAGGGCAGAGTCCAGCTGCCATATTGCGCGGCCAGCACCAGATAGACGAACAGCACGCAGATCGGGAAGACCGCGAGGCCCGCATTGCCGCTGGTTGTCTGCTGATAGGACAGGTCGGTCCATTCGAAGGCAAAGCCGCTCGGCAGCGTGTCCTCGGCAAGCTTCTTCATGACGGCGATTGCGGTCGCCGAGCTCGTGCCCGGCAGACCCTCGCCCTGCAGCTCGGCTGCGGGATAGAGATTGTAGCGCGCGACGCGATCGGGCCCGGAGACGTCCTTGAAGTCCACGACGCTGCCGAGCATCACCGTGTCGCCATTGACATTGCGGGTGCGCAGCCGCGAAAGGTCGGCGCGCTCTTTCCGGAACGGCAGGTCGGCCTGTGCAGTGACGTGATAGGTGCGGCCGAACAGATTGAAGTCGTTGACATAGGTCGAGCCGAAATAGGTCTCGATCGTGTCGGTGATGTTCTGGATGGGAACACCGAGCTTCTGCGCCTTGACGCGATCGATGTCGACGAACACCTGCGGCGTGTTGGCCGAGAACGGCGAGAACACGGTGGGGGCGAGCAGCAGTGGCGACTTTCGCGCCGCGGCGACAAGTTCGTCGGTCGCGGCCGCGAGCAGCTCGGGCCCGCGGCCCTGCCGATCCTGGATGCGCATGGTGAAGCCACCGCCGGTGCCGATGCCCGGGATCGGCGGCGGCGGGATCACGATGATGAACGCGCCCTCGATCGCCGAAAGCCGCTTGCGCAGATCCGCCGTGATCGACCTGTGCGCTCAGACCCTTCTTGAGGCGCACTTCCGGTTCTTCGAACACTGGAAACAGCGCGGCCGAGTTGCTCGCCTGTGTGCGGGTCGCCCCCGACAGGCCTGCAAAGACCGCGATATGGGAGATTCCGGGCGTATCGAGCGAGATGCTCTCGATCCTGCGAACGATCTCGGTGGTCCGCGCCAGCGAGGCCGCGCCCGGCAATTGCGCGGATATGATCACGTAGCCGCGATCCTGCGCCGGAATGTAGCCTTGCGGCGTGGTGGCAAGCAGCCAGCCGGCGCTGCCGATCAGCACCGACATAGACCAGAAGCATCACCACGCGGTGACGGATCACGAAGCCCGCAAGGTCCGCCGTAGAAGTTCGACAGCCAGTCGAAGCCGCGGTTGAACAGGCCGGTGAACCATTCCCAGCCGCGGGCAATCAGATTCCAGGCAGCCGGCGGTCGCTTGTCCGCGTGCATCACCAGAATCTGCGAGGCCAGCGCCGGCGACAGTGTCAGCGAGCAGAAGCAGGAGATCGCGGTCGCGACCGCGATGGTGACGGCGAATTGCTGGAAGAATTGACCGGTGATTCCCCCAGGAACGCGGTCGGCACGAACACCGCGCACAACACCAGCGCGATCGACACCAGCGCGCCGCCGACCTCCTCCATGGTCTTCAAGCGCCGCGTCGCGCCGGCTCATGCCGTGCTCGAGATGCCGCTCGACGTTCTCGACCACGACGATGGCATCGTCGACCACGATGCCGACCGCGAGCACGAGCCCGAACAGCGTCAAATTGTTGATGGCGTAGCCAAGCGCTGCCATCGCCGCAAACGTACCGACCAGCGACACCGGGATCGCAATGATCGGGATGATCGCCGGACGCCAGCCCTGCAGGAACACCAGCACCACGATGACGACCAGGGCCATCGCTTCGTAGATGGTCTTGATCAGTTCGCTGATGGACTGGCGGATGAACTCGGTCGGGTTGTAGCCGATGTCGTAGTCGAGGCCCTTCGGAAAGCTGGCCTTCAGCTTCACCATCGTGTCGGAGATGCCCTTTGCGGTCGCAAGCGCATTCGATCCGGGACGCTGGGTCACCAGCATCGCGACCGCGGTCTTCCGCAGCTCGAAGCTGTTGGTGGAATAATCGAGCGCGCCGAGCTCGATCCGGGCGATATCGCGCAGCCGCACGATGCGGCCGTCCGCGCTCGCTTTGACGACGATGTCCTCGAACTGGGATGGGTCCTTCAAACGGCCGGTGAAAGTCAGGTTCGGCTGGAAGGCGCGGTCGGCAATCGGCGGGCCGGCAAACTGACCGCCGGTGATCTGCAAATTCTGGGCACGGATCGCGGCGATCACGTCGCCCGAGGTCATGCCGAGGTGCGAGATCTTGTCGGGATCGAGCCACAGCCGCATCGAATAATCGCGCGCGCCGAAAATCTGGATGTCGCCGATGCCGTCGAGCCGCAACAACTGGTCGCGGACCTGCAGCAGCGCGTAGTTGGAGATGTAGAGCTGGTCGAGGCTGTCGTCCGGCGACAGCATGAACACGACCATCAGGATGTCGGGCGAGTTCTTCTTGGTGACGACGCCGTTGCGCTGCACTTCGTCCGGCAATTGCGGCTGCGCGATCGCGACGCGGTTCTGCACCAGCACCTGCGCCTTGTCGAGATCGGTGCCGAGCTTGAAGGTGATGGTGATGGTGAGCTGGCCGTTCGAGGTGGCCTGGCTGTAGAGATACA
>CAVUCB010000008.1:0-22266 GCA_963739755.1 uncultured Alphaproteobacteria bacterium | reverse complement strand
GGGTCGAGCCAGCAGCAAGTCCGGCCATGTCCGCTGTGTTGTGTGATGCTGTGTTGTCAAGGCTATTGGCCCTTTTGCTTGTCCCCCCTAATCGCCTCGATCCCTGCTCCCAACGATGGTCACCATGCCCGATAGAGAAAAACACCCCATGCGAAAAGTATACCGAGACAGCTTAGTGTAGAATAGATTTCACTTCTCAGTTTCTGCCATGATGGACGGGTAACTATCGCCCAGATTACGACCGGCAAGAAGATCGCGCTCAGCAAAACGACGACAACTAGCACTATGCGCTCCTCTTCACTCATTTGCCCACGACACCGCGTTAAGGGATGTCGCTGACTGCCGCAAATCCCGAGGCGATAATACTGTCGGATGGTGATGTGATGAAAGAGCATTTGCTCGCCACGGCCGTTATCGCACTGACGTGTGCTCACGCACACGCCAATCCGATGACTATACCAGATGGGATGCTCGGCTGGTGGTGTCCGGTGCCACAGCTCGGCCTCCTGACCTTGGACCGTCCACCGCAGACCTACGTGCGCAGTACGAAGAAGCAAGTCGCCAAAAGCGATGACTGCATGGAGATCAGACACACCGGTCCGCGCAACAGCTACGGCATGTATGGCAGAAACGGCGGGTGCATATTCACAAACACCGAGCGCAAGCCGCGCGTCAACATGGACGAGCCGTATAGCGATAGTGCGTACATTGTGGATATGGAGTGCCCCGGCAAGTCGACAATCACCTTCCAGCTCATTGATGGCAATCTGGCATTGTGGCCGGATGGTGATTAACCCGCCATACCCGTCGCGCTCCGCGATACCCGGTGGTTCTGGCTTTCAGTAGCCGCCGCGCCTTTCGCGAGCATTCGTAATGATGGGGTCATAGGTTCGAATCCTGTTGGCGGCGCCACTTCGGAATACGCTATTGCCGCCAAATTCACGCATGCACCAACGGTCCGTGTAGGCTCGTCAACCAGACGATGACCAGTCCTTGGCTGTCAGTTGATCGAGGGCGGCGTAATAAGGAGGGTTCGGGTCGTCGCCGACTTCGACTTCCGGTGCGGCGAGAAGGTCGCTTATGTGGCCGATGAGCACCGATCCTACGGCGTGAATGGCATCATGCCGGTCAAGGCCTTCGGACATCAGGCGTTGCACCGTACGCATCACCGGAAGCTCATCACCAAGGGCGAGTTGATTCTCCACGATAACATGGATAACCGCATGCACCTTTGCGTTGGGCACGCGGATGCGCGCTCGCCGGTGGAAGCCTTCCACCAGATCGAGGCGCTCTTGCTCATCCATCGACTGCCATTCTTCGGGTTTGGGGGGCTTGAGGGGGTCATACATCTTCATCGCGTTGCCCGTGAGCTGTATCCCGTGTCGTATCGAAAAATACGTTGCCCCAAACTGAGCGCTCACGCCGCCGACCTTCTTGCACGCGATCGCGGCGGTGCGATCAACGCTTCCGCCGGTATGCCCCACTCGCGGTGCAGCCGCCAGGCCATCCTCATCGTGAGGGGGCGCTTCCTCTTCAGGATGTCGGATGCGCGCTGGCGCGAGCCGAGCAGTCGGCCAAGATCGGCTTGCGTATAGCCGCCCGTCTCCATCCTGTAGCGGATCGCGTCGATCGTATCAGGCGGTTCGATCGGCCAGCGCCTGCGCTCATAGTCCTCGATGATCAATGCGAGAAGATCAAAACGGTCGGCGTCCGGTGTCCCGGGTTTCGGTTCGTTCTCGAAGTACCGCTCGATCTCATTCAGCGCCGCGTCGTAGTCCGCTTCGCAGTGAAGTGGACGGATCATTTTTTTCGCCATGACACGGTCTCCGGATCGATGCGGTCGTACTCAGCGTGAGTACCGATGAACTTGACGAGCAAACGGCCGAAGGAAAATGACACGTGGACGACCAGCCGGTATTTGTTGCCACCCAGATCAAAGATGACCCGATTGTCGCCTACGAAGTCGACGGTGCTGCCAAACTGCCGCTTTATCTCGGCCGGATTTGCCCAACGCCCTTTCGCTGCAATCGCCACCCACGCACGAATCGGGCCCTCGGCATGCGGGTAACGCGCCCAAAACTCCCTCAGCGTCCGGCGGGCAATCACCTGCATCTTGAGATCATATCATGTCACCATTCTGGTGACAACAGGACCTCGCCTTTGTCGCCTCCTAACCATGCCTCATCTGTAAGGTGACGCCCTGCGATGCGCACCACCTGAAGATCGTGCAGCCTCGCTCGTTGGGGCGCAAGGTCAGCGACGAGTTCACCGTGCCGCTCTGCCGCGCCCACCACCAGGAACTGCACCGGCACGGCCATGAGGCTAACTGGTGGGCCAACATGCGAATAATGCCTATGCCAATCGCAAGAGAACTGTGGGAGATGAGCCCGGCGCAGGGTCAGCCCGTTTCGGCCCGACCACCTGACAGCCGGCGGTCGCTATGATGGCCTTGAACCGCGCCGATCAGCCAGTCGTTGCCATCGTTTTGCAAAACGACTGCGAGAGGATCATTCAAACTTGGCTAAGATAATCGCAGATGAAAGAGCGATCCCTCAAAGGCTGCTGCAGAGGTTCGCAAAATTGGGTTAGAAACTTTAGCGCGAATGGTGGATTTGGCTGGCCGCCCTGTTGGGCGCATTTCTGTTCATGATCTACGCGGACTGAGGCCGCTCCAGTTCGCAGCCTCTTTCCACACCCACGACGCGCTGTAGCTCGGCGCGCCGGCAGCGTTTCAATTGCACGACAATCTTTCGATGCTGTTGCCGCCTAGCAACTCGATTTTTGTTCCTGCATCGGAACCTAACATTTGCAGTTATGTCCCACCATCGAATCGGCTCTAAATTTTTCAGCGTCAGGCTGGGGTGCTTCTTAGGGGAAAATTTCCGAACCCGGAGGCTTCAAGATGATCCTGGAGATCCTCGCAATTTTTCTTCTTTTGCTTCTGATTCATTGCGCCAGCAGAATTTCGCGACTGATCGTGCGCCGGCGCGATGTGCTCTACTACGTTTCAAAGTCAGATCGGACGATGGATGACGAATTGCCAATCGTTGGCAATTTGTCTCCATAGGTCAATGGTGGTGGCCGGCCCATGACAGGAAGCCCCTCATATCGAGACTTGGACGCCGAAGCCGAAGAGGCCTTGGAAGCGGCTCGATCTATGCCCCATGGGCTTGAAAAAACCGAAGCCCTGAAAAAGGCCGGTCTACTTCGAAGGGCCGCTGACGCCCGAGGAATCACTTTCGCGAAGCGCGGCAGTCCTCCCAAAACGGCGTAAGTGGAGCAGCGAAACCGCCCAGCTGACGACTTGGCTTGCGGCAAGCGCGGCGCCGACGTGCGGCCTGATTTCAATTGGAGAGAGAAGCCGGTCGCGATGATGGGTATCGATAACCTATGCGACCCACGCAGCCGCGGCATCGCCAAATGGCGAGCAATGCCCGTAAAAATCCGGGATGTCTCTATCCACTGCAGATGGCATTTTCTCGATTATGCGACTGGAGATTCAGTTAACACATAGAGGAGTGCCCTTCGCTGTTTCAGACAGCGATGAACCCGGTTATTACCAACTCTGGTTTCAGATCGGAGATCAAACTTTTCGCCGCAAGACGGAAACCAAACTCGCAGAGATGGCCGTCCGGCGCGCTCGCATAGCAATCGATCGAAAGTTAAAACAACTCCAGGCTTCTAACGAATGAAGTTCGCTGAACGTCGCCCTTACGCCGACCCCGAAGTCGCCGCCCGCAAGATCCTCGAGCTCGCCAATGGGGTTGAGACAATCCAGGATGGCCGCATCTATATCGAAGAGATCAACAGGCCGTTTTTGTTTCAGCTCAAGGGCACGCCGGCGGAATACAAAGCCGGTCTCGATCGCGCCATCGCCAATGGCTGGCTTGATCTGCACGAGAGCGGTACTTTTGTACGCTTCACACGAGCCGGCGCGGCCCTGTTCGCGTAGGAACGTCCGGGCCTTACTGCTCTGTCTAGGGGACACCGATAGATGACGAAAGCGCAAACTCTCAATGACAGTGCATATTGTGACAATCCGAAAAGGATTGCTGCCTATCTGAATAAAGCACTAGAGACGAACGACACAGCTACAATCGTAAAGGCGATTGGCAACATGATCCGCGCTCAAGGCGTGAGCCGGCTCTCAAGGAACACTAAGCTGAGCCGCGAGGGCCTGTATCGATCGTTTTCGGGCCAAAGGTCGCCGGGGTTCGAAAACGTTCTGGATGTGCTGACCGCTATGGATGTTAAACTGGTCGCGAGGCCAACCAAATAGTGCCCGGTGGGTCCAGCCCATGCCCCGCAAGCCGATCGAATTACCGCCCGCGGTCGCTCGCCGCACCGATAGCGCTTCAATTGCACGACAATCTCTTGATGCTGTTGCCGCCTCGCAACTCAATTTTTATTCCTGCTTCGGAACTGCACATTTTCACTTACGCCCATTCCGAGATGATCCTAGATTTTACGTACCGGGGCTGGACACTTTTTAGAAACAGTAAATTTTCGAACCCGGCGAGCCGCAGAGCGATAATGCCTGCGGCTTTTTGCGGAGGCTTTTTGCAAAAAAAACGCGGGATTTTACCTGGCGGCCGCTCCACCCCGCTAGCCGATAGAAAGGTACACGAGGCCTTCGTTAACTTTTCCGAGATGTGGTCTGTATTGACCAGTATGTCGGGGCTCGTACGTGGAAGACTATTCCACATCACCGGCCCGTCACGGGCATCTACCCGGTGACTGAGAGTATCGCGCTCCCGCCTGATGCAAGGGACTGCATCATGAGCACGTTATACAAGCCACCATGTCCGAAGTGCAAAACGATGACGATTCTGGCATGGATCACGCCTGGCCCGTCCGGCTTTGACATTCGAACATTCGAATGCCCCGCCTGCGATCACGTTCATCAGCGCGTGGTCGAGCTTGTCGATCCGATGAAATCTCAGGAAACAGCGGGCTGGCTCCGGGGCGAATTGCGAG
This sequence comes from uncultured Alphaproteobacteria bacterium, assembly GCA_963739755.1. GTDB lineage: Bacteria > Pseudomonadota > Alphaproteobacteria > Rhizobiales > Xanthobacteraceae > Bradyrhizobium. Next base: position 17,289 of record CAVUCB010000008.1, on the reverse strand, counting down.
CGCCAACGTAAGGCCGGCTTAGACCGCGCTATCGCCAATGGCTGGCTAGTGCTGCATGAGCGCGGCACCTTTCGTGAAGTTCACCCAGGCGGGAGCGGATTTGTTCACCTGACCCATGGGCACCAAGGAGGAAGCGAAGTGCCTGAGATGATCCTTCCTAACGCTCGCGAGTTCGACGTCTCGCAGGCGGCGCCCCCAACGGCTTCTCACATCCGCCTGAAAATATCAGTCGCGCCCGGTACGGGTGCAGTTTTGGTCTACACCGCCGGCCAGGCCGATCCGGTTAGGTTCAATGGACCGGAGGAACATAAGGACGTTCCTCTGCGTGGACCCAAGCTATATTACCAGCTCGTCCAGGACGCCACCGACTGTCAGATCGCCTCGATTGGTTATACTGATCCTCTGTAGTGGAGCCCTAGGTTCGCAATCCCGATGCCGGACGCCTATCTTCGGCCCATGAAATTCGAGTTCTGCATTCCCAGAGTCGGTAAGTCGGTCCCCTCTAGCCCGGAATGGTTCCACTAAATCAAATACGATGGCTACCGCCTCCGCGTCGAACGCGACGGCGACCGCGTCCGGCTGATCACGCGCGGCGGTTATGACTGGACGAAGCGCTTCCCGTGGATCGCAGAAGCCGCGCTGAGGAACCGCCGCAACCAATTCGTGATCGACGGCGAGGCCGTGAACCTAGGCGTCGACGGTGTTTCCGATTTCAACGCGCTGCACTCGCGCAAGCAGAACCACGCCGGCTGGACGAGCGCATTGAGACCGTGTCGACCGAGATCGAAGCGCTGGCGCTACAGGACGACAGCTGCCAACGACTGATGACGGTTTCTGGTGTTGGTCCGATTATCTCGAGTGCCATGGTGGCGGCGATTGGCAACGGCGCTGGTTTCAAGCGGGGACGTGACTTCAGCGCCTGGCTGGGGCTGGTGCCGAAGCAGGAATCAACAGGGGATCGCACGATCCTGGGCAAGATCTCCAAACGTGGCAATAAATACGTGAGAAAACTGTTCGTGCAGGCCGCACACGTCGTTCTGGTGCGGCGGCCGAGCACAGCAATGCGAAGTCTATGGCCCTGGATCGAGCAAGCATCGAAGCGGCTGCACCGCAACATGCTGGCGATCGCGCTCGCCAACAAACTCGCCCGCATCGCCTGGGCGGTTCTCGCCCGAGGTCAGGCCTACCAGCCGAGGATTGCTGCATATGCCGCGTGATAAAGGCTCGCTCAGGTCCACCAAGGGGATACCCGCCACCCCCTCCGCCACCTTCGCTCGCCTCATTGGGCGAGCGAGCGAAGGTGGCTCCGAGGGGATGGCTTCACGTGATCTCTCTGACGTCGAACATCAGAAGGAAGACCGAGTAGCTTAGGATCAACAGCTTCCCCTGCCAAAGCCTGCGAGATGGAATGAAGAGATGGATGAACGGTCTGCCCGGCGCAACCATGAGACTGGGTGCCATGATGGCCCAACGAGGTCTTTCCGTTAGTCAGCCTCGGATGCGCGCGGATACCCATGTTGGCCCGGAGCTCAATGCTCCACTGCAGAGGCCTGATACATTGATGCAGCTCTCACGTTCGTCGCTCTCGGAAGTCCGTCTTGACAGTGCGGCCGGGCCATACATATGGCACGTTACCTTCACCACTTTTGGCGTCTTGAGATTTAACGGCTCTTCAATTCGATCATATTGCCCCGCGGCAAGACGCTGGCGACCTTGATGATGCAAAGGTAGAGCGCTTCTCGCGCAAGGCTCGAGATTGTTCCGATTCAAGCAGCGGTCACCGAATGACCGCTTCGCGCCACAAGCGGCAATTCAAACAAGGTGGCATTGCATTGCAGCGCCGCTTCGCTATTGCAGCAAGCGCCATCTGTATCTGCGGATCGTTGACTGCGTGTCTCCAGAACGAGCACTAATATGGCACTTGCCCATCAGTTGTCTCGTCACAGCAAATCCAAAAACAGCAGCAGGGGGGAATCATGAAGTACGTGAAAGGGCTTGCGGCAGGCGTTGTTCTGATCGGTAGCTTTGCGCTTTTGTCCGCGGCCGCCAGCGGACAGGAGGTCAACCAGGAAGGCAAATCGACGCTAGGCAACGCCAAGGTCCCGCCGGTCACCCAGCAGCAGCTCAACGCGGCCGACAAGAACTCGAGGATTTTCTGCTCACCAACGGCAATTACGCCCAGACGCGTTTTTATCCCGCCAAGCAGATCGATCGCGACAACGTCAAGCGCCTGCATGTCGCCTGGATCTTCCAGACCGACGTCAAGGAATCGCTCGAGACGTCGCCGATCGTCGTCGATGGCGTGATGTATGTGACGACCTCGTTCAGCCATGTCTACGCGCTTGACGCCAAGACCGGCCAGCAGCTCTGGCACTACAATCACAAGATGGGGCCTATCACGGTTTTCTGCTGCGGCCCGAACAATCGCGGCGTCCAGGTTCTTGACGACAAGGTCTATCTCGCGACGCTCGATTCCAAGCTGGTCGCGCTGAACGCCAAGACGGGCGAGGTCGTCTGGATCACCGACATTGCCGATCCCGAACTCGGCTATAGCGAGACGATGGCGCCGACCGTGATCAAGGACAAGGTCCTGATCGGCACCAATGGCGGCGAATACGGCATCCGCGGCTTCGTCCGCGCCTATGATGCCAAGACCGGCAAGCAGATCTGGAATTTCAACACCATTCCGGAAGATACCGTAGGCGTCTGGGCCACCAAGGACGCCACCGGCCGCGACATGCATCGCGACATCCGGCCGAGAAGGCGCAGCTCGCCAAGACCGGCGACCCCTCTGCCAAGCTCGGCGGCGGCGTGTGGCAGAATCCCGCAATCGATCTTGCCACCAACCGGATCTATTTCGTGGTCGGCAATCCGTCGCCTGACCTCGACGGTTCGATCCGGCCAGGCGACAATCTCTACACGGATTCGCTGGTCGCGCTCGACCTCGATACCGGCAAATACGTCTGTCACTTCCAGTATATCGCCCATGACGTATGGGACCTCGATGCGGTCAGCCCGCCGGTTCTGCTCGACGTCAAGGACAAGAACGGCAAGATAATTCCCGGCGTCATCCATGCCGGCAAGACCGGGCATGTCTATGTGCATGATCGCAAGGATTGCAGCCTGATTCGCTTCTCGGACGCGATGGTGCCGCAGGAGAACATGTGGGTGCTACCGACCAAGGATGGCGCCCGCATGCTTCCCGGCGCGAATGGCGGCGTCGAATGGTCGCCGATCGCCACCGACCCGGCGCAGGAGCTGGCCTACGCCATCAACCTGCACCAACCCATGACCTACCATGTCGAGAACTCGCCCTACCCGAACGGCAAGCTCTGGCTCGGCGGCGCGTTCAAGGTGATCCCGTCCGAAAAGCAGGCCGGCAACGTCACCGCGGTCAACTATAACACCGGCAAGATCAAATGGCAGGTCAACACGCCGGAGCCGATGATCGGCGGCATTCTCGCCACCGCTGGTGGGCTCGTGTTCACCGGCGAAGGCAACGGCAAGTTCGCGGCCTATGATTCCTCCAACGGCAAGGAGTTGTGGAGTTTCCGGGCCGGGGCCGGTGTCAATGCCCCGCCGTCGAGCTACATGGTCGGCGGCAAGCAATACATCGTGGTCGGCGCGGGCGGTAACACCCAGGTCGACTTCCACCGTGGCAACAACATCATCGCATTCTCGCTCGATTGAGGCGAGGCGTAATCGTGGAATTACAATGCGGGACCGCTTGCGGTCCCGCTTCTTTTTGGAAAATTGTTGGACGGATTAAGCGATGAGCGGCAAGCTTTACTTCTGCATATCGTGACCTCTGCATTGCTTGTCGTGGCTCGCGATGCGCGGCTTTCACGATGGTGCCGGTGCGCGCGCAGGGCCTTGATGAGAAAATTCAGGCCTGCGCCAGCTGTCACGGCGAGAACGGCAAGCCGGTCGACAAGACCATCCCGAACATCTGGGGACAGCAAGCGGGCTATCTTTACATCCAGCTTCGTGACTTCAAGCGCGGCGATCGCAAGAGTGAGATTATGCAGCCGATCGCATCAAACTTTGAACGGAACAATATGCTGGCGATTGCCGATTATTTCTCGAAAAAACCCTGGCCCGACCTCGGTCAGCCACGCGCTCCGAAAGACGTCGCGCAGCGCGCGCGGACAGCCAACGGCTCGATCGGCTGCACCGGTTGCCATCTCGACCAGTTTCAGGGCGACAGTACGGTGCCGCGCCTCGCTGGCCAGGGCCGGGACTATCTCGCCCAGACGATGACCGACTTTCGCACCCGCGCTCGCGGCAACAATCCCGGCATGAGCGACCTAATGGTGGCGACATCCGTCGACGATCTGACGGCGCTGGCGGAGTATCTTTCAGGGTCTCTGAGGCTGCCCTCATCTCATGCCTATGCGGCGTCAGCGTTTCGCGCAATGCCGACAGGACGGTAAGATCGGCGGCGCGCTTGCCTGCCTTGTCCCGAAGAGTCGGATCGCTGCCGCGCGCCAGCAACACTTTAGCGATCTCGGATCGGTTGCCTTCGGCGGCGATCATCAGTGCTGTGCGCCCGCGCGCATCCTGAAAATCGATCCGCGCACCGGCATCAAGCAGGTAGGAGACGACCTCGAGCGCCTGCGCCTCGGCGACATTCTCGTCGGGACCCGACGCCCACATCAAGAGCGTAAGGTCATTGGCGTAACGAGCGTTAACGTCGATATTCAGTGCCAGCAACTGCTTGACTATATCAAGCTGGCCGCTGGCGGCCGCATAGATGATCGGCGGCTTGCCGGTGTCATCGGGCGTTCGCCCGTCGGCGCCGTGCGCCAGCAGCATTTTGACGATCGAGGCCCTGCCGGCAAAGGCGGCTGCTGCCACCGGCGAGACGCCACTTCGCCCTTTGAGATCGGCGTCGGCACCTCTATCGATGAGCCGCTGCACGACGGCCGCCTGACCGCGTTCTGCAGCCGCGTACAGCGCAGTTGAGCCTGCAAGATCGCGCGCATTGATAGGTGCACCTCGTTGGAGAAAAAGATCGACCATCTCGACATGGCCAGTCCGGGCTGCGTGACTGAGCGGGCGCGCACCCATCCGATCCCGCGCATCCACTGAGGCGCCATGGTCAAGTAATTGGGTCGCAAGATCGACGCAATTGCGGTCGGCTGCAGCAAACAGCGTCAGCGACACCTCGATCGCGCTCAATTGGGACTTGCTGGTTTCATACCGGCGGTTCAGGTCGCGGCACCTCGCGGGGTCGGCCGCCAAAGCTGTGTGGATGGCACCGAAGACGAGCAGCGCGGCCAAAGCAATGTGACGGCGCAACGCGCTTTCTCCGCTATGGCGCGCGATTATTTTGACGCCGCCAAGCATTGCTTTAATCTGCCCGCTCGCCCTTTTTGGCCACACGCGCATATCGTGTAGCGTGAGATGCAGTTCTGATCCTACTTAATAACCCCGGTCGGGTTCTGACTTAAGTTGTGTTAAAACGCAGACGCATTTTGTTGGCGGGGGCGACCAGGTCCGGGGCCCACGCGTGGATCGCTTCCATCAATCCGCCTCGTCCAATAGCGGCGTGGTGCATTGCCGTCCTCTTCATTGGTATAGCGATAGGACGGCCGCTCATCGGCGGTACAAAGATAGATATCGTCCGCGCTGACATAGACGATGTCTCGCCTTTCCAACTTGAGTTGGAGGTCATCGGCTTTGGCGGCGCAACCGAGATGCCCGCGTCTTAGCTCGGCATCACGAACATGAGCCGCCGCAGGCGGACCACCGCTGGCATGCCCGGCAAACGGTGCGGCGCTAACCCTCATGCGGAAACCGGAGCAGAGGGGTACAATCGCCCAGGGTCCACACCCGAGGAGCAACAACATGACCCAACACATCCCCGAGGAATTTCCCACCAGCTTGATCGACTGGAGTCCCTTCGTGATCATGGGCAACACGACGCCGCCCCGAGATCCTGATGAAGACGAAGAGGACGAGGAAGAAGACGAAGAGGACGGCGCCGACGAACCGCCAGTCGTGCGCGAGCCGGACGAAGACTAGATGTGGGCTTTCAGAAGGTTGTCCATTCGGTCCTGGAATGCCTCTACCGTTCTGCGCACGAGAGCTCGCGAATGGTGCGATTAGCCGCTCCGCAGACATGCGATCGTTTCGGCCAGTTCGACGGCGAAAAGGGACAGCATGAGGCCCACCATCGGCACTGCGGGAATCAGATATCGCCCGACGTCGAGCGTGTGAGCGCCGGCGGCGGTCGCGATCGAAGCCGCCCACATCACGATCACAATCCCGGCGCGCGTCACGAACGCGGGGCGCCGCCGCCGCACAGCGGTCACCGTCCAAAATAGGACGGCGATAACGAAGGCGGTGGACAATGCCCTGAACAGATAGGCAGAGATGCCTGGAAGATCGGAGAGTAGGCCGATCCGAACTGGTTCGCCCTGCAGATCGATCGGCTGAACCGTCCGGCCGTGCCGCGTCATGATATCGGACACGTGGGGCACGTCGTCGGTCGACACCGATATGGCAGGGTCGAGTCCGTAGGGCGGCCATGCGACCGAGGCCCCATAGGCCATCTGACGGACGAACTTGCCCGCATAGGCCAGCGGTCGGTCGTGCACGGCGGCCAGGAAGATGCGCCGATAGGCTGCGGCCGCGCCGATGGCATTCCCGGTATCGCCGGCGAGGTCTCGATCCAGTGCGGTGTCGAAGAGGCACGCGTCGCCGAAGAACCCGAGCACGGGCCAGCGACCCGGCTCCGCGGCGAAATCGGCAGCAAGCCGCGCCATCGTGGCGTCTGCGCGGTCGCCGGCCGCCGACACAATCTCGCGTCGCGCCGCATCGCTTGCAAGCACGATGTTCAGGTGATTACAGAACAGTGTCTTGGGGACGAACACGACCGAGGCTTGGTCGGAGTCGGAAGCCCCGAACCGGGAACCGGCGGCGAGGAGCGCCAGCGCCGCCGCGACGGACACGGCAATCACGGCAAGGCGCGCGGATGTGTCTGGCCGGGCGAGGCGGGCGCCCACAACGACGGCGGCGATTGGGACCAGAAGTCCCTGCGATCTAAAGCATGCCGCGAGCGCCGCGCACAGGACGGAGGCAGCGACCGCGCAGCATCGGGCCGTTGTGCCAACGCAGGTGGCAACGAGCAATCCAGCCAGTGCCAGATTGAGGAAGACCGCAAAGAGAAGCTCTGCGGTGAGGACGTTCCTGAACAGCAGCAGGCCCGGATACGTTGCCACGAGGATGATCGGCACGAGCCCACCGGCGTTGCGCGTCGCAGCATGGGCGGTTGCTGCAAGCGCCAGCATAAGGACGGCCCACGCTGCCTGCTGCAGGTGCACCACCGTCCCGAAGCCGCCTCCGAACGCGAACGTCACGGCCAGGAACGCCGGGTAGCCCGGATCGCGCCCGCCCGCCACGGTTGGTCTTCCGGCCTCGAGCGTGCGAAGCGCAGATTCCACGAAGGACGGCGTGTCGCCCCAGATGACCGGGACCGCCGGCCTGAACGACACGACGATCGCCACCACCAGCGCGGCCCATGCCAGCACAACCCATGGCCACCCGACGCCGCCTGGGGAGACGGCTCTGCCGGTTGTACGCGCTAGAGCTTCGCGGTCGGACTGCACGATTGCCGTCCACACGGGAAGTTCGAATGCCGCCCCAGCTTCATGCTAGACCAAAACGCTCTACAAGACCATCGGAGGGCACGGCGTGCTCCCGGTTCCCTCGCCTTCCCGTCAGTACGCGCGCCTGCGAGTCGGGGGCAGAACGGCAACTGAATAAACTTCGGGCCAATAGTAAGAGCATCCCGCGATTATCAGCGATCCGCCGTGAACAGTGCCGCCGCCTGGTCCGCGTAAAACCGGATCTGTCAGATCAGAAACGGCGTCATGCGAATCCACGCGCAGCGGCACAGTTGTGTTTCGTTCAGTGACCAAGCCCAATATGCGCTCGCACGCGATGAAGCGGTCTGCCAGCGCGCTCGGCGCCTATTGGCGCGTTGAGGATTCAAGCCCGCTGCGGGAAGAAAGGTGACAGCTCAATCGAAGCCGTCGGTTCCTGTTACAATTGCGATGGCGCAAGCATGATGGTGCAGCGGCGGCCTCGTCGATCATCACAGTGCGCAACCAGAGCGGGCTCAGCGGTCGGTACGGTAACTGGGTTCTCGCGCCGCCGTCGTCCGCCCCACATTGTTTCCAATCGTGTTGGCGTGTGCGGCTTTGTGGCGGCCAAGGCGCTTTGCCTCAGCAAATTCAGCAAAGGTGTGTGTGAATTTGCGCAAGTGATAAAGAAAGATGCCGCGATCAGTGTTGGCAGAAGCGAATTTCGGGGCGTGCTTCGGGGTGTGGCCGAGCGGCGGTCCCTCGCGACCCGGCGCGGTCTCGGCTGCCGGCACAATCGCCGAGGTGGCGATGTCGGCGCGCCCGGATGTTTCCTGCGGCGCGGCTGAAACGCTTGCCGCCCCTTCTTCGGCAGGTCCAGTAGCGACGATAGCTGCCGGTTCGCGTACTATTTCCGTGGTGGCGGTTCCAGGCGTAAGGGCGTTCGCCGACAGCTGCACAAACAACGCATAGCCACCAACCGCGACCACCGATACCCCGGCCAGCGCCATCACGCCGGAAGCGAGCTTGTGGACCTTGTTGGCGAGAGCGTGCTTTGCCACCTGCTCCTGCTCCAAGGGATCATAAGCCGCTCGCTCCTCGGTATCGGCAAGAGGCTGCTTTGCCCCCCGCGCCTGCTCAAGTTGTGCGACTTCCAACAGATGATCATAAGCCGCACGCTGCCCGGCATCGCCGAGAATCTCGTTGGCACGCACGATCCGGCGGAACTTAAGTCCGGCATCCGGGTCTTCCGGATTGACATCGGGATGGGCGCGCTTGACCGCGCGACGGAATGCAGCCCTCAAATCATCGGCATCATCGTTCGGAAGCGCGCCGAGCAGATCGTAAAGCGTCTCCATGGCAATGCTCTCGCTGTCGGTTTCCTGTATCCACTTCGAACTTTCCGTTGCGAAATCACCAAAGGAACAGGCGCCCGCCCTGTCGATAATTCTTTTTCAGGGCGGCAGAAAAATGACTGAACTGTGCGCAACGCGAAGGGAACTCGACTACGCATTTGTGGAGTTCCCACAGCCTTTTCGCGCGGGCTTCCCCGGGTTTCGACAGCGTCGTCACGCTGCCAATCCGACCGCACATTCCAGATGAATCGGTTCAACCACAGCGTTGGGCGAAGTAGTCATGAAGCCGTAGACCAAGAGGGGCCCTGGGATCGGTTTGGACTTCGTGCCGCGATCGCCCTTGAACTCGGTCCAGATGCCGGCGAAGCAGAACAGCGGCCGGCTGTCATCGAGCGCGAACCAGACGACGTCCTTCTTCTTGGTCTCCGGATTCGGCTCGGGCGCGTACTCGGCAAAACTGTTCGCCGGCACTAGGCAGCGGCTCTCGGGCTTCAACCAGCCGCGCCAGTGCGGCGACGACGTGTTGCGGATGTTGGTGACCGGCGGCGCGCCCGTCCTGGGCGGCGGCGGCATACCGCCTTGGCACGCGTATCTGTTGCGCCGTGCACCAAGGCCGAGACGCGCCGATCACCCCGGCGGCCAGGTTTCTATTCTGACTCTGGATAGTCTTCTGCCGCTGCTTCGACGAGTTCAATAATGTCTAGCCGCCGTCTCTCGTCTTTGATTTTTACAAACGCTCTGATCAATCTCAATAATTGTAATTCTTCTTCTGCCATCAAGTGCTCCTTCCCCCTCAGAATAGTGGCGGAAGAGCGGCTTCTCCAGGCAACGCGCTGAAAGCTTCGGTTTAACCTTAAGCCGGAACACGGTTTAACCATTCGGCCAACGCACCGCGTCGACCTCGCAATCAAGCCGGAGGCGCCGATCGTGCCGACGCCAGACAACATCGCGCGATGAGGGGGCGCCTACGCGCAGCAACCGCCGCCTTTGCGGTAGGGCGCGGACATCGGGACCCGCCGAGATTTTCGTCGGCTTTGGTCCAGATCGGACGAAGGTCCACGGGAGGCTTGGTATTCGGATCTCACCGGCAAGGGGTCATGCCGGGATTGGCCCCTCGACCCGATGAACTTCGCGTACAGCGTCGCGATTGGCGATCCGAGCGCGATGTGCGACCCTCGGCGTCATCGCCTTCCTTGTGAGTGGGATTTCGACCGCGCAGGCCCGCGTGTTTCACCAGCGTTGAACCGTGGTGTTCTAAGTTCACGCGAGAAAACGTAAAGTCTTCAACACGCGGCGCTGTTGGGCGCGAGCGGCGCGCTCGTATCGCTCCAGACGAATTAGGCGCCTCATTTGCTTTGGACTGGGGCATTTTAGCAGCGCCGCCAGCATTTCCTGCCTGACATCTCGGATGTGCAACAGCCTGAGTTTCGCTTGCGCCAGATCCGTCGGCCCAGAGAGCGATGGGCACCCCAAAGCTGCCGCGATCGCGCTAGCGATCGTCTCAAGTCGTTCCAAGTCCTGCTTGGCCTTCGATCGTGCCAACCCATGACGCAACGCATTTCGGCTTGATCTTGCTTTTCCAATTGTCGTCTTCGGCCCCGTGCTTCGCTTCGCGTTCTTCCGATTGGCTTTGTTTTGTCGATTTGACGCCACCACGCTCTCCTCTGCGGCTATCCATTTGGGCCATGTTTGGGATTGCTCGGGAGAGCAAGCGTAGCAACAACGTCGATGGAAAAGAGCAACAATCTTGCTGCAGAAAGGACTGGCGTTCTGCGGCAAATGGAGCGTTACTGAGTTCGTGCCGGGCTTAAACCGCCTCGGTATCTCGCCTCGCAAGTGCGCGGGCTTAAGGCAGTGCGGCAATCAGGCCGCGCCAGCCAAGAGGAGATACCGGTGCATTCAGTACCATCGAGACGGCGCCGCAGTTGCGCCCGCGTCCAAAATCATCAGGTTCAATCCCCATGACCGCCGCCATTTTATCGGCGGCTCGGATGCGCGCATCATCATGGGCGACGACGAGGCAGATCTCATCCAGCTTTGGCGCGAGAAGCGTGGCGAGACCGCGCCGCAAGACTTCTCGCAAAATCTCATCGTTCAGCTCGGCACCGCCACCGAAGAACTCAACCGAGTTTGGTATCAGCGCAGCACCGGACAGACGTCAAGGACGTCCAGAAGCGGGTTCGTCATCCCGTCCACAAATGGATGGCCGCCACGCTTGACGGCATCGTCGAACCAACGGGCGCGGTCTTCGAAGCCAAATTCATGCTGCCCTGGGCCTTTACGGAAGAAGGCGCCGCCGAGAAACACATGGCGCAGCTCCAGCACAACATGTGGGTGGCCATGCTCGCTCGGCCGTGCTGTCGATCATCACCGGTGGCGGCAAATGGGTCGAGATCAAGATCACACGCCGATCCGCTCTATCAACACCTTTTGCTGACCGCGGAAAAGAAAGTTTTGGCGATGCGTGCAGAACGGCGATGCCTCCCCGGCTTTCGGTCTCGAACGCCCAGGCCGCGCATGGAGGCGTTCAAGGTCGTGGACATGAGCGCTCCTCCAAATGTATGGGCGACCTCGCGGCCACCTATCTGCGAACCCAGGCAGCCCATGGAGAGCACGAGCTTGCCAAGGTCGGAGCTGAAGAAGCTGATCCCCGAGGATGCCAAGGAAGCGATCGGCCACGGGATCAAGGCCAAGCGATCCAAATCGGGCGCGATCAGCTTCGACCCGGTTCAGTGGAGGTCGCGATGCACCGGTCCAGTGAACGTATCGGCGCGATCGCAGCAGCCTCGCCGAGCGCAGGCCGACTCACTAACCCGGAGAAGACCCTTACCGCGACCATCCGGTCGCCCTTCCCGAGGGAGGACGATCGGACCTTTCGTTATGCCTCGCTGGCCAGCGGTCTGGACATGGTCCGCAAATGCCCTGAGTCAGCACGAAATCGCGACCATCCAGACCACCGGGATCGACCGAACACGGGTCAAATCCATCTCACCACCCTGCTCGCCCATTCCTCCGGGGAGTGGATTTCATCCGACTGGCCGGTCTGCGCCAGCAGGGACACGGAGGCACCGCACCGGATGGGGGCGGCGCTGACCTACGCCCGGCGCTACGCCCTGTTTGCGCTGGTCGGGATCGCCGGCGAGGACGATCTGGACGCGCCGGACGCGATCGCCGCTCCGCAAACACCTCCGGGGCCGCAAGCGCCCCTAGGATCGAATGGAAAGGCCGCCAAAGGGCTGCCGAGACGGCCTCCAGTTCTCGACGCCCTACATTCCGCCGAGCTGCGGGAGCGGCTGTTGGGCGAGCTCGGTCCTTTAGGCTCGGGCGAGGACCTACTGGCCTGGGCCAAGGCCAGCCTCTCCCTCAAGAACAGTCTTACGGAGCCTGACGCTCGCCTCATAGAGACCGCCTTCCGAAAGCGGCTCGACGAAGCGGCTCCTCCCGATACCGTGCCGCGGGAGCAAGAGCATCCGATGCTGGAAGCGCAAGCGTTAGAGCCTGCGACTCCCCCAGCCGCGGGCGCTCCGCCCGCGCAAGACCAATCGATCCAAGCCGCCCTCGAGCCGCCGGGCCCTGCCCTCCCGAAAGCCTCCTCTCCCCGAAAGCGAAACAAGGCCCATCTTCTGTTCGTCCGGGGTAAGCCTTGCGTGATCTGCCAGCAGACACCCTCAGACGCCCACCACCTCCGGTTCGCACAGCCCAGAGCGCTCGGCCGGAAAGTAAGCGACGAGTTTGTCGTTCCACTGTGCCGGGCCCATCATCAAGAGCTGCATCGTCATGGCAACGAGAAGGCCTGGTGGGCAAACCAGCAGATTTCACCGCTACCGATCGCCGAAGAACTATGGGCGGCGAACCAGATCCACGGCGCGGCGGACGCGGCCTTTATGAATGGCGCCGCCGCCCCAAGGCTCGGCGCGGAGAGGGCGTCGCAATGAATGCGCCATTCCACGCGTCTCGCCAACTGGCTGTAGTCACGCTGCCAGCGGAATTGGAAAATCTCGCGCCGCCTCTACTATTGCCTGGTGAAAGTCTCGAACAATACCATCTGCTGCGGCAAGCGATCATCGCGGACATCTCGCCCAAATCGGCCATCGAATGGTTGTTGGTGATCGACGTAGTCGAGCTGTCCTGGGAGATCCGACGATACCGGCTGTTGCGTCACAAATTGCTTGAGGCTTATCGGCAGAAGGCAATTGAGGCGACGCTGCGCTCTATCGACATGGTCGGGATCGCACCGGAAATGGAAGACCTTGCCGAGCACTACACGCTACTAAACGCCTTGAGCTGGAAATCAGATCGTATAGCCGCAGGCGAAATCGAGGCTCGGCTTGCCTCGCACGGCTTTGACGAGCACGCCATCAACGTCGAAGTTTATGTCCAAGCGCGCGAGGTGTTCATCCTATTCGAAAGCCTACTCAACTCGGCGCAGGCCAGGCGTTTACTGGTACTCAGGGAGATCAACAAGCATCGCCTAACGAGGCCAGACCTGCCAGTGCAATAGCTTGGGCGCATCTCCAGCGAAGGGATAGCTTCGGTGGCAGCGACAGTCCATGACGACAATCATCATCGGCCGATCCGGCCAGCGATAAATTTGGCTTTAATCGGCACCCGATCGACGTCATGCAGACAGACATACTGACCTTGGGCGCAAGCACCCGAAAGCCGACGTTGATCAGGGCGCCGCGGTTGAACGGCAGACCCGCTGCCTGTTCGACGATGAGGAAGCGCGGTGAAATACCGGCATTAACCGGATCAACAAACGCGTGGCCTCGAAGCAGAAATTCGTCGAGATGATCGGCGCGATCCCGGTAAGGAACGATGATGCCAAGTCTGGGCGACATATTCCTTCCCGCCCTGGCGCGGTTACCGAAATTGCCCAAATGATCGAAAGGCGGCTGAATCAAGCCGCCGTTCTCTTGGAACGTGCGGTGCTCGCGGGCTTACGCGACCGCCGAACTTTCAAAGCACCGATGGCCTGCGCGCGAGCAGCGAGCATCACGCGAATGCGCACCGGCACCTGACGGTGCGACTTGGCGCGCGGATACGGCAGTTCGTCGACCTGCTTGCCATTCGGATAGAGCGCCTCGTGCTCAGCCCAATTGTCGAAGCCGAGCCGGTCGACGTTGTCGACGAAGGTCTCCGCCGGGGTGTTTTCGGCGAAGATCAGCGAATGGTCCTCGACCTCGACATGGTAGTAGGTGAAGGTTTTTGGGACGTTGGTCTCGCGGACGATCGAGGTACCGTTGACCAGAGCGCCGGCCTGGATCATGGCGCCCTCGACCAGCAGAGCATGATCCGGCGAGACCAGGAGATCGCGGGTGGGAACGTTCTCCGCCAGGGCGCCAGCCCGTATCCGGATCGGAGAACGCGCATCTTGTCGGCAAACCTCAACGAGACGGTCTGGATCCCGAGCCAGTCCACCGGCACGCTGCGGCCATCATTGGTGAGGACGAGATCGCCGCGCTTCAGCGTTTCGACCGCCACCTCGCCGTTCGGCGTGCGAATCATCGTGCCCGCCATGAAACAGATCAGATGTATTTCCATAATGGAGACTTCACCGTTTCAGTATTACCCAACCCTCGCTACCTTTCGAGGCCCTTTATATTCGTGGTCGGTCAGGAAAAAGATAGTTGCGGGTGCTCTATTCTCGATGACGATGCCGCTGAACGTATCCGTGCCATCCTGGACGGTAGCCGCTTAGAATAACTTGATCTTGCCGTCTGTGAAATCTGGCCGTGTTTCCATTATTGAGTTGATCTTCAGTGTCTAACATTCAGGGCCTGCCTCGATTCGGATGCTTGTACCATCGATATTTCCGCCTATGGGATCGAAGGGCCACCAATGGTCTACTAAGGTGTTGGAATCAACCAACGTAACACCCCTAGTTTGATTTCCCTGAGCTCATAGGCGAACTCGAAAGTCTCAGAGGTATGTTCGCCATCGCAATGCCCCCTATCAAAGAACCCCCGCTTCTGTTACTTCATATCAAAACTTAACAGCAACTAACATTTGAGTCTTGAGACAAATTGATCATAATTTGATACAATCGGCAAATGAGAGCTGCGCTCTTACGCTGGAGCCCCCGGTCGAAAGAACACAGCTAGTGCCGAATGGCTTGCGGTCTATTCACCTGTCTTCACCAGCCCGGAACCTGCGTTTCCTGGACGAGCGGAGCGCATCGTATCTGGGCGAGCGGAAGCTTTGTCCTTAGCCATACGTTTGCGACCGAGCCACACTTTCCACGAACAAAGTCCCGGCTTGGACCATCTTGGCATCTGTTTGGTTTTAAGTGGGAAACGACGCTCGCGAAGGCAATGGCGCTCAAGTCGTTGGCGCAGCCGGGAGATATTCGCTTCTTCGGACCTGCACGCGCCCGTTCGATCGACTCGTTCACGCAACTCGAGGTGACACATTCCGAGCTCACATTGTGGATACCTCGAGCCCGATTACCGGCCAACTTGCGGACGTGAGTGCGGTCCACGGCCAGGTGGTCAGGGCGGGCGCGCCCGGCGCAGCGAGTGGCGGCGGCTGCACTGCAGGCGCTGCTTCCACAGCTTGAATTATAACGCTGCCGAGATGGACGAGCTGGTTTCCGGCGTCGTGGGACTTTGTGCGCGGGTGGTCGGGTATCCTTACGGTCGCGCCCGAGGTTCCGCAGCACGCCCGCTACCTCTGGAGAGCTTCGCACCGTTTGCCGCTTCGTGGAGGCGAACTTGGGCGCGCGGGATCTCGGGGTGGACAAACTCGCGAACACCTTCGGACTATCGCGCGCTTCGCTGTATCGCCTGTTTGAGCCGGTCGGCGGGGTTGCGTCCTATATTGGAACCCGACGCCTCGCCCGCGCCCGCCAAGAACTCACGGCCCCCGGCCTGGAAGACCGCCGGATCGGCCCAATCGCCTACCGGGCAGGGTTCCAAAGTATCCCCGCTTTCAACCGCGCCTTTCGCGCCGCCTATGGACAGACGCCACGGAGCACACGTAAGCCAGAGGGTGGGAAGCCCATCAATTTCAAGAGCCCGCGGGTAGGATGGGTGATCCTTGCTCGCTGGCTCCTGGAGATTTCGTGAAGTCAAGAGCGATTTGGATTGGCCAGCCGATTAAAACGCGCCGATTGGGCGAACCATGCCAGAACCAGCAGATCTTGGACAGTGAAGAAGATTTGGAAAGCGGCATAACATCGACCGTGCAATTGTATGTACGGCTGAAAAATATCTCTGCCCTTTCCAATTTGAAGGCTGCAACGTCTTAAATGGATGTCGCAACAAACGGACGCCGAGCCCTTTATGCCTGGCTCTTCCGCGAAGATTGCGAAAAGGACATCAGAGCGGTTGACGCGGGATTGCTAGACGCTTACGGAGAATGAACCATTGAGAGGTAACGTTGACGTCTTTAGCTTCATGAAAATCGCCGGCTGGGCCCAATATATTCGACATCCTGAATTCCCGTCATATTGGGAATCCACTTCGACAAAAAGTCGTATTAGAATTGTCGCGGACCGTTACCGGCCCGACCTGAAGGCAGCCAATCTCGGAAGCGGTCACCACAGCTTCGAATTTGTCCCCTGGAAGCTTTTTCTCTCGTCACAGGTGATCCAGGTGAAGGCGCCGAATGGCAAGACAATCGGGGCGTATAGCAAACGGCAACTGGAATAGCGGACGTTAGCTTTGTCGATTGGAAGCCTCGGTGTCATCTGGCGTGTCATAAGCGTCGCCGAAACAGCACCCTGCGCCAAGGTTACATTTCGTTGCAGCAATTTGAGAAGGTGGCCGAAAAATCCGCCAAGAGCAGCTACGCGAATATTTGAAGTCCGTCGCTCGATCCTTTGGCCACTAGTTGCACGCGCGGGGACGATTGAACATGCGCTTCATGGGCTCCACGATCTTCGTCACCGGCGGCGCCGGCTTCATCGGCTCCGCCGTGGTGCTGGATCTGCTGCGCGACACGGAAGCCCGCGTCGTTGCCGCGCGAAGCCGCCAGGTGAGCGTCAACAAGTGAGTGTCAACCTGAACGAGGCCTGCATTGGGGATGCCCGAAGACAAGCTCGCCCGCCTGTTCGGCCTGATCGCGGTCCGCGCCGGGCGGGCGATCATGCGCGTGCGCGAGGCCGGCACGGGCACGCAATACAAGGGCGACGGCTCGCCGGTGACGGCGGCCGACATGGAGGCGGACGAGATCATCCGCCACTGCCTCGAACGAAACGTGCCGGATTTGCCTGTCATCACGGAAGAAACTTGCACGACCCGCGTCGTTCGTCGATGCGGATCGTTTCATCCTGGTCGACCCGCTTGACGGCACCAAGGAGTTCATTCAAGGCACGGCCGAGTTCACCGTCAACATCGCGCTGA
>CAVUCB010000007.1:0-18218 GCA_963739755.1 uncultured Alphaproteobacteria bacterium | reverse complement strand
CCGACGTTGCACAAAGGCCGGCACCAACGCCGGCCTTTGTCTTTTTCAGGCATCCCCGAAAAAAATTTGCGCGCACACGAAACTTGTCACGCAGTTCGGCTATTATTGTTCTCGCCGGCTGGTGGACAACAAACATGCGTATCTTGGCGTCGGTGCTGATCTCTCTCGCGGTGGCGCTGCCGTGCTCTGCCCAAACCGTCTTGAAATCCGAACCCCTTGCGCTCGCTCCCTATGAAGTCGCCTTCGTGCAGGACGCTTCCTGTCCTGCCGGCAAGGTGCTGAAGGTGACCGGTGCGATCAGGGGGCTGCATCGCAAGCGATTTTGCGTATCGCTCGCCTCGGAGCAGGCCTCGCTCGCGACGGCGACGCCCTAAGGCGCCGCCTCGTTTCTCGCAAATCTCTCGGACCCGATTTGCGGGGAGGGCGACGCATCGTCCCTTCACGAGTTTCAAGAAGTGAACTGCAACTCCAGCCGTGCCATGCGCTCGGCTTCGGCCTTGTTCTTGGCGGGATCCTCGTGCGGCTCCGGCCGGCACCGCCGAATTTCATAGTCGTTGTCGAGAACGGGATGCGGGTGGGATTTGCCCTCGTCGGAGGCGACGTCAACCACCAGCCCGCTCAACCGCGCGAACTTCCAGACATCGGCCTCGGTCGGATAGGTCTTGCTCAGCTTGGCGTCGTGGCAGAACAGCGCGTAGGGCATCGGATGGCTCCAGTCTGGGCGATTCTCTAACGCCGAAGCTGGACTTGGGTTGCGGCTGGAAAGTCGCCCCGTCAGGGCCGGAATCGGGCCGATTTGGGCCGTTTTCACACCGTCGCCTGAGTTGTAAACGAGAGATGAATCCCCAAAAAAGAATTCCCGGGACTCTTCCGCTAAGAATTGCCGGATGCTTCCAGCCATGGACACGGACCTCCATACCTTCTGCGAACGCACGCAGCTCACGCTCGCCATCGCGCTGGCGATAGCCTGCGCGGCCAACGTCGTGCTGGTATGCGTCTGGCTGTGACAGCCAACAATTGACGCCGCGCTCGTTCCCCTGATCATGCCATCAAGACGATAAGCGGGGGGGCGCGTGATGCTCGAGGCGCTCAAGGAGCGGGTCAACGAAGATGCCGGACTGGTCATGCAGGGTGGTCCCGGCGTGTTCAAAGGCGATCTTTATTTCTACAAGATCGACGGCGATATCCGCGACCGTGTCGCACAGATCGACACCAAACGTTGCCCGTTGTTCCTGTTGTCGGGCGAGTACGATTATTCCTGCCCGCCGGAAGAGACACTGGCGGTCGCAAAGAGTGTCCGAGGCAGCGAGGTCACGATCATGAAGGGCCTCGGGCATTTCCCGATGAGCGAAAACCCGGAAGCGTTCCTGAAATATCTGATGCCGGTGCTTGATAAAATCGCAGGCTGACTATTTGTCGACACGCGGCTCCGGCATCTCCTTGATCTCGGCCTTGAGCTTCGCCAGCGTCTTGCTGAAATACTCCTCGCGCTCGCGATTGAACCGCTCCTGGTGAGCCCGGAAGCCGGCGACGCGCGCGCGGATTTCGTTTGCCACCTCGCTTGCAACGACCGGGGGCGGCGCCGACGCCGGTATGTTTGGCGGCGGTTCAGCGGCCTTGACCGGTTCGACCTGCGCGATCGTTTTCGGCGCTGCCCAGGCATCCGGCGCGGGCGGCGTGGGCAATTCGGCGGGCGGGGCAGCAGGCACAAATCCGGCTTTGGGCGGGCCGGCTTCTTCCTTCCTGCCAGTCACCGACTGAACAAAGGCCATCGTTTGGGCAATCAGGGAGTTGCGTTCTTTTTTCCAGCTCATGACACACCTCGGCCACAAAAAAGTCGGGCGTGGAATGCGCGGAATTAAGAGTAAAGCCAGGGGCTTCGCCGGCCAGCCTCAGTTTAAGGTTAAGCGTGACAAAACGGTCACGAGTTCCGCACTGTGGCGGGCCGTAGCTCGGTGTGTGGCTACCGGCGCTCGCGGGGATTGGTGTTTGGTTCGAACGGCACGCCTATCACGCGAACCGGTGTCTGGTCGGCGAAATAGGCAGGCTTGCTGTCCGTCGGCATGGGTGCAGGGTCGACCACAGCCATGGCCCAGGCGATCGCCACCGCAAATACCGTCACCGTGGCGAGCAGCACCATGTCGCGGTTTTCTTCCGGGATGCGCATGGCAAGAAAACCGGCGGTGAGGGAAGTCGTTCCCTGCCCCTAATGGGCGAGCGCGTCGTCGACGGCGTAAAGGGCGCAGCGCGACGAATGCGATGCGCAGGCCGCAAGAGCGTCACGCGCCGCGCCGGCGGCGGATGGCCTGCCGGATCGCCAGCCGAACGAGCCGTCCGGTGCCAGCGCAAAGGCCTTGTGCGGGTTGCTGCTCGTGAACTGCGCAAAGGCATGCTTTCCGCCCTCGCGGAGTTGCGGCGGCGCCGGCAGCTCGACGTCAGATGCCACCTGCGGCAGAAGATTTTGCGCGCGCAGGAAGTTGTCGACATAGGGCGTCCAAGCGGAGGCACCGCTGGTCGAGAACAGAAAATGCCCGTCGTCGCCAAAGGCAGGGGCGTCCACGAACGAAACCTGGCCGCCGCCGGCAGCGAAGGCATCGCGAAAGCGGTGTGCGAGCGCGGGCGAGAAGAAGCCATCGTTCTTGGCGTAAACCCACAACATCGGGGCGCGTGATGTCGTTCCGAGCTGCCGGAACAGATCGGCCAGCGCCCCGTCGCCGCAGACCATGCCCGCGCTGCGCGAGCCGCGGCCGCCGGCGAAACTGATGGCGGCAATGAGGCCCGGCGGCGCCTGCGCGGTCAATCCAACCGTCGCCAGTCCGCCCGCGGAGTGACCAATCGCGATCATGCCTTGCGTGGTGACGTCATTGCGGCTCTTCATCGCCGCAATTGCCGCCTGCAGATCGGCCACGGAGACCGCGAGCGCGCCGCGATAGTCAGGATGGTCGCAGGAGCCATAGCCGTCGGCCCGGCCGCCGGGCGAAGAACCATAGCCACGCCGCAGCACCACCAGCGCGGCAAAGCCGCGTCGCGCGAACTCGATCGCGATTGCGCGATAGCTGCGCGCCGTCATGCCGGCGCGGTCATCGAAATCGCGCGGCGTGCCATGGCTGATCAGCGCGAGCGGATATTTTCCTGACGCCGCGGGGCGCATCAGGAAGGCTTCCAGCCCGCGCGCGCCAGCAGCCAGCATCGGAACGCGCAGGTCTTCGCTGTAAAATTCGGCAGCATGGGCTCCGGGCGGGATCGCGAAGGCCACCATCGCGAGCGCCAGCGGCACGAGCTTCCACCAGCGCCTCGGGTGGAATGAGACGAGCGTGTCCCGGTAGTTCATGCGAGCTTCATATAGCGCCGATTTGAGCTTTGCCATGGTCGCTTCATGCAGAATCGCCTAGCGTCATCAGATCGTACTCCCACCGTAATGCACCACCGATGAGCCACCGTGAGCCCGAGGCTGCCGCCGAGCGAGTCCGGGCCGAGCCGAACACGCCTGAAGCGGGCCTCGACCTCTACGAGACCATTCTCGGTCACATGCGTGCCGGCCGCTTTCTCGATGCCCAGCTTTGCTGCCGGCAGATACTGGAGACTCATCCCGACCACGCCGAGACCCTGCATCTGATGGGGCTCGTCTGTTTCAATGCCGGGCAATTCGATCACGCCCTGGAGTGGGCATCTCGCGCCATCAGAAAGGACCCGAAGCCGGCCTATCTGACCACACTCGGCATCACGTTGTTGAATCTGGGCCGGCGCGACGACGCGCTTGAGGTTTTCGACAAGGCGGTGCAACTCAAGCCTCACGATGCGGGCTTGTGGAAGAATCTCGGTGACGTCCTTGTCGACATGCAGCGCCGGGACGAAGCGCTGCTGAGCTATCGGCAGGCGTTGACCCTCGACCCCTGTCACTGGGATGCGGCCCGCAAGGCAGGACTGCTTCTCTATGAGGCCGGTCAACTCCCGGAAGCCCTGGTCTATATCGACCTCTGCGACAGGCTGCGGCCCGATGACGCCGCGACGCTCCACCTGCGCGGCGTCGTGCACAACAAATTGAAGAAATTCGACAAAGCGTTGGCTGACAGCGAGCGCGCGCATGCGCTCGATCCCGCCAACGCGCACAACCTGAACAATCTCGGCGATGTCCTGAGATTGCTCGGCCGGCACCGGCAGGCGCTGCCGTGGTTCGACCGGGCCCTCGAGCTCAAGCCGGACTTTGTCGAGGCGCTCAACAACAAGGCGTTCTCGCTGGTTCAGCTGCATCGCTTCGAGGAGGCCTTCGAGGTCTATCACCGCTCCAGGGCGGCCGATCCGCAGCATGCCGAGACCGACTGGAACCTGGCCCTGCTGCACCTGTTGACCGGCGATTTCGAAGCGGGCTGGGCCGGGCGCGAAGTCGCGCTGGAACGCCAAATCTCTTCCCGTGTTCTATCCGAAATTCCCGCAGCCCAAATGGCGCGGCGAGGCGGTCGACGGCAAGACCATCCTGCTCATTGCCGATGAGGGGCTCGGCGATACCATCCAGTTCGTGCGCTACGTTCCGATGCTAGCCTCGCGTGGCGCGCGCGTCATTCTCGTGGTCGAGGATGCGTTGTGCCCGCTGCTGTCACCGCTTGCAGGCGTCTCGCTGTGTCTGCCGAAATCCACCAGCGTCGTGCCGGCCTTCGACCTGCATTTTCCCATCTCGAGCTTGCCGTTCGTCTTCGAAACCAGGCTCGACAGCGTTCCAGCGGCAACATCCTATCTTCCGTCTCCCGCGGCCGATCGCGTGCTGGCCTGGGAAGGCCGGCTCGGCCCTCGCGACCGGTTGCGCATAGGCCTGGTCTGGTCGGGAAATCCCGACCATGCCAACGATCACAACCGATCGATCCCGCTGCGCCTCCTGAGCCGCATCCTGGATGTCGATGCGAGCTTCGTCAGCCTGCAGAAGAACGTGAGGCCAGGCGACAAAGCGGGGCTGCTCGAATACGGCGACATCATCGACCTGACCGCTGATCTCACCGATTTTGCCGAGACGGCGGCGCTGGTTCCCTGCCTCGATCTCGTGATCACCGTGGATACCAGCGTGGCCCATCTCGCCGCCGCCCTCGGCCGGCCGACCTGGATCCTCTTGCCCTATACACCGGATTATCGCTGGCTGCTCGATCGCGACGACAGCCCCTGGTATCCGTCGGTCCGCCTGTTCCGGCAGGATGAGAGCTGCGACTACGCGAGGGTCCTCGATCGCGTGCGGCAAGAACTGCTGGCAATCGCCTCGCACCGGCGTCCATGACGGAATCCGACGGGCAGCGAAGCTGACGGTCCTCATGCATTGCGTGATGGGGCCTGATGATTGGCTCGCTTCGGACGCCGATTGGCACGTCAAGTTAGCCCGCAGCCTGTTCATCGAGTGTATTGGCGGCGAACCGGCTGAAAAGCTGCGGCAGCAGTTTGCTGCTCCGGCCGCAGCCTAGTCGCTCAAAAAACCACGCCGCCGGGCTCGAAATGTCCTGTCCCGGCGGCGCTTGTCTCAAACTGGGCTCTGCAATCCCCAGTCACTGCAAAATAGCAATCGTCGTGCCAGCGACTGTGACGCCGCTCACAGCGCGCTCGCTTTTCCACAAGCTCAGTACATCACGATCATGACCAGCAGGGCGCCGCCCATGGCGACGGTCCATGCCATTGAGAGTGTGATGAGCCAGATTTCGCGCTGCATGATCTTTGTCCGCGCCAAAAGCCCCAGCGGCGGTAAGTTAGCAGGCGCCCGCGCAGAGCAAACGTGAACTGTTTCACACTTCGACAGTGATTTGTTCTCCTCGGAAAGAACTTTCCCTCCAAGGGCAACCGCGCATTCAACTATCAGCTGTTGGGTGTCGCATGAAAATGCCCCGCCCCGCTCTGAGGTCAATCAAAGCGAGACAGGGCAGTGTTGTGGGTCTTTAGCGGTGCTTGATGAGCACTCGTATTGGCAAATCGCTCAAAGGCGACTCCGCTCCATCGATCGGGGCTGGGGGGCTTGAGGATGGAGCGGAGCTACTCGTTACAACGCCGATTGGGTTCGGCAACTCGAAGGTGCTTGGAGTTTCAGGCACACCAAGGGCCAGATCGTGAAGGGCGTTGCAGGAATTAAGGAAAGCTCGTGTTGCGTATCGCCTTTTTTCTTAACAACTAGGAAATTCGCGCTGTTCGCTGCGGCGCTCACTGCGGCCGCCGCTTCGTCGCATCGAAGGGGGGCAAGGCTGCGCTGCGCTCGGCCCTAGAGCCAATCCTTGACGGTCTGCCCACAGGCCCGATAGCGAGGCTTCCAGATGTAGCCAGATCCGCAGGGAGGACGCGCGCGTGTCGTTACAGGGCATTCGTTCCATACTTTGGCTCCTGTGCCCCAGCCATCGACCACGCACGCGCCAGAAATCGTAGAGTGGCACCCCGGACCACAACCGTCTGCGGCAGCGGCTGGTCCGATACTGGAAAGGGTAACTGCGAACAAAATTGCAAACGTTCTCATGCGCTGCTCCTCCAGAACTCTCGCCGGATCAGTATAGCGCATTGTACTGCGTTTGCGGGCCTGTCGTGGCGGCGACATGCGGGAAAAGCGGCGGCGGCTCATGGCCTGGCGGATCGCACGACACTGCGGCGCCGCGATCGCGGCTGGACCTGGGAATCAGCCGGCCTGAACAGCTCGGTGATGACGTCAGCCGATGCTGCCTGATGCCCACACAAACCCGCTGGCCATAAGCGTCGCGGCTACGATGAAGAGCGCCGTTTCCAACCGCGTCAGTGCCCAATCGTTACGCATGTTGCGCCTCAATTGTTGGACTGTCTCGGAGCAGGATGTCTTCGATCAATTAACGAATAGTTAAGGATGCTCTCGGCCCTTTGGAGGCGACCTTTGGGCGACAAATAGGCCGAAATTCCCAGCGTCAAACCAGGTTCCAAAGCGCCGAGCTAGGAGTGATCCCTCATCTGCAGGAACATCTCTTTCACGTCGAGGATGCGAACCGGCTTTTCCCGCGGTGCTTGATACTGTCTAAGCACGGACATTTGCCGGCCGGCGATCTCGTCACGCTTGATGGGATTCTCTCCGGCAAAGAAGGCGCGCATGTCTTCCACGAAGCGGCGCGCGACGGCAGGAGGCAGTTCTATCGGCTTTCAAGGCACCCGCGGAATATAGGCGCCGCAGCCCCAATTACGGATCGAAGAAGCCCCAAGCCCAGGAGGGGCGCGAGCAGCCTCACAAAGGCCTGGGGCCCATTCCAGACGCGGCCCGAGGGGGGTAGAAGGGCCGCGCCCTAGGATCAAGTTGTGGCGGCAGTGGAAGTTCCCTAAGCGAACAGCGTACAAAAGTACGAGCTACAGCGCGTCGTGGGTGTGGAAAGCGCCCTTAGGGCGTTGACGCCATGACCAGGATCGCGCCGACTAGAACGGCGCACCATGCAATCGAGATCGCAAGCAGCCAGGTATCGCGCGTCATGGCGCAAGCTGGGGGTGCTGCCATCGACCTCGCTTGATTCAGATCAAGCGAATTGAGGTTGCGCCCCTGCGGAAAAGGGCCAGCATCGCTTTACTTGATGAACCACCAAATAGTGCCGCCGATGGCGGCCGTGGAAACGGCTGAAATCAGAAGTCCAAGCAAGCCAATCTTGAACCATTCCCAATACGACACTTCCGGTAATCCCTGTCGGCGCCGTTGCCGCTTTGGCAATATTACGCGGCTCGACCGTGAGCACATCGGGCCTTCCGGCATGACGGATATCGCAATGCGGTACCGTAGTTCTACTGGATATCCAGAAAATGAAATTAGGACACTCCCCAATTCAACTTAGGACAATGGGGGTTAAATACGGACACTAACAGCCGGCGAATGGCTTCTGAGCGGGTGACGTCATGAGCTAGAGCGCTGCCATTGCCATTGCGAGCAGTTACATCGAGCAACGGTAAAAGGTAAGCTCCATTCCCGCCATGGCCGGATCCGTGAAAATGCGGAATACGCTGTTAGCATCGAGGATTTTTAGACGCAGATTAGTGCTCGTCGCCATGATTTCCGAGGCACATGCGGCCTGAAAATCGATGGTGTCACCCGTCTCTTTTCTCGACGTGATGGTGCATCGCGCAGTTTTGCTTCTGACGTCATTTCCATCCGCGATAAATCCACCGCCGAACTCTTCTGAAAATTGAGCAAAGCTGATTTTATCGCCTTTTTTGACGAAGACTTGTTTGCATTGATCAGCACCCGTCGCCCAGGCTCCGTTCAAATCGAAAGCGTGTGCCTGCGAAGTTAGCAGGAGGCCACTGCAAAACAGGAGAGCGTATAGTCCGGTTGATCGGCTCACGTTAAACATTGCTCGACTCCATCAATGGAATGCAAAATTTTTCTCATGGGCCCTTTGCCCGGAGAACAGTGTTTCGCATGGGGGATTTTGGCGCAAGGGGCCGCTGCGGCTTATGTCTTGCCGGGCGCGATGCGCCATGACCGGAGGCGTAACCGGCGGCGGCTGGCGAGCCATCGAAGGAGGCTGGCGCCTAACGGGATCGCAACCGACCAGCGGTAGCATAAGCCCTGCCGGAAGAAGACTTGACGCTTGTTACCCCGCCGACGTGAGAGCCCCGGCGGGCTTTTTCATTTGGTTGAGTACTGGAGCGAATCGTTCGGAAAATGTCGCTGCCTTGGCGTCCCGAGCTGCAGCAAGTGAGGACGAGATCAGGGTGTGAAACCCTGCAGCGGCGACTGCGAGTAAAATGGCGCCGAAAATCAGAGCACGCATTCCGCCCTCCCTTATGGGTGTGACTGAAGCAAGGGTAGGACGGCTTTGTTTCAGGAGGGCTTCGCGGTCTCGGGCAAAGAGTTTCGTTCACGGCAGGGTGTTGTGCGTTGGGCTGACCTAGAGCGGATCCCGTTCGCCGCCCCTTGGTCCAAGATGTGCATGCATGCTCTGGAGGAGACCAGAGAAAGCCGATGCACACAGATTTATTGCTTATTTGGGCGGTACTTTTCGGAACGTTCGTACTCTTGGCTTACTCAACAGTTCGAAGATAGCTGCGAGTATTTTCGCCTGCGCGAGAACAGGGCGCGAGGCTTCGAAGCGCCACAATAGCGAACGCACGCGGAACAAATGGGCCTGTTGCGACCGCTGTTCGCCGCCGCATTCGCCGCGCCGCCAAGAGCGCAAAAAGCCCAATGGTGCCGGCTGAGAGGATTGAACTCCCGACCTTCGGTTTACAAAACCGCTGCTCTACCGCTGAGCTAAGCCGGCACTGGCCGCCTGTTTAACGGCGAATACCTTCACAATCAACGAACGGTGTCGACTTTTTGGCTGGCCGCCGCGGCCGAACCGAAGGCCCAAATCTTGCTCCAGGAAACCAAACGGCTAGTGTCGCTCCAGACCGCGAGCAGGGGACGCATGTTCGGAATTCTGGGCCTTGGGTTTCTGTTGGGCATGCAGCACGCGCTGGAGGCCGATCATATCGCTGCCGTTTCCTCGATCGCCGCGCGCCGCAGCGAGGTCGCCGACATCGTCAAGCACGGCCTGACCTGGGGCTTGGGCCACACGCTGACGCTGTTCGCCTTTGCGGGCGCTGCCATCCTGCTTGGTCATGCGATCCCAGAGGCGCTGGCGCGGCCGCTCGAGACTGCCGTCGGAATCATGCTGGTCGGTCTCGGTGCGCATCTGTGGTGGCGGCTGTGGCGTGACCGCGTGCATTTCCATCGCCACGGCCATGACGACGGCACCGTCCATCTGCACGCCCACAGCCATGCCGGCGAAAGCGTGCCGCATGCCGATGCATCACATGCGCATACGCACGGTTTCCGCTGGCGCACGCTATTGGTCGGCCTGATGCACGGCATGGCCGGCTCCGCGGCGCTGCTCGTGCTTACGGTCACGCAGGCGCCGAGCGCGGCAGCCGGGCTCGGCTATATCGCGCTGTTCGGGATCGGCTCGATGATCGGCATGGGCGTGCTCTCGACCGTGATCGCGGTGCCGATCGCGATTTCGGCGCGCTGGCTGACCTGGGCCAACCAGACGCTGCAGGGCGCGGTCGGCCTCGTCACCATCGCAATCGGCGTCAACACCATCGTCGCGACCACGCTGGCGTGAGGGTCCCCGCACACGTTTACACAAATTAACGCTTCGCTATCGGGGACGCCGAAATTAACACCGGCAAATGGCGCGCACATTAGGCTTACCGCGACTTTCGCCCGCGTTCTTAACCCTTGGTATCGCTGATTCGGTTAGATTACGGCCTAAGTAATCCGGAAACTGGATGCATGCGCCTTCAACTGGCACTGGCGATCTTGCTGGGAACGACGCCCGCGGCCTTTGCCGAGGGATTTGAGATCGTCGTGCCGATGCATCCGGGCGTACCGATCGTCGTCAACGGCGTCGATGTTTCCTACGCCGTGCTCGAAGGCGACTATGGCCTCGGCAAGGGCGTGAACAACCAGCCGACCATCTATGGCGGCCGTCCGGTGCCGCCCGAGCCCAATGTCGGTCATTACTATCCGAGCCTCGGCCTGAAGCCGGCCTATGGCCGT
The DNA here is from genome assembly GCA_963739755.1 of uncultured Alphaproteobacteria bacterium. Classification (GTDB taxonomy): domain Bacteria; phylum Pseudomonadota; class Alphaproteobacteria; order Rhizobiales; family Xanthobacteraceae; genus Bradyrhizobium. The sequence continues at coordinate 7,720 of CAVUCB010000007.1, read as the reverse complement.
CTCGAGATCGAGCCGCCGGCCAACCGCAAGTTGCCGCAGCCGGCCGAGAGCTATCACGATTCCTGGCACGCGCAGTCGGCGCCGAATCCGCCGACGCTTCCGTCCACGCAGCCGGAAATCCCGTTTTATCCGCCGCCGGTGATCGTGGCGCCGCCGGACCAAGACGATCATCACAGGCGAGGTCCGCATCCGCATTTCCGTCCCAAGCCCGAGAGAATGCCAAACTAGAATGCCAAACTAAAAGAGACCAACAGGAGAGTTAGTGATGCGTCATACGATTAAAGGATTGGTCGCGGCTTTTGCCATCATGACCGCGGGTGCTGCGCCCGCCATGGCCTGCGGCTTCGGCGGTTGCTCGCCCTGCGCCGCGGTCAGCCCCTGCGCCACGAGCTATGCGCCGGCCTACACTTATGAGCCCGCCTACACTTACGCGCCCTCCTACTCCTATTCCTACGGCGGCGGCTGCGGCGGCTGCGGCGCCGTCGGCTGGGGCTATGAACGCCTCGCCGAGCCGACCACGCAATATTACTACGTGAACCAGGGCCCGACCTATTCCGGCCCCGGCTCGTTCGCGCCGTATCCGGCCTATGAGGAAAGCGCGGTGCCGAGCTACGGCTACGGCTACGGTTACCAATACGGCTACCGTCACCACCGTCCGTGGTACAACAGCTACCGCTATGGCCACGCGCCACATCACTATGCGTATCGCCACTGGGGCCACGAAGGTCATTACTGGGGCCACCCGCTGGTGCGCCGCTACTACTGATACTACCGCTGGAAGAACGAGGACTGCAGCGTCCGCTCGCATCAGCGAGCGGACGTTTGTCTTTTTAGGTCAGCTCATCAATCCCAGCCGCGTCGCACCGATATAGAGCGCGAGCACCGCGGCGTTGGAGACGTTGAGGCTCTTGATCTCGCCGGGCATGTCCAGCCGCGCGACCACGCTGCAGGTCTCGCGGGTCAATTGCCGCAAGCCTTTGCCTTCCGCGCCAAGCACCAGCGCGAGCGGCTGCGTCAGCGCAATCGCCGACAGATTCTCGCTGCCCTCGCTGTCGAGGCCGACGGTCATGAAGCCGCGCTCGTTCAGCCGCGTCAGCGCGCGGGCGAGGTTTTGCACCGTCACCAGCGGCACCAGTTCGAGCGCACCGGACGCTGCCTTTGCCAGCACGCCGGTCGCCTCCGGGCTGTGGCGCGCGGTGGTGACGATCGCCTTAACCGCGAAGGCCGCGGCCGAACGCAGGATGGCGCCGACATTGTGCGGGTCGGTGATCTGGTCCAGCACCAGCACCATGCCCTCGAGCATCAAGGTCTCGATATCGGGCGAGGGCAGGGGATCGGCCTCCGCGAGCAGGCCCTGGTGCACGGCGTCGGGCGTGAGCAGCCGGTCGATCTCGTTCGGCCGCACGATCTCCGGCGTAATGCGGGTCGCGATATTCTCTTCCGCCAGCCGCCGCGCGGCGTTCTCGGTGAGGATCAGCTTCTTGAAGCGGCGCTGCGGGTTCTGCAGCGCCATGGTCACGGTATGCCAGCCATACAGCACGGCCGGGCCGTCATGGTCGCGATCCTGCCAGATCGGCCGGCGGCCGCCCGGCCGGGCCTTGTCGAAGGGTTTGCCGCCGCCACGCCGAAACGGCGGCTTTCGATCGCGATCGCTCATGGGCCGCTTGTGTCACGGGTTCCGAATAATGGCAATTTGGCATGATTCCGGGTGGATTTAGGGGACTGGCTTGGTTGACTTTAGAGGCGGCTTCCCCCCATAAACGCGCCCGGCCGCGACCCCTCAAGACGGGCGATCCGCGGTCTTCACGTCTCCATGGCCCGTTCCGTCGCCGCAAGGGGAAGCGGATCGCGCGCCATTGAAACGGGGGAGTGTCCCGAGTGGCAAAGGGAGCTGACTGTAAATCAGCCGCCTCATGGCTTCGCAGGTTCGAGTCCTGCCTCCCCCACCACGCTTCGCCCTTCGGGCTACGCGTGGCGCAGCCACGCCAGACCGAAGGGTGAAGCGTGTCCGGCGTAGCTTGAGCGAAAGCGAAGGACCAGGCCCCACATCAATCTCTCGTAGCGAACGAGTGAAGGCTGCCGCGCCGAAGCCCCGAGGGCGTAGGCGGGCGGTGCGCCGTTGCGCGTGAGTGAGACGCTTCTCGATCTCCAGCGAGCATCGTCATGCGCCGGCGCGATCGGAGCCATCAGCCCAACAAATTCATCCGATCGTGCGAATGCGCAAGCAGAATGCACATTTGAAAGATGCTGTCGCGCTTCAGAGGCACCTCAATGGTTGTTGCTGGTGCTGGCGGGGCCTGACGGTTCCGTCAAGTTCCGGCAACTCCCACCTCAATGAAGGCTCTTCGTAGGCATATTGCGGCACTTTGATTTCCGTCAGGAGCTCGAGTGAGACAAACTCCCGCTGACGAGAGCCGATCAATGGCAAGTGCGAATGCACTTCTGTGAACGGGATGGCTTCGCGTGTTGGATCGAAAAAGGGGAGAGAGAGATGAAACCCTCCAGCCCAACCCAACTGGTCCTTCGACGAAGAGAACTGCTTGCCGGCACCGCGATGCTGCTGTTTAGCGCAACAACCGTGCGCGCCGCTACCATTGCCGGACAACTGCCCTGGACGCCGAATGCGGGAAATCCGCCTTCAAGAGTGAAGATCGGGCCGTGGGAATTCTTCACCGGCGAAGAAGGGCGCGCGATGGAGGCGCTCGCCGACTGCATCATTCCGTCTGATCCGGAGACCCCTGGCGGCAAAGAGGCGGGCTGCGCCGTGTTCCTCGACCGGCAGCTGGCGGGACCGTACGGCAGGCAAGAGGGCCTTTATGTCCGTCCTCCGTTCCAGGCCGGTACGAAGACTCAAGGACACCAATCGGAGAAAGGGCCGGCGCAACAATATCGCGACGCGCTGGCCGCGCTCGATTCCGCCTGTAAAGCGAAGTACGGCGGGAAACCATTTGCAGAGCTGTCGGCTGCCGACAAGGACGAGATCCTGAAGGGACTCGAAAAGGGCGAGTTCAAACTGGACGGCGTCGACGGCAAATTGTTCTTCGAGCAGGTGGTCAAGGACGTGCAGATGGGATTTTTCGCCGATCCGATTTACGGCGGTAACCGCGACATGGTCGCGTGGAAAATGATCGGCTACCCGGGCGCACGCTACAATTACCTGGATTGGGTCAACCGGCACAATGAGCGCTTCCCTCTGCCGCCGGTCGGCATCACCGGCAGTGCTCAATGGACGAGGTGACAAATGCCCCGCAAACTCCCGAAGAAGGATGTCGTGATCATTGGCTTCGGCTGGACCGGCGCTATCATGGCCAACGAGCTTACAGATGAGGGGCTCGACGTCATCGCGATCGAGCGCGGTCCCTGGCGTGATGCGCCGACGGACTTTCCACCGACCTACATGCAGGACGAATTGCGTTATCGCGTTCGTCATGAGCTGTTCCTGAGGCCCGACCAGCTCACGTTTACGTTCCGGAACACCATGAACCAGACGGCTTTGCCGATCCGGAGCTGGGGAGCCTTCATGCCGCCCAACGGCGTTGGCGGTGGTGGCACGCACTGGAATGCCGAGATGTGGCGGTTCCTGCCGTCGGATTTCGTATTGAAGACGCATCTCACCGAACGCTACGGCGCCTCTTTCCTGCCCAATGACATGACCATTCAGGATTGGGGTATCACCTACGACGAGCTCGAACCGCACTATGATCGCTTCGAGTATCTCTGTGGAACGTCGGGTCAGGCCGGAAACCTGAAGGGCCAGATCGTGGAAGGCGGCAATCCATTCGAAGGGCCGCGCTCGCGGCCCTATCCGACGCCGCCGCAAGCCCAGCCTTTCAGCCACACCTTGTTCGGCAAGGCCGCGCGCGAAATGGGCTACAAGCCGTTCCCGCAACCGTCCGGAAACCTGTCCCAGGCCTACACCAATCCTTTGGGACTGCGTCTCGGGCCATGCACCTATTGCGGATTTTGCGAGTGGTTCGGCTGCAGCAACTATTCCAAGGCCAGCCCGCAAACGACGCTGATCCCTTATTTGATCCGCAAGCCGAATTTTACAGCGCGCGACAATTCAGAGGTGATCAGGATCAATGTCGACCGGTCGGGGACGCGCGCGACCGGCGTAACCTTCGTCGATACGAGCGGAGTGGAATGGGAGCAGGAGGCTGACCTCATCATCCTGTCGGCCTTTGCATTGTTCAATGTGCAACTGCTCCTGCATTCCAGGATTGGAAAGCCGTACGATCCGGTCGCCAATACCGGCGTCGTTGGGCGCAATTACACGCACCAGACGATTTCGTCGGTGAACGGCTTTTTCGACAACAAGAAGTTCAACTTCAATCCGTTCATCGCGTCGGGTTCGATCGGAATGTGCGTCGACGAATTCAATGGCGACAATTTCGACCACGGACCGCATGGCTTCGTCGGCGGCGGCTATATGGGGCAGGTGCAGACCGGCGCCCGGCCGATCGAAAGTACGCTCGTGCCGCCGGGCACGCCCAAGTGGGGAGCGGATTGGAAGAAGGCGGTGAAGGACAACTATCTGAGCACGGTGAAGCCCGGCACCGGCATACACGGCAGCTTTTATTCATATCGGGATGTCTATCTCGACCTCGATCCCGTCTACACAGACCGCTTCGGGCGCCCGCTGATGCGGATCACGATGGATCTCAAGGAGAACGAGATCAAACAGAACAAGTTTCTGACCGACAAGTTCGCCGAGATCGTCAAGGCCATGGGCGCCGAGAAGCTTGGCGTGCAGTACCGCACGGGGCCCTACGACATCACGACTTACCAGACGACGCATCTCAACGGCGGCGCCATCATGGGCGCCGATCCCAATTCCAGCGTGCTCAATAGATATCTGCAGAGCTGGGACGTTCCAAACCTGTTCGTGCTCGGCGCAAGCGCCTTCCCGCAGAATCCCGGCTACAATCCGACACTGACGGTGGGAGCGTTGGCCTACTGGGCGGCAGCCGCCATCCGCGACAAGTATCTGAAGAACCCGGGGAGGCTGGTCGATGCGTAGCTCCCGCACGCCTCTCGTCACGGCTGCCATCGCGCTTTCGGTTGTGTTCGCTTCGAAGGCCTGGGCCGGCGATTCGGATCCGCAGGAATTCACCCAGATCGAACGGGGCCGCTATTTGGCGACGGCGTCCGATTGCATCAGCTGCCATACCGTTCCCGGGGAAAAGCCGTTCGCCGGCGGCAGGGCGATCGAGACGCCGTTCGGGAATATCATTGCCTCCAACGTCACGCCCGATCTCGAGACGGGAATTGGCGCATGGAGTGATGAAGCCTTCGACGCCGCGGTCAGGAGAGGTGTCCGACCGGACGGCGCCCTCCTGTACCCTGCGATGCCCTACACCGCCTATGCCAAGCTTTCGCGCGACGACGTGCGTGCCATTCGCGCCTATCTCGGCAGCATCGAGCCGGTGCGGAACGTCGTTCCTCCCACCAGGCTGCCGTTCCCGTTCAACGTCCGGTTTGGCCTGCGTGTGTGGAACGCCCTCTATTTCAACCACGATGAATTTGCGCGTGATCCTTCCAAGTCCACGGAATGGAATCGAGGCGCCTATCTCGTCGATGGACCTGCGCATTGTGCCGCCTGCCACTCGCCCAAGACATTTCTTGGTGGCGACAAATCGGACCAATATCTGCAGGGGTCTTATCTTCAGGGGTGGTCGGCACCCAATATCACAAACGACAAGCGCGTCGGATTGGGGAACTGGTCCGTTGAGGACATCGCCGCCTATCTCAAGGCCGGCCATAACAGGATCACCGCCGCAACGGGGCCTATGGCGGAAGCCGTGTCGCTGTCCACCTCGCATATGACGGATGAGGACACCAGGGCGATCGCGACATACCTCAAATCATTGCCCGGGAAAGCTGAGGAGGCAAGCCGGTTGCCCGCGAACTCCGCGACGATGACGGCGGGCGGCGCGATCTATCGGGACCAGTGCTCGGCGTGTCACGGGCTCGAAGGCAAAGGCATTCCAAATCTCTTTCCTGCCATCGCCGATGCCTCGGGTGTCAGATCAAATGATCCGACGACGGCAATACGGATCGTGTTGCGCGGCGCCCGCAGCGTGGCGACCGCTCGCGAGCCGACTTCGCCCGGCATGCCGTCCTACAGCTGGCAGCTCGACGATAACCAGATAGCCGCGGTTCTCAACTACATCAGAAACTCATGGGGTGGAGCAGCGTCGCCGATCGAGGCCAACGACGTCAGCCGCGTAAGAGCCGACACGGCAACGCGCGGCGACTGAGATCGGGTCGATCAGGAAGCCCCGGCAGCCGCAGTCCCCGTGTCCAATACGCCATTGCTGAAAAATAGGGCAAATCAAGGCTCCCGTCGCTTTGAACGGTCAGCTCTGAGTTATTAATGCGCTGAAATGAAGGGCTCCGTAGGCATAAAGTAAGGTGTCCCGCGCGGTGGCTTCGGGCATGCCCGGCGGTGCTTATTGATCCGGCCGGAGGAGGCATTTGCACACCACCGCATGCTGTGGGATATTCACGGTGATTTGGACGTTGAAATTTGAAATTTCCAGGAGGTGGTCGTTATGACCGCAATCGTACAAACATTGTTCCGTACTTTTTATTTTGCCAGGGAAATCGATGTTCTGAAGCAGATTGCCATGTTCTGCGGCGCCGGGCTTCTGGTTTTTCTGCTTGCACTAACCTACGGCCTGGACTTGAGCCCGGGCTTCTTCTAGGGCGCTCGCACGCCGTCAAACGCAGCGCGACGATATGCGGATTTCTGCCTCCCGGCAGTTCGCTAAAGCCGAAGCTGCGCCTTTTTCACGCGTCTGTATCTTCCCGATGGAAATGGTGCCGAGCTTGTCTCCCGCCACGACGAGAGAGCCGTCGGCGTTTGCGGCCAGCGCGCTGATCGCTTCGGGCTCGCCGCCCAACGGTGGTGATCTCCTTGGGCGAGGTGAACGGCGATCGCATCGATGAACCGAGTGATCCGGAAAGCGAAACGCTCCGCCGGTGCATCTGGCGTCCCAGGCGAGCGAGATGGGCTCGCCGCTCGATTTTCGCTTTAATTAGCCCCCCGTCGGCCAAGATTTTTTGAAAACCGCATCAGTGTGGGGCAGCCCCAATCGTCTACCTATGTGGGAGCCTGTGTGAAGCAAAGCCCCTTGGCGAACTGCGATTTTGCGTGACGAGACCCTTGAGTTGCAATTTCCCGGATTTGCGAGTCCGGCTGCCGCAATCGGATTAAATTCAAAAAGCCTACACGATTAGCATCATTCTAGCGATTGGGCAGTGAACTTGAGCAAGACATTTGGCGGAATCTTGAAGAGCCACAACGATGTTGGCCCGGGGTTTGATCTGCTTCGTCTCGGATTGGCCATCGCAATTCTGGTCAGCCATTGTGCCGCGACCGGTGGAACGCGAGGCATAATTCCGTCGACCATCGAAATATTCATGAGGCTGATCGGTCACGCGCAGGCCCAGGAGATCAGTTTGGCTTCCATCGCTCACGAGAGCGCCAAGCAGGGCATCCCGTGGATGCGCCCGGTCGCAGTTTCGCACGTGCCCATGTTCTTTGCTTTGAGCGGTTTTCTGGTGACCGGGAGCGCGTTCCGCGCACAACGCGTGCTGCCATTTTTGGCGCTGCGGTTCTTCCGGATATTTCCCGCCCTGTGTGTCGAAGTGACACTGTCCGCGATCTTCATCGGCGCGATGTTTACCTCGCTGCCTCTGAGCGAGTATTTCACGT
>CAVUCB010000006.1:0-5947 GCA_963739755.1 uncultured Alphaproteobacteria bacterium | reverse complement strand
GAGCGGAAGTGGGACCATGTTCAACGACAAGGTTTCGATGGGCTATTTCGACATCTACGACCAGTACATCCTCAATTTGCTCTACGATCCCCGCATCAAGCCGGGCATGACGGTAGAGGAAGTCAAGGTGGTGCTGCCGGACGCGATCGCCGACGTACGGGCCTGGGTGAAGAAGGTCAACAAGCTGCCGGAGTGACGACGATTTCACTTCTTTCCGGCGGGCCCGCTCTTTCCGGTTCCGCAGACCGTCTTCAGCGACGCCCATTCCCTGTCGTTAAGCAGCGGCGGGCCGCCCGGCGGCCGATCCTCACCGGTCATGCGCTTCAGCCGGTCCTCGGTCAGCGGGTGGCTTGCAAGGATCGACAGGTTGCTGTCGCCCTCCTTGCCGGTGACGCGGAACAAGAGTTCGCCCATCGGCTTGGGCGAACGGCCGAGCTTGTGCATCACGTCGATCGCGAACGTATCGGCACTCTCTTCGGCCTCGCGCGAATGCGAGGCGGTGACCAGCGTGCGCGAGGCAAAGATCATGGCGCTGGAGCCGGTGACGTCGCCGAACAGCAATCCGATCAAAAACGACGTGCCGCCATTATAGATCAGGCCGCGCATGTTATCGCGGTGCTTGAGATGCCCAAGCTCGTGCGCGAGCACGCCCGCAATCTCATCGGGGTTTTGCGCCTTCTCCAAAAGGCCGTTGAACAGATAGACCTTGCCGCCCGGCAGCGCGAACGCATTGGGCACCTTGGTGTCCAGCACCGAAGACTGCACCGCCCTTAGATCGAGCCCGGCCGCGCCGCGCAGCAGGTCAAGAAGCTTGGTGTAGGCCGCCTGTCCCGCCGCGTTGGTGCAGACGCGGTTGCCGAAGATCGCCTTGATCTGCACGTCGCTGGCATCGCCGACCCGCCGTTCAAAGGCTTCCGGCACCAGCGGCGCAAGCCGGTCGGCCGCCAAGGGAATCGCAAACAGCACCACCACGACGATGGAAACCACCGCGGCGAGCGACCAGCCGACGATCTTCGCAATCGCCCGCCCGTCCGTCCGATTCTCGCCGAGCCGCGTGCAGCGCGAGGTCAGTTCAGTGGCGAGTGCCGTGTGGCGAATCTCCAGCCGCGCCAGCGGCGGCGCGGACAGGCAGCTCACCCTCAACACACCCGCGGGGCTGTCGGCCTGGCGGATGTCGTCATAGGCCCATCGGACCGGCGCAGATCCGTCTTCGCTGATTTCAAGCATATCGCCGAAAGCGAGCGTGACGAAGCGCCGCCGGCTCGACATCCCGTCGAAATAGACGGTCGGTGTATTGTCCTGAGGCGCTACGCCGTCCGCGAAAATGCTCACCGGCTAGAATCCGGCGACATCGAGGCCATCGGCAAATCCCTCGCCCAGTGCGCTCGCCAGCTCGCCCTTGGCAGTGACATTGGCCGCCGCGCCGATGTTATGCACGCGGACAGTATCCAACACCTTCAACCACAGATCCCGCATCAGACAGACGCGCATCACGAGATTGATCCCCAACACAAAGGCGAGATAGCCGGTGCCTGCCAGCACCAACAACGGAATACTCCTGGCAAAGGCTTTTGTCGCGAAAAAGTCATTGAACGTCATGCCGCTCATGCCGACGACGAGAGCGACAGACAGGATCAGGTAAACCAGGAAAATCGCGCCCAGCAAGGCGGTCCAGCCAATGACCGTCCAGTACAAACCGACCAGCGCACTGCGCGACATTGTCGATTCCAGACGCACCCCGCCGAAGCGAATCCCCGACAGCCACCAGCGCCACTCCACCGCCTTGAATCCGGCGTAGACGAAAGGCGCGCCGATGGTGAAATAGAGTGCAAACGGGGTCAGCAGCCACAACCACCATCCTTGCTTGAAAAACTCCCACCCCCGCCCTTCGAAACTGCCTTGCAGATCGCCGTAATATGAATGCCGCATCTTGTAGCGCTCGAGCGCGGCTTCCCGCCACGGCAGGGCGAAGCCCAGCGTCAACACCACCAACAGCCCCCAGAGCATCGCCCGCCAGGCATAGGCCCAGCCGGAGCCATCCATCCAGAAGCGCACGCCGCGCCAAACCGTGCGCGTCAGCCGGTAGCGGCGCGCGCGATAGATGGCGAATTGCCCGAACGCGTAGAAGGCGATGATCAGCGGAAGGCTGGCAAACGCCTTGAAGCGTTCGACTTCAATGCCGATGAGGAAATACGCAATCCAGATCGGCACAAGGATCGCCAGCGCAAACAGGAAACCGATCAGGAGCTCCTTGCCACGCCCGGTATATTCGGCCGCGTCGCCGTCGATCAGCGTGTTCGACCACAAATGCCGGCGGAAGTCGGTCGCGAGCCAGAAACGGTAGAAGCCGGCGGTCACGAGTTCCAGCCCGGCGCCCCTCGCGGCGAGGTGAAAGAATTCGCCGCGATCTCCGGCGAATGACGCCTGCGTCGGCGGCAGAGGCGGCGGCTGCGGCGCCGGCGGAGGCACCATTGGTACCGAAGTCATCTGATCCACGCTTCAAACTCCGCGACAATGCTGCGGGATTGATATCCCGGAAAACCCACCGGTTTCTCGGACCAAAACCTTTCGGGTTCGATAAACCTTAGGTGTACTTTGCGAACATTTCACGTCGATGTCGGCGTGCGATCTGTGCCGTGCGTCACGCAGGGGGCTTCAGGCAGGAGGCTTGGGCGGCGGGTTTTGTGGCGCCGGTGCGCCGAAATCATCGGCGGTGATGCCGGCTTGCGCGAGGCGCTCCACGATGAGGGTCAACGCCCGCTCCAGTTCGGGATCGTCGAGGCGGAACAAGGCCCGCATCAGATGCAGGTGCCGATAGGCTTTCGCCATCTCGGCGTCCGGCTCTGAAATCGAAGGGTCGAAAGGATTTTTCATGGGAGGCCAATGGCGGGATTGAAGGGGATCGGGGTTCACTCGTGGCAAACAATTCCATCATGCATCGACGCAAAGTTCAGGATCTGCCCGGCGCAGGCCGCGGGCTGCAGCATGCCGGGCATCGCCGACGACGAGTTGAGGTGCGTGATGCGAACGGAAACGATGTGCTTGCGCAGCGCGGCCTCCTGATCGGCGGAAGAGATGTTGCTGCCGGTCGGATAGAGCGCGAGCACCGGCGCCTTGATCTTCGCAAGATGCGGCTTGGCATCGACGCCGCCGGCAAAGTCCACCATGGCGGTGACCACCTCGACATCGGCCTTGCCGACTTCCTTCGCATACCAGTCCGCAAACGCCGGATCGAAGCCGGCGGGAAAGCGCGCCAGCGTATTCGATTTGCGCACCCAGCCTTCGACGCCGAGCGCGCGGATGGCGTCGACCCAGCTCGGATAGCCGACTGCATAGGCGCTGCGGATCCACTCATTGGCCCAGACCGCGGGCGCGAGCACCGCGAGCGTGCGCACGCGCGAAGGCTGTTCGGCGGCAAAGATCAGCGCGATCGCGCCGCCGATCGCTTCGCCCACGAGATGAAACGTCTCCGCGCCGGCGTGATCGGCCACCGCTGCGATGTCGCCCAGATAGGCCTTGAGCGAGATCGAGTGGTGCGGATTACCAAGCGGCCGCGATTGTCCAAGCCCGCGCAAATCCGGGCAGATCACCCGGTAGAACCTGGCGAGATACGGCACCATGTTGAACCAGAAATCGCCGGAGCGCGCAAAACCGTGGACCAGGATGATGGTTTGTGCCTTGCGCCAGCGGTCGGTGAAATCGTGCACCGCGTAGTGCAGCGTGGCGCCATCGCCGGTCACGAGTTTCGGCATCGGCCCGTTCAATCCTGTTTCACACGCAGCTCTTTGGCGAGCTGCTCCATTTGCGCCGATTCACCTTGCGCGTATTTGGCCGCGTCAGCCGCGCCGATGTCCCAGACCTCCTCGCCGCGCTTGTCGGCCATCGCCTTGAACTCCGCACTGTGCGCGGCCTCGGTGAAGGCCTCGCGCAATTTGTCGAACCGCCCCTCTGGCACGTCGCGCGGCACGATCAGCGCGCGCCAAAGCAGCGTCTGAGCCTGCGCCATCTTCACGTCGGCAAGGCTTTCGACGTTTGGCAACGCTGCACAAATCGCCGCGCGGTCGTCGTCAGCAGGCATTTTGCTTTTCCTTCCGCGACAAAGGGGGCGATGGTCGCGATCGCGCCGCCATAGATGTCGATGGTGCCTGCGAGGAACGCGGTCACGGTCTGATCGGCGCCGGAATAGGGAATGATCCGCTGATGGATTTCCTTCACGTCGAAGATGCGCGCGGTCGAGAACTGCACGAACGCGCCGACGCCGTCGGAACCGTAGGTATACTTGTCCGGATTGTTCTTGAGCTCGGCCAGAAACTCCTCGGCATTCCCAGCCGGGAAATCCGGATGCACGCAGAGAACGCCGGCAGCCTGGGTGACCATGGCAAGCAGCCGGTAATCGCCCGGCTGATACGGCGTTGACGCCACATGCGGCGCCATGGTGATCGCGCCGCTTGGAACACCGCCGATGGTGTAGCCGCCGGCCTCCGCGCGCGCCACGACGCCGACACCGATGGTGCCGCTCGCGCCGGGCCGGTTCAGGATCACGATGGATTGGCCGAGCAAGGGGCTGGCGGCCTGCGCAAGCGAACGCATGATCATATCGGTGCTGCTGCCCGGCCCTGACGGCACCACGAGCTGGATCGGCCGATCCGGGAAATTGTCGGCGGATGCACGCGCTGACAGGCCCGCCATCAGGCCGGCAAATAAGATCAGGGAGGTGTTTCGAATCAGCTCACGGGGCTCGAGGCGGCGAATCATGTTGGGCCAATTTTTTCTCCGCGCGGCGCTCAAAAAAGTCCACAATCGCTGTAGTGCGGCTGCCGCCTACCGGCAACGGCAAGTTTTATATGTTAAAAATTGTGACTTAGAAGGGTGATTCCTGTCTAATGAGTTGTTGGAATTGTGGTATAAGAAATTCAAATGAGCGAGCTGCCACGTTCCCAAGCCTTGCGCTGCTTCATCACGGTTGCGCGTGAGGGCACCGTCTCCAGGGCAGCATCCCTGCTGAACCTCACCCAGCCGGCCGTCAGCCTGCAACTCAAGGCGCTGGAGGAAGCCACCGGCCTGCAGCTGTTCAACCGAACGCCGGGCGGCTTCACGCTGACCGAAGCCGGCGCCGCGCTGCTGCCGCTGGCGCACAAGGCGGTGGCCGCGGCACTGGACTTTGGCACGGCGGCGAACTCATTGAAGGAGTCGCAGCGCCGCACCTTGCGCGTCGGCACCATCCTCGATCCCGAATTCACCCGGCTCGGCCCGTTCGTGCGCAGCCTCACCGCCTCGGCGCAGCGCACCGAGGTGTTTTTGCGCTACGGCATGAGCGACGACGTCCTGACCCAGATCGGGACCGGCGAGCTCGACGTCGGTTACTATGTCGATGCGACGCCAGAGCCCTCGCTGTCGTCTCACGTGCTCACCGAGCGGCTTATCGAAGACGGCAAATTCCATCTGATGCCGCTGATGAGCTATGTCTATCGCGTGATCGCGCCGCGCGAATGGCGCGATCGGGTGATGGGCAAGGACTGGCGCGATCTCGCCGGCCTGCCGTGGCTGGCGACGCCGGCAAAGTCGGCGCATCGGCGCCTGCTTGACGATATCTTCCGCCCGCTCGGGCCGTTGCCGAAGCGGGTGGCGTTCACCGATCAGGAAGAGGCCATGACGGACTTCGTCGAGTCCGGCATCTGCCTCAGCCTCGCCCGCGACCCCGTGATCGAGCGCATCACGCGCGAGCGCAACTTCGTCATCGCCGATAAGGTGGCGCTGACCTGCGATCTCAGCTTCGCCTGCCTCACCTCGCGCCGGCAAGAACCGACGATCGCGCACGCCTTCATCGCGATGCACGCGGTGTGGGATCTGAAGTCGGACAAGGCGCCGCTGCGCTCGGCGCAGTAGGCTATTTATTTGCGCATGATCTTATCGGAAAACCGGTATCCACTTTTCCGGATCATGCGCT
>CAVUCB010000005.1:0-179343 GCA_963739755.1 uncultured Alphaproteobacteria bacterium | reverse complement strand
CGAGATTAAAGCCGACCTTGTCGAGATCGGTCTGCAGGCCGGAATTGGAGAGATATTCGGCGACCACCTGGCTGCCTGGCGCGAGCGAGGTCTTCACCCAGGGTTTTGCCTTCAAGCCCTTCTCGGCAGCCTTGCGCGCGAGCAGGCCCGCACCAATCAGCACGCTCGGGTTGGACGTATTGGTGCAGGAGGTGATCGCGGCGATCACGACGTCGCCATGGCCGAGATCGAAATCGCGGCCCTCGACGACGTAGCGCTGCGAGGCCTCGGTGGCCTTCTTGTATTCGTTCGCCATCGCGGTCGCGAAACCTTCGGAGACCGACGGCAGCGCGACGCGGCCTTCGGGACGCTTCGGTCCCGCCATCGACGGCACGACGTCGCCCAGGTCGAGCGTCAGCGTCTCGGTGAACACCGGATCGGCCGACTTGTTGGTGCGAAACAGGCCCTGCGCCTTGGCGTAAGCCGTAACCAGCGCCACACGATCCGACTTGCGGCCAGAGGTTTTGAGATAATCGATGGTCGCAGCGTCGACCGGGAAGAAGCCGCAGGTCGCGCCATATTCGGGGGCCATATTGCCGATCGTCGCCTTGTCCGCGACCGAGAGGAAGTCGAGGCCGGGGCCGTAGAACTCCACGAACTTGCCGACCACGCCGAGCTTGCGCAGCATCTGCGTAACCGTGAGCACGAGGTCGGTCGCGGTGACGCCTTCCTTCAATTGGCCCTTCAGCTTGAAGCCGACCACGTCGGGCAGCAGCATCGACAGCGGCTGGCCGAGCATGCAGGCTTCCGCCTCGATGCCGCCGACGCCCCAGCCGAGCACGGCAAGACCGTTGACCATGGTGGTGTGCGAGTTGGTGCCGACCAGCGAATCCGGATAGGCGACTTCGAAAGTGCCGGTCTTCTTGCCGACCGTCATCTTCTCCTTCCGCGTCCAGACCGTCTGCGAGAGATATTCGAGATTGACCTGGTGGCAGATGCCGGTGCCGGGCGGCACCACGGAGAAATTCGAGAACGCCTTCTGGCCCCATTTCAGGAACTCGTAGCGCTCCTGGTTCTGCTTGTATTCCTCGACCACGTTCTTGCCGAACGCCTTGTTGTCGCCGAAGAAGTTCACGATCACAGAGTGATCAATGACGAGATCGACCGGCACCAGCGGGTTGATCTTCTCGGCGTCGCCGCCGAGCGCCTGCATCGCGTTGCGCATGGCGGCGAGATCGACCACCGCCGGCACGCCGGTGAAATCCTGCATCAAGACGCGCGCGGGCCGGAACGCGATCTCATGCTCGAGCTTGCGCTTCTTCAGCCATTTCGCGACCGCCTGGATGTCTTCCTTCTTGACCGAGCGGCCGTCCTCGTTACGCAGCAGGTTTTCCAGCAGCACCTTCATCGAGTAAGGCAGCTTCGAAATCCCCTTCAGACCGTTCTTCTCTGCGGCGGGCAGGCTGTAATAGACGTAGGTCTTGCCGCCGACCTTGAGGGTCTTCTGGCATTTGAAGCTGTCGAGCGAGGTCATGTGAGGAAATCCCAAATTGTCAGTTATACCCGGCGAGGGTATTATAACACCGGCGAGTGTGGTTTTAGCTTGAAGGCTTGCAGCCGCCTTCACGTGCTGCAAACAGTTCCGGGCTTATAGAATCTTTCCAATGAGGCCGCCACACCCACGGGCAGCTAGCGGCCATTCACGACCCACAAATTCTGATGCGGTACCCCCTCAAGAGCGAAGGGGTATGTGAAGAGGCAAGATGCGGCTCTCAGGGCGCGGCGTGAAATGTGTGCGGGGCGGCCGCGAGGTGTTTTCCGGCCTCGATTTCGAGACGGCCACGGGCGAGTCGCTGGCGGTCACCGGGCCCAACGGGTCAGGCAAGACGTCACTGCTGCGGCTGATCGCGGGCCTCTTGATGCCAGCTGAAGGCGCGATCGCTCTTGATGGCGGCGAAGCGGAACTGACGCTCGCCGAACAGGCGCATTATCTCGGCCATCGCGACGCGCTGAAGCCGGCGCTGAGCGTAATGGAGAACCTCTCCTTCTGGCGCGATTTCCTGGGCGGCGAGGTTTTCGATGCCGGCGAAAGTCTCGCGGCGGTCGGGCTCGACCATGCCGCGCATCTGCCGGCGGCGTATCTGTCGGCCGGCCAGCGCCGGCGGCTGTCGCTGGCGCGGCTGCTCGCGGTCCGGCGGCCGCTCTGGCTGCTGGATGAGCCGACCGCGGCGCTGGATGCGGCAGGACAGGGGCTGTTTGCGGGCCTGATGCGCGACCACCTCGCCCGCGGCGGGCTGATCGTGGCCGCGACCCATGGGCCGCTCGGCATCGAAGCCCGCGAACTGAGGATCGGAGGCGCGCCGTGATGTGCGCGCACCCTCAGATATCTCGCAGGCCAGGCACAGCTCTCTCCGTCCCCTCCCCCCTTGCGGGGGAGGGTCAGGGAGGGGGGCGCCACACGGCGCGTTCTATCGGCGCAAGCGCCAACGACATGCGATTGCCGAGGCAGTGCCTCAATGATGTATCTCGCCCGGGGCTACCCCCCTCCCCGGCCCTCCCCCGCAAGGGGGGAGGAGCGCGGTGTGCTTGCGGCGCGACCGAGGCAAACCTCGCAGCTTCGAACGAGACGCGCCATGACCGCGCTGGCCGCTCTCATCCAACGCGACATCAAAATCGCACTGCGGGTTGGCGGCGGCGCGCTGATTGGCGTGCTGTTCTTCCTCAGCGTCGTGGTGCTGATGCCGTTTGCCGTCGGGCCCGACCTGAAACTCCTGGCGCGGCTCGGGCCCGCGATCCTCTGGCTCGGCGCGCTGCTTGCGAGCCTGCTCACCCTCGACCGTCTGTTCATGGCCGACCATGACGACGGTTCGCTCGATCTCATCGTGATGAGCCGCACCCCGCTGGAACTCGCCTGCGGCGCAAAGGCGCTGGCGCACTGGATCGCCGCCGGCCTGCCGCTGATTGTCGCAACCCCGGTGCTCGGGCTCCTGCTCAATCTCGACACGCTCTCGACCGCAGCCGTGGCGCTTACTCTGCTCGCGGGAACACCGGCGCTGACCTTCACCGGCATGATCGGCGCCGCGCTCGCCGTGACGCTGCATCGCGGCGGGCTGTTGCTCGCGGTTCTCGTGCTGCCACTATCGATCCCCGTGCTGATTTTTGGCGTCGCTGCATCCGAAGCTGCGATCACGGGTCCGCAGAGTTTTGGCGCGCCGTTTTCGATCCTGTGCGCGCTGTCGCTGGTGAGTTTCGTGATCGGGCCGTTCGCCGCGGCCGCAAGCCTGCGTCAGGGGCTGGATTGATGCCGATCAACTCTTGCCGATCAGCCTTATGTCAATTGCGCGCAAAGCCGTGCGCGACTATCAGGATGCCATGACGCTGACCGACCTCGCCAATCCCACCAAATTCCTCGCGCTCACCGCGCGCATATTGCCGTGGCTCGTGGCAACGACCGCCATCCTGCTCGCGATCGGGCTCTATCAGTCCGCGATCGCGCCCGACGACTATCAGCAGGGCGCTACGGTGAAGATCATGTTCATCCACGTCCCCAATGCGTGGCTGTCGATGTTCGTCTGGGGCGTGATGAGTGTCGCCGCCCTCGGCACCCTGGTATGGCGGCATCCGCTCGCCGATGTCGCGGCAAAATCGGCCGCGCCGATCGGCGCCGCCTTCACCTTCCTCGCGCTCGTCACCGGCTCGCTCTGGGGCCGGCCAATGTGGGGCACCTATTGGGAATGGGACGCGCGGCTCACATCGGTGCTGATCCTGTTTTTGATGTATCTCGGCTTGATGGCGCTGTGGCGCGCGGTGGAAGATCCCTCGCGCGCGGCGCGCGCCGCCGCGGTGCTGACGCTGGTCGGCGCCATCAACCTGCCGATCATCAAATTCTCGGTCGACTGGTGGAACACGCTGCACCAGCCGGCCTCGGTGTTCCGGATGGGCGGCTCGACACTGGACCGCGCTTTCCTGATTCCGCTGCTGGTGATGGCCGTCGCCTTCACCCTGTTGTTCCTCACGCTGCATCTGGCGGCAATGCGCAACGAGATTTTGCGCCGCCGGGTGCGCAGCCTGCAGATGATGCAGGCGAACCAGCGTGCAGCCTGACATGGCGCTCGGTCCTTACGCATCCTTTATCGTGACGGCCTACGCGCTGGTCGCCGCCGTGCTCGCGGTCCTGATCGGCTGGATCATCACCGACTATCGCAGCCAGACGCAGCGCCTGCGCGAGCTCGACGAGAGCGGCGTGACGCGACGTTCCGGACGCAGCGCAACGGAGCTGTCATGAGTGAGCAGATCACGTCGGAGACAGCACCGCGGCGGCGCATGTTCATGATGCTGCTGCCGCTGATCGTTTTTGCCTGTCTTGCCGTGCTGTTCTGGTTCCGGCTCGGCGACGGCGATCCCTCCAAAATTCCATCGGCGCTGATTGGGCGTCCGGCGCCGCAGACGGCATTGCCGCCGCTCGATGGCCTCGCAAACAACGGCACGCCGGTGCCCGGGCTCGATCCCGCCGCGTTCAAGGGCAAGGTCAGCGTCGTCAATGTCTGGGCGTCCTGGTGCGTGCCCTGCCATGACGAGGCGCGACTGCTGACCGAGCTCGGCAAGGACACCCGCCTGCAGATGATCGGCATCAACTACAAGGACTTGTCCGAGAACGCGCGGCGATTCCTCGGCCAATACGGCAATCCGTTCGGCATGGTCGGCGTCGACGGCAACGGCCGCGCCGCGATCGAATGGGGCGTCTACGGCGTGCCGGAAACCTTTATCGTCGGCCGCGAAGGCAAGATCGTCTACAAGCTGGTCGGCCCGATCACGCCGGACAATATCGACAGCGTGGTGCGGGCGGAGATCGACAAGGCGATGAAGTGACGACGTAGTCGTCATTCCGGGACGGTCCGAAGGACCGGACCCGGAAGCGCGAGATTCCCGGTTCGCTCGCTTACGCTCGCGCCCCGGAATGACGAAGGATAGAGCTCAGCCCTTCCTCACGTCACCCGCTTCCGCCTCGCTCGCTTCCAGCGAGACCGGCTCGATATGGTAGCGCTTGACCAGCGGCATCTGCGCGATGGCGAAGATCATGGTCAACGGCGTCACGCCGAAGACCTTGAAGTTCACCCAGAAATCCGTCGTCTGCGTGCGCCAGATCACCTCGTTCAAAATCGCCATGCCGGCAAAGAAAACCGCCCAGCGCAGGGTGAGGATACGCCAGCCCTGCGGCGTCAGATTGAACATCTGGTCGAACATGACGGCAATGAAGGAGCGGCCGAACAAAAGCCCGCCGCCAAGCACCAGCGCGAACAGGCCGTAGATGATGGTCGGCTTGACCTTGATGAAGGTCTCGTCATGCAGCGCGAGCGTCAGCGTGCCGAACACCAGCACGATGACGCCGGTGACCAGCGCCATCAGCGGCACGTGCTTCGTCACCACATAGGACGCGATCATCGCCGCCACGATCGCGACCATGAAAGCGCCGGTCGCCACGAACAGATGGAATTTCGCGTTGACGACAAAGAATACGATCAGCGGACCGAGCTCGGTCGCCAGCTTGAACAGCGGATGCGGCTGCGTCTTGTCCATTAATCGTCTAGTCCTGCGATAGCTTTTGCAAAGTCTCTCGCCGCGAACGGCGCGAGATCGTCGACGCTCTCGCCGACGCCGATGAAATGCACCGGCAGTTTGTGCTTTTCCGCCAGCGCCACCAGGATGCCGCCGCGCGCCGTGCCGTCGAGCTTGGTCATCACCAGGCCCGTGACGCCTGCCGTACGATGAAATGCCTCGACCTGCGACAGCGCATTTTGTCCCACCGTGGCATCGAGCACCAATAGCACCGCATGCGGTGCGGTTGCGTCCACCTTGCGGATGACGCGGACGATCTTTTCCAGCTCTTTCATCAGCTCGGCCTTGTTCTGCAGGCGGCCGGCGGTATCGATCAGCAGCACGTCGACCTGCTGCTCCTTCGCCGATGTCAGCGCGTTGAAGGCAAGACCTGCGGAATCCGAGCCCTGCGCGCCCGAGATGACGGGCGATCCGGTGCGTTCGCCCCAGATCTTGAGTTGTTCAATGGCCGCGGCACGGAACGTGTCGCCGGCCGCCAGCATCACCTTGCGGCCTTCGGCGGAAAATTTCGCCGACAGCTTGCCGATGGTGGTGGTCTTGCCGGAGCCGTTGACGCCGACCACGAGAATCACGAACGGCACGTGCGCGGTGTCGATCACCAATGGCTTGGCGACGGGCGACAGCACTTTCTCGACCTCGGTCGCGACCACGTTCTTCACTTCATCGGCCGAGATCGCCTTGTCATAGCGCCCGGCGCCGACGGCCTGGGCAATGCGTGCGGCGACGTCGGTGCCGAGATCAGCGCGCAGCAGCACGTCTTCGATATCCTCGAGCATCGCACGGTCGAGCTTGCGCTTGGTGACGAGATCGGCGACCGCGGTGCCGAGCGAACTCGAGGTTCGCTTCAGCCCGCTGGACAGCCGCCGCCACCAGCTCTGTTTGGGTGCATCGGACGTAGTATCGTTCATGGCGCGGACGTGTTAGCCGTTTCGTGCCATGAGCGAAAGCCTTGACCGATCGATCGATGTTCCCCAGCTGACCGCGGAAGAAATCCTCTCCCGCGTGCTCCACCGCGACGGGCTGATGCTGGTGATCGACAAGCCGGCCGGGCTTCCCGTGCATCGCGGGCCCAAGGGCGGGGCGAATCTCGAAGCCTCCTTCGACGCCTTGCGCTTCGGCCTGCCGCGGCCACCGGTGCTGGCCCATCGGCTCGACAAGGACACCTCCGGCTGCCTGGTGCTTGGGCGCCATCGCAAGGCGACTGCGTCGCTCGGACTGCTATTCAAGCACGGCAAGATTTCCAAGACCTATTGGGCCCTGGTCGAGGGCGGACCTGATGAGAACGAAGGTACCATCGATCTGCCGCTCGGGCGCCTCAATGCCGAGCGTGGCTGGTGGCAGAAGCCGGATCCGGAGGGGCAGGAAGCCGTCACCAACTGGAAGGTGCTCGGCCGCGGCGATGGCCTCACTTGGCTTGCCATGGAACCGGTCACCGGCCGCACCCATCAATTGCGCGTCCATGCGGCGAGCCAGGGCTGGCCGATCGTCGGCGACAATATCTATGGCAATGGCCCGCGCTTCGGTGAGCCGCGCCTGCATTTGCACTCGCGCGAGATCGGGATTCCGATTTCGAAGAACAAGGAGCCGGTGCGCGTGACGGCGCCGGCGCCGGAGCACATGCGCGAGCGGCTGCGCGCGTGCGGGTGGAACGGGGAGTAGGCGCTGCGTCGCCACAATCTCTGCTGTGATCACTCGCGAAAGGGGGGTGATCCAGTATTCCAGAGACAGTCGTTTTATATCGAGAGGCCGCGGCCTACTGGGTCGCCCGGTCAAGCCGGGCGACGACAGCGGAATTAGGCAATCAGCCGCGAGCCGTCGTGGCCGGTGATCGCAAGCCGTCGCACCGTGCCCGGCGTTTCGCTGCTGATGGCAACCGGCAAAAAATGCTCCGTGCGGCCCTGCGTCTGACTTTCGATCAGCACTTCGCGAGCCGCGCCAACCTCTGACGCCAATCGCTTCTGCAGCGCCGCCTCCCCGGCCACGCGCAGCCGTCTCGCCCGCTGCTTGATCACGCCGCCGGCGACCTGCGGCATGCGCGCGGCCGGCGTGCCCGGGCGCGGCGAATAAGGGAACACGTGGAGGAAGGTCAGGCCGCATTCTTCGACGAGATCGAGCGAGCGCGCAAACATCTCGTCGGTCTCTGTCGGAAAGCCCGCGATGATATCGGCGCCAAGGGCGATATCCGGCCGCAACCGGCGAACCTGCGCGCAAAATTCGATCGCATCGTTGCGCAAATGCCGCCGCCTCATCCGCTTCAGGATCATGTCGTCGCCGGACTGCAGCGAAAGATGCAGATGCGGCATCAGCCGCGCGTCGTCGGCGATCGCGTCGAGCAGGTCGCGATCCGCCTCGATCGAATTGATCGATGAGATCCGCAACCGTTTCAGCTCCGGCACATGCCGCAGGATCTGCTTCACCAGCGCTCCGAGCTTTGGCCCGCCCGGCAGATCGGCGCCATAGCTGGTCAGATCGACCCCGGTCAGCACGATCTCGGCGTGTCCCCGCTCGGCAAGCACACGCACCTGCTCGACCACGGCGCCCATCGGCACCGAGCGCGAATTGCCGCGGCCGAAAGGAATGATGCAGAAGGTACAGCGGTGATCGCAGCCGTTCTGCACCTGCACGAAGACGCGCGGCTGGCCGCTCTGAAAGCCATCAAGCAGATGCAGCGCCATCTCTTTGACGGCCATGATGTCGCTGACCGCGACCTTCTCGCTCGCATCGATATCGAAGGCGTTCCGCGCCGCGCGCCAGACCGCGCTGTGCATCTTGTCATCATTGCCGATGACGCGATCGACCTCGGCCATATCGGCGAACATCCTGCTTTGCGTCTGCGCCGCGCAGCCGGTGACGACGATCCGCGCGTCCGGCCGCTCGCGCTTCAGCCGGCGGATTTGTTGCCGCGCCTGCGCCACCGCCTCGTTGGTGACGGCGCAGCTGTTGATGACGATGGTACGATCGAGGCCTGCCTTGACTGCCTCGCGCGCAATCACCTCGGATTCGAACGCGTTGAGGCGGCAGCCGAAAGTGATGACCTCGACGCCCATGGCTTACGCGACCGACGCAAACAGCGCCGGATCGAATTGGCCCTCATATTCGAACGACGCCGTGCCGGTCATCAGCACATGGTCGTCGCGCTCGCGCCATTCGATCGCGAGCTTGCCGCCGGGCAACGTGATCTCGACATTGCGATTGGTGCGCTTCAGCCGCGCCGCGGCCACCGCCGTGGCGCAGGCCGCCGAACCGCAGGCCTTGGTCAACCCGGCACCCCGCTCCCAGGTGCGGATTGTGATGTGATCGCGATCGACGATGTGGGCGAGCGTGATATTGGCGCGCTCGGGGAAGATCGGATGGTTTTCCAGCAGCGGTCCGAAGCGCTCGAGGTCGTGGGCGTTGACGTCCTCGACCCAGAAGATCGCGTGCGGATTGCCCATGTTGACCACAGACGGCGAGTGCAGGAGCGGCTTGTCGATCGGTCCGATCTGCAATTCGATATAGCGGGTGTCGCGAAACTCTTCCGCGAGCGGAATGTCCTGCCAGCCGAACTTCGGTGCGCCCATGTCGACCGTATAGAGATCGGGCGCCGGCCCCTGCCAGCAGTTCAACAGGCCCGCCGCAGTTTCGAAGGTGACCGCGGTCTGGCCGGTCTTCTCGAACAAGCGGTGCACCACGCAGCGCATGCCGTTGCCGCAGGCGCCGGCTTCCGAGCCGTCATTGTTGTAGATGCGGATGAAGGCCTCGGTACCGGCGAGCCGCGCCGGCTGCAGCACCATGAGCTGGTCGTAGGGCACGCTGGCCGCCACGGCGCGCGCGTCGGCCGCGGTCACCTTGGCCGCGCCGTCGCGCAGATCGACCACGACGATCTCGTTGCCAATGCCGTTCATCTTGGCAAAGCTGTGATTGGCGAGCGTACTCATGAAATGCCCTAAATTCCGCCTGCCTTATATGGCGAATCTGGAAGCGAATGACCAGCCTGCAGGGCAGATGACCGATCTGTTAGGGGACGACCACCCGCGCAGCGTGTTAGGGTCGGTCGCACCGGGACACCTACGGCCATGGAGAAATCTGGATGAATCTCCCCTTCCTTCCCCGCTCTGTCATGGTCGCGTTGATCCCGGCCGCAGCGATCTGGCTGGGGATCGGGAGCGCACTGGCCCAGGCGCCCTCCGCCTCGCCCGCGCCGGCCGCCTCCGCGAGCCCTGCTCCCGCGCCATCGGCGAGCCCGGCGCCGGCCGCAAGCCCGTCCGCCTCGCCGTCGCCGTCCGCCGAGCAGAGCCCGACCCCCGCACCGTCGGTTCAGACCGCGGACGCCTTCGGTGAACAGATCACATTGTCGGCCAAAAAGGTCGTGATCGCCAAGGGCAATGCCAACTGGGATTCGGCTTTCGATGCCTTGATCGATTTGTTCAAGGCGCTGACCGCGCTGCTCGAGAAGCAGGGCATCAAGCCCGCGGGCAACGGGATGATCGTCTATACGTCCACCGACGACACCGGCTTCACCTATCTGGCCGAGATCCCGGTCGAACAGGAGCCGAAAAACCTCGGCAAGAACATGAGCGTGGGCCAGTCGCCGGAAGGCAACGCGCTGAAATTCGTCCATCGCGGCTCCTACGACAACATGGACAACACCTATGAGGCGATCACCAATCACCTCGACGACAAAAAGCTGGAAGCCAAGGACACCTTCATCGAGGAATACATGACCGATCCGCTGAAGACTGCGGAGGACAAGCTCGTGATCAACGTCTATGTGCCGCTGAAATGAGGCGGGCATCGCTGGTCGCTGCCGCCGTCGCGCTTCTCCTGGGCGCCCCCGTACTGGCGCAGTCCGACATTCCGCCGGCGATTTCGGTCACCGGCGAAGCCAGCATCTCGGTGCCGCCCGATCTCGCCGCGGTCGACGCCGGTGTCGCCTCGGACGCCAAGACCGCGCGCGAGGCGTCGGAAGCGAACAGCATTGCGATGGGCAAGGTGCTGGCAGCGCTGAAAGCCGTCAATATCGACGCCAAGGACATCCAGACCTCGCGGCTGTCGTTGCAGCCGCAATATGCGCCGAACCGCGCCGGCCCTTCGTCGGTCGTCGGCTATCGTGCCAGCAACCGCGTCACCGTGCGCATCCGCGATGTGACAAAGGTCGCCGGCGTCATCGATGCGCTGGTCGGTGCGGGGGCCAATGACATCGGCAATATTTCCTTTGAGGTGTCGCAGGCGTCCAAGCTGCTGGACGATGCCCGCGAAAAGGCCGTGGCCGATGCGCGCCGCAAGGCCGAGATCTACGCCAAGGCCGCCGGCGTCACCCTCGGCGCGCCCTTGAGCATTTCCGAAGAAGGCGCGCCCCAACCCGTATTCCGCGCCAAGGTATCGGCGCCGATGGCCGCCGCGCCCACGCCGATCGCGCAGGGCGAGGAAACGCTGTCGATCTCGGTCAGCGTGACCTGGGCGATCAAGCAGGGGCCGTAGCGGCCGTCATTGCGAGCCAACGGGTCCGCGCGAAGCGCGGCCCGATGACAGGCTCCGCGAAGCAATGACGGCTAAATTTCAAACACCTGCCCGGGCTTCAGCACCGCGAATTTTTCCCGCGGCACCTTCGCTTCATCCAGCGCCTCGCCCAGCGCGATCGCGGGCGCATCGATCGCTTCATCGGTCAACTGAAATGTCCCGTGATGATGCGCCAGCGCCTGCGCGGCGCCGCAATCGGCCAAGCGCCTTCACCGCATCCGACGGATTCATGTGCTGGTCGCGCATGAACCAGCGCGGCTCATAGGCGCCGATCGGCAGGATCGCGAGCCGCAGCGGCCCATGCGCCTCGGCCACGCGGCGGAAATGCTTGCCTTCGCCATAGCCGGAATCGCAGACGATGTAGAGTTTTCCGGCTGGCGTCTCCAGCACAAAGCTCGCCCACAGCGCCTTGTTGCGATCGAACAGCCCGCGCGCGGTCCAGTGCCGCGTCGGCACCAGCGTCACCGCAAGGGAGTTGCCGAGCTCGACGCGATCCTTCCAGTCATAGGCCTCGGCCTTGATCGCGCCGTCCGCCTCCTTCATGGTCACGTCATTGCCGAGCGGCGTGATCACGCGCGGCGAGAATTTGGCGGCAAGTTTCGAGAGCGTCGTGGCGTCGAGATGGTCATAGTGGCCATGCGAGACCAGCACGACGTCGATCTTCGGCAACGCCTCGAAGGCGATGCCGGGATCGTTGTGGCGCTTTGGTCCGGCGAACGAGAACGGCGAGACGCGCTCCGACCACACCGGATCGACCAGGATGTTGAGCCCCGCGGTCTGGATCAGCCAACTCGCATGTCCCACGAAGGAGAGCCGCACCTTGCTGCCCTCGACGCGGACGCGGCGGCGTGTCGGCATAGGGGCTCGGCGCCCAGTCCGGCCAGACCGCGCGCTCTCGCCTGCGGCCAAACTGCCAGCGCAGCACCTCCATCAGCGTCTTCGGCGGCGAGCCGTCGGGGTCAAAGAAATGCAATCCGTCAAAATGATCGGAGACGGGACCGGAATAGGTTTTCATGCGGGACAACCAGATGGACGGCACGCCGATCGCGGCAGCGCTCCCGGCGAGCACTCCCAGAACACGACGGCGGGTGAGTTTCATGGCGGAATTGGCCTCAAAACGGTCGATTTAGGCAAGATGGGGTGGTGGCCTGCGGCCCGAAAGACGGCGCTTTTCAGCAAGTTTCCTTGACTTTGGGGCCCGTCGGGTATTTAACCGCGCCCGTTCATCGGAAAGATTTTCTTTTCGACCCGCCGACCGGTCCAGGAGGCCGGAGGCCAACGCCCGACAGCGCGATGCGCCCTCGGGCGCGAAATTGTTTGGAATGACGCTGTCATCACCCGCGAAAGCGGGTGATCCAGTATTCCAGAGGCGGTCCGGCTCGAACCGAGACGCCGCGGCGTACTGGATGCCCCGGACAAGCCGGGGCATGACAGCAGTGAGTGACGCAACCCTGCGCAAGCGGGACAAAGGACAACGGCATTGTTCGACAATCTGTCGGAAAAGCTTGGTGGCATCCTCGATCGGCTGACGGGCCGCGGCTCGCTCAGCGAGGCCGATGTCGACGCCGCGATGCGCGAGGTGCGCCGCGCGCTGCTGGAGGCCGACGTCTCGCTGGACGTGGTCCGAAGTTTCACCGAGCGCGTGCGCGAGCAGGCGGTCGGCGCCACCGTGGTCAAGTCGGTCACGCCCGGCCAGATGGTGGTCAAGATCGTCCATGACGAATTGGTCGCCACCCTCGGCGACGACGGCCAGACCATCGATCTCAATGCCGTGCCGCCGGTCGCGATCATGATGGTCGGCCTGCAGGGCTCCGGCAAAACCACCACCACCGCAAAGCTCGCCCGCCGCCTGGTCCAGCGCGACAAGAAGAAAGTGCTGATGGCCTCGCTCGACATCTATCGCCCGGCGGCGATGGAGCAGCTCGCGGTGCTCGGGCGCGACCTCGACATCCCGACCCTGCCGATCGTCGCCGGCCAGCAGCCGCCGCAGATCGCGAAGCGTGCGCTGGAGGCCGGCAAGCTCGGCGGCTATGACGTCGTGCTGCTCGATACCGCCGGCCGCACCACGCTCGACGAAGAGATGATGGCGGAGGCGGCCTCGATCAAAACCACCGCCAATCCGCATGAAGTGCTCTTGGTCGCCGACGCGCTGACCGGCCAGGACGCCGTCAACCTCGCGCGCTCCTTCGACCAGCGCGTGGGGCTGACCGGCATCGTGCTGACGCGGGTGGACGGCGACGGCCGCGGCGGCGCGGCGCTGTCGATGCGCGCGGTCACGGGCAAGCCGATCAAGCTGATCGGCACCGGCGAAAAGACCGATGCGCTGGAAGATTTCTATCCGAGCCGTATCGCCGGCCGCATCCTCGGCATGGGCGACATCGTCTCGCTCGTTGAAAAGGCCGCCGCCAATATCGACGCGGAGAAGGCCGCGCGCGCCGCGGAGAGGATGCGCAAGGGCCAGTTCGACCTGGCCGACATGCGCGAGCAGCTGCTGCAGATGGCGAATATGGGCGGCATCAGCTCCTTGATGGGCATGATGCCCGGCATCGCCAAGATGAAGAACCAGATTGCCGCCGCCGGCCTCGACGACAAGGTCATCAAGCGCCAGGTCGCGATCATCGATTCGATGACGCGGCAGGAACGCAAGAACCCGGACGTTCTGAAAGCCAGCCGCAAGAAGCGCATCGCCGCCGGCGCCGGCCAGAACGTCGAGCAGGTCAACAAGCTGCTCAAGATGCACCGGAACATGGCCGACATGATGAAGGCCATGGGCTCCGGCAAGCGCGGCCCGCTGGCCGGCATCGCGCAGGCGATGGGCTTTGGCGGCGGCATGCCGGCGCCATCGCCCGAGCAGCTGAAGGCGATGCAGGAGAAATTGCAGAGCGGCGGGCTGCCGGGCGGCATGCCGAATTTGCCAAAGGATCTTCCGCCCGGCCTGCGTCAGGGCCTGCCGAATCTGCCGGGGCTGACCGGGCTTGACCGGCAAGCCCACGCTGCCCGGCCTCGGTTTTCCGGGGAAGAAGAAATGACCTCACCCGTCATTTCGAGCGCAGCGAAGCAATCCATCAGGCCGCGCAAGAAGCTGGATTACTTCGTCGCTTCGCTCCTCGCAATGACGAAAACTAACACCGTTCAATTCGTTTCGATTTAAAGGAGAACTAAATGCCAGTCGTCATCCGCCTCGCTCGCGCGGGCACCAAGAAGCGTCCGGTCTATCACGTCGTCGCCGCCGACTCGCGCTTTCCGCGCGACGGCCGTTTCATCGAGCGGCTCGGCCATTTCAATCCGCTGCTGCCGAAGGACAACGAGTCGCGGCTGAAGCTCGACATGGACAAGGTGAAGTCCTGGCTCGCCAAGGGCGCGCAGCCGTCCGACCGCGTGACGCGCTTCCTCGATGCCGCCGGCGTCAAGAAGCGCGAGAAGCGCAACAACCCGGAGAAGGCCGTGCCGCGCAAGGAGCGCAAGGCCAACGCCGAAGCCGCCACGGCTGCCGCTGCTGCCGCCGCCAAGAAGTAAGCGCGACGGCGCGTGGCGATGGCGGCACAAATCTGCGTCGCCCGGATCGGCGCCGCGCATGGCGTGCGCGGTGCCGTGAAACTGTGGACCTTCACCGATGATCCCTTCGCGGTGACGCGCTACGGGCCGCTCTTGACCAAGGACGGCGCGCGCAGCTTTGAGGTGGCGCACGCCCGCGAGGCCAAGGGGCATCTGGTCGCGACGCTGAAGGGCGTCACGACCCGCAACGAGGCCGAGCGCCTCAACGGCCTCGAGCTCTATGTTGCGCGCGAACAACTGCCCGCGACCGACGATGACGAATATTACCATGCCGACCTGATCGGGCTTGCCGCCGTCACCACAAGCGGCGAGCCGCTCGGCAAGGTCATTGCGATCCACAATTTCGGTGCCGGCGACATCATCGAGATTGCGCCCGCGAGCGGCGCGACCATGCTGCTGCCGTTCACCAATGCCGTGGTGCCGACCGTCGATCTTGCCGGCGGACGCGTGCTGGTCGAATTGCCGGAGGAAATCGAGGGCGACGATCCGACAGCGACGACGACACCTCCTCTCGTCGTCCCCGCGAAAGCGGGGACCTATAACCACAGGCCTTCGTTGTTACGCTGGATGTTGCTCCAGCATCGCCCCACATTAGCATCGGTGGTTATGGGTCCCGGCTCGCGCTCACTTCGTTCGCTTGGCCGGGACGACAGGGGAATGATTGCGATGACAAAAACCCACAAAGCCTGGCGGCTGCACGCGCATAACGATCTGCGCTTTGACGACGTCGAAACGCCGAAGCCCGCGCCCGATGGCGTGCTCGTCAGATCGAAGCCGGCATGGTGCTGTCCTACATGGGACGCGTGCTGTCGGGCCAGGTGCCCTACAGCCTGCCGCCGATGCCGTTCGTGCCGGGCACCAATGCGATCGGCCGCGTGATCGCGACCGGCGAAAACGTCAGCCATGTCCAGAAGCGGCGATCGCGTGTTCCTCAGCCCGCATCTGCGCGGCGACGTGCCTGACACCGACCCGCCGCAAATCCTGATCGGCCTGACCGCCACCGTCACCACACAAGCGGCGCTGGCGATGCAGATGCGCTGGCGCGACGGCGTATTCGCCGAGATCGCGCATTGGCCGGCCGCCTGCGTCACGCCGCTGTTCAACATGGACGACAAGCCCGCGACCGAACTGATCGGCCTGGCCAAGCTGATCGTGCCGTTCGGCGGCATCCAGCGCACCGGTTTGCGCGGCGGCGAAACCATCCTGATCAATGGCGCGACCGGCTATTTCGGCTCCGGCGCGGTGATGCTCGCCGCCAGCATGGGCGCCGGCCGCGTGGTGGCGGTCGGGCGCAAGCGCGAGGCGCTGGAGATGCTGCGCGACACTTTTGGGCCGCGCGTGATTCCGGCTGTCGTCACGGGCGATGCCGAAAAGGACCTCGCCATCATCCGCCAGGCCGCCGGCGGCCGCGCCGATGTCGCGCTCGACCTGCTCGGCACGGCCAAGAGCACCTCGACCACGCTGTCCTGCCTGCGCGCGCTCAAGCGCGGCGGGCGTCTGGTGCTGATGGGCAGCGCCGAGGTGCCGCTGGAATTGTCGTTCCGCGAAATGCTGGCGAATGACTGGGAAGTGGTCGGCCAGTTCATGTATGCGCGGCAGTCGCCCGGACAGCTCGCGCAGCTCGCCGCCGAGGGCCTGCTGGACCTGAAGAAGATCGTGGTGACGACCTTCAGGCTCGCCGATTTCAAACGCGCGGTCGAGGCCGCTGCCCTGATGCAGGGGCTCGATCTCACCGCTGTGGTGCCGTAACACAGCCTCCATGACCGCACCCTGGCGCGCCACCGTCCTCACGCTGTTCCCGGAGATGTTTCCGGGGCCGCTCGGCATCAGCCTGGCGGGCAAGGCGCTCGCGTCCGCCCTCTGGGCGCTGGAGGCGCGCGACATCCGCGCGTCCGCGACCGACAAGCATCGGAGCGTCGACGACACCCCGGCCGGCGGCGGACCCGGCATGGTGCTGCGCGCCGACGTGCTGGCCGCGGCGATCGACGCCGCCGACGTCCCGTCAGCCGTCCCGCGCCTGCTGATGAGCCCGCGGGGTCGGCCATTGGCCCAGTCGCGGGTGCGGGAACTCGCCGCCGGTTCCGGCGCGTTGATCGTTTGCGGCCGGTTCGAGGGGGTCGACCAGCGCGTGATCGAGGCGCGGCAGCTCGAGGAGGTCTCGATCGGGGACTATGTGCTCTCCGGGGGCGAAATCGCCGCGATGGCGCTGATCGATGCCTGTGTGCGGCTGTTGCCGGGGGTGATGGGCAAGGCGGAATCCGGGGCGGAGGAGAGTTTTTCCGAATCCCTACTGGAATACCCCCAATATACCCGCCCCCAGGCCTTCGAGGGCCGCCCGATCCCGGAAATCCTGCTCTCGGGCGATCACGCCAAGGTCGCGGCCTGGCGGCGGGCCGAGGCCGAGGCGCTGACCCGGGCGCGGCGGCCGGATTTATGGGCGGCCGCGCGAAAAAAAACGACAGACGGGTGACAAAGCGGCTTTCATGCCTTATACGAGCCGCAAATCCGCAAGTGATGGCAGGATCGAGCGCAGCCCCCTGTCGGCTGGGCGCGCCGCCGATGGAGATTTCCGATGAACCTCATTCAGCAGCTCGAAAAAGAGCAATTCGACAAATTGGCGGCCAAACGGGAAATTCCGGAGTTCGGGCCCGGCGACACCGTGATCGTCAACGTCAAGGTGGTCGAAGGCGACCGCACCCGCGTGCAGGCCTATGAAGGCGTCTGCATCGGCCGCTCCGGCTCGGGGCTCAACGAGAGCTTCACGGTGCGCAAGATCTCCTACGGCGAAGGCGTGGAACGCGTGTTCCCGGTGATGTCGCCGATGATCGACTCGATCAAGGTCGTGCGCCGCGGCAAGGTCCGCCGCGCCAAGCTCTATTACCTGCGCCAGTTGCGCGGCAAGTCGGCCCGCATTGTCGAGAAGACCGAGCACGCCAAGGCCGTCGGCGAGTAATTCATCTCTCACGGGATGTGACGAAAAGCGCGGGGTCTGGCCCCCGCGCTTTTTTGTTGCGCAGCACTATGTAAGGAGCCCTGCGCAATCGATCGATTGTCGCGGCGACAAGCCCTGTGATAGAAATTTGGAATGGTTCTGGATTCAACCAGCACGGTCTGCCAGCGCGTCGTGATCGACGATCGCTCGCGCCTGCCCGGCCGCTTCTTCGGGCGGTTCGCGACCTCGGCGACCTCAGAGCTTACGCGCGCAGCCTGATGCTGCGCTGATGTACTCGCCTGGCGCTCTCGCGCCGAACCGCTCACCAATTTCTCATCGGAGCTTACGCTCATGTCCAAACCGACCACGCTGTACGACAAAATCTGGAACGACCATCTGGTGCACGAAGCCAGCGACGGCACCAGCCTGCTCTATATCGACCGCCATCTCGTGCATGAGGTGACCTCGCCGCAGGCGTTCGAAGGCCTGCGCGCCACGGGCCGCAAGGTGCACGCGCCGGAAAAGACGCTCGCCGTCGTCGACCACAACATCCCGACCACCGATCGCTCCAAGCCCAATCCCGATCCGGAGAGCATCGAGCAGATGCGGGTGATGGCGGAGAACGCCAAGGAATTCGGCATCGAATATTACGACGAGTTCGACCGGCGCCAGGGCATCGTCCACGTCATCGGCCCCGAGCAGGGTTTTACCCTGCCCGGCACCACCATCGTCTGCGGCGACAGCCACACCTCCACGCATGGCGCGTTCGGCGCGCTCGCGCACGGCATCGGCACCTGCGAAGTCGAGCATGTGCTGGCGACGCAGACGCTGATCCAGAAGAAGGCCAAGAACATGCGCGCGATCGTCGACGGCAAATTGCCCGAAGGCGTGACCGGCAAGGACATCATCCTCGCCATCATCGGCGAGATCGGCACCGCCGGCGGCACCGGCTATGTGCTGGAATATGCCGGCGAGGCGATCCGCTCGCTGTCGATGGAAGGCCGCATGACCGTCTGCAACATGTCGATCGAGGGCGGCGCGCGCGCCGGCCTGGTCGCGCCGGACCAGAAGGCGTTCGACTTCCTGCGCGGCCGGCCGAAAGCGCCGACAAGGCGCGGCCTGGGACGCGGCGATGCGTTACTGGGAGACGCTGCGCTCCGACGAGGGCGCGCATTTCGACCACGAGATCCGGCTCGATGCCGCAAAACTGCCGCCGATCGTGACCTGGGGCACCTCGCCCGAGGACGTGATCTCGGTCACCGGCGCCGTGCCCGATCCCGACAAGATCGCGGACGAGGCCAAGCGGCTCTCAAAGCATCGCGCGCTGAAATATATGGGGCTATCGGCGGGCACGAAGATCACCGACATCAAGCTCGACCGCGTCTTCATCGGCTCCTGCACCAACGGCCGCATCGAGGATCTGCGCGCCGCGGCGAAGATCGCCGAGGGCAAGACCGTCAACGCGCATGTCAACGCGATGATCGTGCCGGGCTCCGGCATCGTGAAGGAGCAGGCGGAAGCCGAAGGCCTCGACAAGATCTTCATCAAGGCGGGCTTCGAATGGCGCGAGCCGGGCTGCTCGATGTGCCTCGCCATGAACCCCGACAAGCTGAAGCCGGAAGAGCGCTGCGCCTCGACCTCGAACCGCAATTTCGAGGGCCGCCAGGGTTTCAAGGGCCGCACCCATCTGGTCTCGCCGGCGATGGCCGCGGCGGCCGCGATCGCCGGGCACTTCGTCGACGTGAGGGAGTGGCGGTAAAGCGCCACTTGCCTCAATCTCGACGCGGTTCGGCAACGGGGCGTTAAGTCTCGGGGCGCACACTCCTCGCTCGCCTACGCGTGCAGCGAGGAGTGGGCCATGGCCGACAAGCCGGAATTCGTCGATCTGATTTCTGCTGCGACGCGGCAGAAATACCGTCGTCCGGTGCAGCGCGCGGCCGCGGCTGAGGAAAAGGAAGAGCGCCGCCTCAGCAACTGGCCGCCCGAGCACATGCAGCAATGGCGGCTGGTCAACCTGACCTCGTGGAAGATCAAGCTGAAGCCCTGGAAGTTCAAGGACTGGGTCTGAGCACCGCGACGAAACGAAAAGGGCGCCCTCGGGCGCCCGTTTCATTTTCGTGCTCACGCCTCACCAGTAGTAGCGCCGGTGATGCCAGTGGCGCCAGCCGCAGACGCGGCGCGGACCGTAATAGGTCCGGATGATCCGGCAATACGGGTGGTGATAGTAGCCATAGTACGGGTAGTAGCCGCCACCATAGAAGAAGCGGCGATGATGGAAATGCGCGAAGCCGCCATGGTGATGGAATCCGCCATGGCGGAAGCCGCCGCCGTGCAAGCCACCGCCATGCCAACCGCCACCGCCATGCCAGCCGCCGTGAAAGCCTCCACCATGGAAGCCTCCGCCATGGAAGCCGCCACCATGGAACCCACCGCCACCGCCATGACCACCGCCGCCGCCGCCATGGCCGCCGTGAACCTGTATCAGTCCGTCGGAAGCAGCTTTCGCGACCGGCGTTGCACCCGGCGTGATCAGCGACATCGCCTGCGCGCGCTGCGGTGCGGCTGAGAGCAAGAGCACCGCAGCCGCGGCGAGCGTGAGGCTGCGAACCAATCCCGGCACCGAAATTCTTCTGCAAATTTCTTTCATGCGTCGTCCTCCCGGGCGCACCACGGCAGGCGCGCAAACGATTGTCATCGCGCGCCTGCCGCGTCTGCGCTGCTGCATCTGTCCCGAATGTTAAGCTAAAGCCAGCGAGCTGAATGCGGCATGAATGGCGCGCGACACGACGACAACTTGTCGCGCGCAAGTCGAAATGCAAAATCGTCCCGCGCGGAATAAGAGAGAAGACGTGGTGTTAGAGCCAGCCGATTTTTTCCCGCGCGCAAACATCACGACGGAGGAACGTCCATCATGACTGTGTACGCGATCGTGCAATTGAAGATGACGGATCGCGCCGCCTATGACCGCTATCAGGCGCAGTTTTTCGATGTATTCAAGAAATTCAGCGGACGCTTGCTGTCGGCCGACGAGCAGCCGGCCGTGCTCGAAGGAAAATGGGATCGCGATAAACTTGTTTTGATGTCGTTCCCGGACGAGGCCGCATTCCACGCCTGGGCCAATTCGCCGGAATATCTGGAGATATCAAAAGACCGCAAGGCCGGCGCCGAAGCAATCGTGCTGCTGGCGAAGGGATTCTCTCCGTAGCGCTGATCCGTGGCAAGCTTTCACCACCACTCCCAGCCATAACCGAACAGCGGCGGGATCGGGACGAAGGGTGCCGGCGCATAGACGACAGGCCGTCCATAGTAAGTGGGATAAGTAGGGCCGAGTGGCGTACGCGTCATGCCTGACGTGCTTGCGCGCGCTGAGGTTCGCGACGGATGCAGCGTGCGCCGCATCCATCTGCACGAACGCGCCGAACATCATGATCACCGCGAGCGCCACCGCACCAATCCGTTTCGCCATCACATCCTCCGCACCAAGGCTGAGCGGAGCCTAACATCGGCGGGAACAAAAAGCAGGCCCGCGGAAGGCGAGCCTGCTTCAATTCGACCGCTCGTTCGGCTCACCAATGGCGGTGATGACGCCAATGCCAGCGGTGCCAGTGCCAATGATGGTGGTGATGATGATGATGCCACCCCCAGCGCACTTCGGTGGTGAGCTCTTTCGAATCCTGCTGCACCGCCGCCGCAGCACCCGGATTGATCAAAGATAACGCCTGCGCGCGCTCGACCGGAGCCGCGATAACGAACAACGCGCCGACAGCCGCAAGCCCCAGAACCTTCGTTCCGTTCATCAACATTCTCCTTCCCATCTGTGATTTCACGCCAGCGCCGTGCGGCTGCCCTTCGGCAACCGCCTCGCCGCGACGCGAGAATCGCATCCTGAGAAGATGACGTGAATGCCGACTGAATGCCCGCGCCGCAAACATGAATGCGCCGCGCGCGCGACAGTTCCGTCGCGCATTTTTCTCAAGCCGAAAATTTCTTGCGAAGTGTTGCCGGCGTCAGCCGCGCGTCCAGTAGCAGCTCATGCGCGGCACGATCACCGTGCCGCTCGGCCGAAATTCCTGCACGTAATGCGCATTGCACACGCGCACCGCGTCGGGGCCCGGATTGTAATGCGGATAGACGCCTTCCTGCTCGTAGTACGGCGTGACGCGAATCCGCGGCGGCGGCCGGCGGTAGAACCCGCGCGGCAGGGCGCGTGTCCTGCGGCGCGGCCTGCGCCAGCTTCATTCCGGGTGCCGACTGCGCGGCCGCCGGCTCGGCCGGCCATGCCATGCTGCCCGCCAGCGCCACCACGATTGCCGCGATCCCGATCCGCTTCATCACGCCCACCCAAGCCTGTTTCGCTCCATTTTCTAACATTGCGGCATCGCCACAGCTAGCCCCGTCATAAAACAGAGATGCAGTGTGGCAGAACTCGCGCTAAAAGCCCTCATGATGTGGACCGATCAGAAAGCCCCCTCGCTGGCCGAGATGGAAGTCATGGCGCACGATATTTTCGAGCGCCTGCCCGCGCGTTTTCGCGAATTGTGCGAAGGCGTGGTCATTCGTGTCGACGATTTCCCGACCGATGAGGTGCTGGACGAGATGGAGGCCGAGACCGAGTTCGACCTGCTCGGCCTGTTTCAGGGCACGGGCCTGCCCCAGCAGAGCCATGGCGACGTCGCACGCCTGCCCAACATGGTCTGGCTCTATCGCCGCCCGATCCTGGATTACTGGGCCGAGCACGAGGAATTGCTCGGCGACATCGTCCGCCATGTGCTGATCCACGAGATCGGCCACCATTTCGGGCTTTCCGACGACGATATGGCCGATATCGAGTCCGAGGCGGACTAGGTCGCATGCCACCGCGCCATACTTTCGCAACACCGCTACCCGTTTTTGGCCTTGGAGCGGGGCCGCGACCGCGTTAAACCAGCCATCCCCAAGGATACTGACAAGACCCCTAACCGGAAGCTTGACCGATGGAAAAGTTCACCACGCTGGAAGGCGTCGCGGCGCCCTTGAAGATCATCAATGTCGACACCGACATGATCATCCCCAAGCAGTACCTCAAGACCATCAAGCGCACCGGCCTTGGCAAGGGGCTTTTCTCCGAACAGCGCTACAAGGATGACGGCAGCGAGAATCCGGACTTCATCCTCAACAAGCCGGCCTACCGCAATGCAAAAGTGCTGGTCGGCGGGCGACAATTTCGGCTGCGGCTCGAGCCGCGAGCACGCGCCCTGGGCGCTGCTCGATTTCGGCATCCGCTGCGTAATCTCGACCTCGTTCGGCGACATCTTCTACAACAACTGCTTCAAGAACGGCATCTCTGCCGATCCGCGTCAGCCAGGAAGACCTCGACAAGCTGTTCGACGACGCCGAGCGCGGCGCCAATGCGACGCTGACCATCGATCTCGCGAAGCAGGAAATCCGCGGTCCCGATGGCGGCATGGTGAAGTTCGAGATCGATCCGTTCCG
The DNA here is from genome assembly GCA_963739755.1 of uncultured Alphaproteobacteria bacterium. Classification (GTDB taxonomy): domain Bacteria; phylum Pseudomonadota; class Alphaproteobacteria; order Rhizobiales; family Xanthobacteraceae; genus Bradyrhizobium. Next base: position 156,290 of record CAVUCB010000005.1, on the reverse strand, counting down.
CAAGCATTGCCTGTTGAACGGCCTCGACGACATCGGCCTCACCATGGAGAAGAAGTCGTCGATCGACGCCTATGAGGCGAAGCTCAAAGAGCGCGAATGGGCGTAACGAGCTATTTTGAGGTTTGACGCGTTTTCTTCACGCGAACCGGTTTCCACTTCGCTTGAAAACGCTATGACTTGCTCCCTGACGTCGTCACCTTCTGGCACGGTCCGCTGGATACCCTCCGGCAGACCTGCCTGCGGTCGCAGGTCGCGGCCGGCCACAAGGTCACCGTCTATAGTTTCGACACCATCCCGGGACTGCCCGACGGCGTCGCCAACTCGGAAGCCGAGGCGATCCTGCCGCATGCGTTCTCCGAAAAACTGCGCCCGCCGCAGCCGGACGGCTCATGGCGCGACTGGACCACGCTGCAATTCAGCGATTTCTTCCGCATGCGGCTGATGGCGCAAGGCGCCGGCCTCTGGCTCGACGCCGACGTGCTGCTGCTCAAACCGATCGAGATCGATCCAGCCAAGCCGTTCTTTGCCTGGGAGCGGCCGCGCCAGATCGGCAATTCCGTGCTCTATCTGCCGCCGGACGATCCGATCGTGACCGCGTTTGCGAACCTGATGGAGCAGGAGGAGCTGACGCCGGATTGGCTGTCGCTGCGCCATCGCCTCACCTTTGCGCTGCGGCGGATGCGTGGCGGCTCCAACCGCCTCTCCGATATCCGCGTGGCGATCTTTGGCCCGGCCGCGCTGACCGCGCTGGCCAACCGTTCCGGCTCCGCACGCGATGCGCTGCCGAAGAAATCCTTTTATGCCGTGCATGCCGAGCCGAAGCACTTCTTCGAGCCCTCGGATTTTTCCGCGCTGGTCGCCGATCCCGATATCTGGGGGCTGCACATCTCGCCCAAGGGCCGCGGCGGCCAGCCGCCAATTCCAGGTAGCCTCTACGCCTGGGCAGCGGAGCGATTCCGCACTTAACCTCACTTAAGCTATTGACGAGTTCCCCCGACTTGGGCGCTATGAAACCTTCGAGGGCATGGGGCGCTTCCCATTTTCTTAGAGACATTTCTGCCATGTCGAGCCCGGCGACCGATTCGACTGAGGCGCTTGTATTTCGCCTCGCCGCCCCGGCGCCGTCTCCGACGGCGGCTCGGGCCGATCAGGCTTTTGCGGGCCCTGCGGCGCAACCCGCTCGAATGCTGGAGCGAGGACTTTTTTCGCGAACCGATCTCCCGCGTCGGCCTGCCGATCGGCCGGGTTTTTGTCCTCAACGATCCCGCTGACAATCAAGCATGTGCTGGTCGACAATGCCGGCAATTATCGCAAAGACCCGCTGCAGCGCCGCGTCCTGAGCGCGGGGCTTTCGGACGGATTGCTCAGCGCCGAGGACAAGCGCTGGGAGATTCAGCGCCGAACCCTGGCTCCGCTGTTCTCCGCGCGGACCGTGCGCAGCCTCGCCAAGGACATGCTGCATGCGGTCGACCAGCTCACGCAGCGCTGGCTGTCGATGGGTCCGGGCGCGATGGTCGACGTTGCCGCCGAGATCACGCTGCTCACGCTGAATGTGCTGGCGCTCACCATCTTCTCGGACGGGCTGCAAAGCGACCCCGACGAATTCCGCCTTTCCATGACCGAATATTTCCGCGTGGCCGGGCGGATCGGCCTGTTGGATCTGATCGGGGCGCCCGACTACATCCCGCGTCCCGGCCGGTGGCGGATCAAGCCGACCCTGAAATATTTCGAAGGCATCATCGACGACCTGATCAATGCGCGCCGGCGGGCGCTCGAAACCAACGGCCCCGCCTGCCGCGACGATCTCCTCACCCTGCTGCTGCGCGCGCTCGATCCCGCCACGGGTCAGCCGATGACGCTGGCGGAGGTCCGCTCCAACATCCTCACCTTCCTGTCCGCCGGCCACGAGACCACCGCAAACACGCTGACCTGGTCGCTGTTCCTGCTGTCGCAATCCGACACACTGGCGGGCCCGCGTGCGGGAGGAAGCCGAGCGCGAGCTTTCAGGTCCGGAGGAAGGGCTGGTCGACCGCCTGGTCGTTACCAAGGCCGTCATCGAGGAAGCTTTGCGGCTCTATCCGCCGATCGCGGCGCTGAGCCGTTCCGCCAAGCGAGCCGACCGGATCGGCGAATACGACATCAAGGCCGGATCGCTGATCGTGATCGCGCCCTATGTGCTGCATCGGCACCGAAAGCTCTGGCATCAGCCTGACGTCTTCGATCCCGGCCGGTTTCTGGGTGAAGCCCGGCGTTCGGTCGGACGCTTTGCCTATCTGCCGTTTGGCGTCGGCCCACGCATCTGCATCGGCTCGTCGTTCGCCTTGCAGGAGGCGACCATCGCGCTGGCTTGCCTGATCCGGCGATTTGAGTTCCGCCTCGAGCAGGCGCCCAAGGTGTGGCCGCTGATGAGCGTCACGGTGCGTCCGGCCAACGGACTGCCGATGCGAATTACGCCAACCACGAGGCCGCCCTCCGAGCGCGAAATATCTCTGCGGCCGGGTTGATCCAGCGCAATTTCCTTCGCCGCCATTGCTGGTCAAATCGGTCTCGTCTTCCGGCGAGCCGAGGTGCCCCATGACTACACATAGCAAGCCCTATCCCCGAGTCACGGCCCTAATCGATACATTTGCCGACTGGCTCAAGCACCGCCGCGAGCTCAATGAAATGCGCCAGATGGATCGCGCCGAGTTCGATCGCATCGCAGCCGATCTGGAGATTTCGCCCGGCGACCTGGACGAACTGGTTCGCCGCGGCCCGCATGCATCAGACGAATTGCCGGTGCTCTTGAAGGCGCTCGGCATTGACGAGGCGAAGCTCGAAAACACCCAGCCCTTGGTGCTGCGCGACATGGAGCGCGTCTGCGCACTCTGCGTCCACAAGGCTCAATGCGACCGCGATCTCGTCGCCGGCACTTCCGCAGAGCACTACAAGGGCTATTGCGCCAACGCTCCCACGATCGAAGAGCTGGAAGCGACAGTAACATAAAGGCGCGTTCCGGCCATGAACAGCCGCTACCTGATTCATGGCGCGGCCGCGATTTTAATCGCGCTGGCCGCGTTAGTGATCGTTCGCGTGCACGGCGCCCGCGGGGCCTCGCGGGACGACACCTCGGCGGCGGAGGGGCGTCATCTGGCGGAAGCTTGGTGCACGGCCTGTCACGCCATCGATTCGAAGGCAGCGGGCACCGCCAGTACCGCGCCCGACTTCGCGGCGATTGCCAACCAGCCGTCGACGACCGAGCTCTCGCTCAAGGTCTTCCTCCGCAGCAGCCACCGGAACATGCCGAATCTGGTTCTCAGGCCCGAGCAGGCCGACAATCTCGTTACCTACATCCTGAGCCTGAAGCGAAACTGATCATCCGCCCATCGCGGCGATCGCATCCGCGATCGCAATGGTGCGCCTGGCCATCTCGCCATGCAGCCGCTCCACCATCCGTCCGTCGAGCTGGATCGCGCCGCGCGAGGCATTTTCCGGCAAGGAGAAGGCCGCGATGATCTTGCGTGCTTCCGCGACTTCTTCCGCCGGCGGCGTGAAGATCGCATTGCAGGCGTCGATATGGCTCGGATGGATCAGCGTCTTGCCGTCGAAGCCGAGGTCGCGGCCCTGCGCGCATTCGGCGGCAAAGCCGTCGAGATTTGAGATGTCGCTGTAAGGCCCGTCGAGCATTTCCAGCCCATGCGCATGCGCCGCCAGCACGCAATTGACAATCATCGGGATCATCGCCGCGCGGCCCGGCATCATCCGGATCCGCGTCTCCCGCGCGATGTCGTTGGGGCCGAACACGAAGCCGGCCAGCCGGGTCTTCGGGTCGCGCGAGGTGGCCGCAAGCTTGTCGGCATCGAGCACCGCGCGCGCGGTCTCGATCATGGCCCAGACCTTGATCGAGGCAGGCGCACCGACCTCGCTCAGGCGCGCGCCAATCTTGCCCAAGATCCTCGACCGTCGAAATCTTCGGCACCAGGATGCCGTCGGGCACGACCGCGCCCGCCATGGCGACATCGTCGCTCCACCAGGGGCTGTCGAGGCTGTTGGTGCGGATCAGCACCTCCCGCTTGCCAAACCCCTTCGCCTGCACGGCCGCCGCGATCTGCTCGCGTGCTTTTCCCTTGGCCTCCGGCGCGACCGAGTCCTCCAGGTCAAGGATTAGGCAGTCAGCCGCAAGATTGCGCGCCTTCTCCAGCGCCCGGGCGTTCGATCCCGGCATGAACAACAGGCTGCGGCGTGGACGAGTCATGGCGGTTCCTCGGGGTTCCTCGGAGTTTCTGATTCCCACGCGATAACATCTCGGCTGACCTGCCGGAAGTCTTGTTCCCGTCACCGGCATATGGTTTAGCCAAAGGTCATGATCACGTTCCCGCAACACCTGCTCGACGGCTACCGCACCTTCACCACACAGCGGCTTCCGACCGAGCAGAGCCGCTACCGCGACTTGTCGGTGCGCGGGCAATCGCCGGAAGTGATGGTGATCGGCTGCTGCGACTTGCGGGTGTCGCCGGAGGTCATCTTCGATGCCGGCCCCGGCGAATTGTTCGTGGTGCGCAACATCGCCAATCTGGTGCCGGTCTATCAGCCCGACAGCGGCGCGCATGGCGTCTCGGCGGCGCTCGAATACGCCGTCTCGGTTTTGCGTGTAAAACATATCGTGGTGCTCGGCCACGCCCAATGCGGCGGCATCCGCGCCTTCGTCGACAAGATCGAGCCGCTGACGCCGGGCGATTTCATCGGCAAATGGATGGCGATGTTCATCAAGCCCGGCGAGATCGTCGAGCAGCGCGCGCATGAGACGATGCAGGATTTCGTTACCCGCATCGAGAAGGCGGCGGTGTTCCGCTCGCTCGAAAACCTGATGACGTTCCCGTTCGTCCGCAGCCGGGTCGAGAGCGGCGAATTGCAGCTGCACGGCGCCTATTTCGGCGTCGCCGAGGGCTCGCTGTTCGTGCTCGACAAGACGGCAAAGGAATTCAAGAGCGCGCGACAGCTCGTGGCGACGTGAATATTGCGCAGGGTGGGCAAAGGCGCGATAGCGCCGTGCCCACCACTATCCTCGGATCGTTCGAATGGTGGGCACGCGGAGCCGGTCTCGGGCGGCGCTTCGCGCCGACCCGTTGGCTTTGCCCAGCCTACGGATCACTCACCCTTTTCCGCCGTCCAGCGGTCGGACAGCGCGAGCAGCAGCGCCGAGATCACGAACACCAGATGCACGGCGACGAGCCACGTCATCCGCGTGGCGTCGAAAGCGGCGTCGATGTTCAGGAACGCTTCCAGCACGTGGATCGCCGAAATCGCCACGATCGAGGCGAGCATTTTCTGCTTCAGCCCGGCGAAATCGATCCGGGTGATCCAGGTCGGCCAGTTCGGATTGCCTGAGGTGTCGATGCGCGAGACGAAATTCTCGTAGCCGGAAAACACCACGATCAGGATAAGGTTGCCGACCAGCGTGACGTCGATCAGCGACAGCGCGTCGAGGATGGTCTCACTCGATTTGGCGCCGGGCGCGTGCAGGATGAACTCCCACAGCATGCGCAGGAATTTGAGGAAGAGAACGGCGAGCGCAACCACGAGGCCGACATAGAACGGCGCCATCAGCCAGCGGCTGTTGAACAGCACATATTCGAAGCCGCGCCTGACGCGTTCATGCGCGGGCCTGGGCGGCGAGGGAGCCGGCTTGTTCGGTCATGGTCCGGCCCCCGACCGCTCGCTCTTATGCCGCCTTCTTCTTGGCGCTGACGAGCTTGCGGTTGATCAGCACTTCCGCGATCTGGATCGCGTTCAGCGCCGCGCCCTTGCGCAGATTGTCCGACACGCACCACAGCGCCAGGCCGTTCTCCACCGTCGCATCCTCGCGAATGCGGCTGATATAGGTGGCGTCCTCGCCGGCCGCCTCATACGGCGTGACGTAGCCGCCCGGCTCATGCTTGTCGATGACGAGGCAACCCGGCGCGTTGCGCAGGATGTTGCGCGCCTCGTCGGCCGTGATCGGGTTCTCGAACTCGATGTTGACGGCTTCCGAATGGCCGACAAACACCGGCACGCGCACGCAGGTGGCGGTGAGCTTGATCTTGGGATCAAGAATCTTCTTGGTCTCCATCATCATCTTCCACTCTTCCTTGGTGTAGCCGTCCTCCATGAACACGTCGATCTCGGGGATGACGTTGAAGGCGATACGCTTCGGGAATTTCTTGTTGATCAGATCGTCGTTGGTGTAGACGGCCTTGGTCTGCGAGAACAGTTCGTCCATCGCATCCTTGCCGGCGCCGGAGACCGACTGATAGGTCGCGACCACGACGCGCTTGATCCTCGCCTTGTCGTGCAGCGGCTTCAGCGCGACCACGAGCTGCGCGGTCGAGCAGTTCGGATTGGCGATGATGTTCTTCCTGGTGAAGCCGGCGACCGCATCGGCATTGACCTCGGGCACGATCAGCGGCACGTCCGGATCCATGCGCCAGGCCGATGAATTGTCGATCACGACCGCGCCGGCAGCGCCGATCTTCGGCGACCATTCCTTGGACACCGCGCCGCCCGCCGACATCAGGCAGATGTCGACATCGGAGAAGTCGTAATGATCGAGCGCTTTGACCTTCAGAGTCCGATCGCCATAGGAGACTTCGACGCCCATGCTGCGGCGGGACGCCAGCGCCACGACCTCATCGGCAGGGAATTTGCGCTCGTCGAGAATGTTGAGCATTTCCCGCCCGACATTGCCGGTCGCGCCGACCACTGCGACTTTGTAACCCATCGTTCACTCTCCGAAGAAAAATGCCGCCCCGGCCTGCAGGCCGAAAGGGAAGCGGCAGCGCTTCTATGCGAGAAACACCGTCAACACAACGTTACTACGTGCCCGGGCGTTTGATGCAGTCCTTTTCGGCCCAAGATCCCGTCAACCATCCGGCCAATCCCCCGTATTCCAGCAACATCCGCCCCGCGCTGACGAATTTCGCCGATGAGGTCTGCGCCACGGTGGCGCGCCTGTTCGTCTATGTGGGGGTGCTGATGCTGTTTGGCATCCTCGGCCTTCATGGCTGGGATCGATTGCGGGTCGATCTCGCCGCAGAGCCGGCGCCCGAGGCCGGCTGGAGCGTCGCCGATCATTCCCGGCCGGCGTTTGCGCTCAGCCCGCAGGATATTTCAGATAACTACGATAAATCAGATGCTTATGTGATGCTCCGGCACCCCTCGGGCGGTCGCAAGGACATTTTCCGGTGGTCGGGCAGAGGCGAAAGGCCGGCCGGAGAGCTCGAAATCTATCGTCCCGGCAGTGAATTTGGCCCCGCCTCAGTGGCTCGCGCCGAATTGGCAGCACGGATGCTGGCCGCCGGCGCGGAACTTGAGTCCGCCGGCGTGATCGAGGGCAAATTCGGCGGCGTCGCGCTGCTGCGCCAGGCCGGCGGGCACGAGGGCGCGGGTTCCTGTCTCGGCTACTTCAAGCGGATCGATGATCCCGCTTTGCAGATTTCCGGCTGGTCCTGCCAGGGCGACAGCCTGCCGGCGCGCCGCGCCGTAATCGACTGCGTGCTGAACCGGCTGATGCTGCTGACTGCCGGAAACGAGCCGAAACTTGCCGAATATTTCGCCCGTGCCGAGCTCGATCGTAGCAGCTGTGCTTCCGCCACCGCCTCGGCTGACTGGCTGACGGACGCCGCCAATCCGCGCCTGCGTGGGGCGTTCTGACTGGGGCGCCCGCCAAGGCCAGTTCAACGCTCTGGTTTTCATGCAACTTTTTTGTCGCAGCTGACGTTTATCTGATCCCATGTGACCGGATTGGCCTTGTGGCGCCACAACCCTGGCCGATAAAATGGCCTCGAAATCGAAATGGCGCTCAGCCGCCCCCAGCGAGGACGTGATGACAAAAGGATTTTTGCTGTTGGCGGCAGGCGCCGTGGTCGCCGCAGGCCTTGCGACTGCAGCGAGCGCCGAATCCCTGAAATATGACAACCGCGGCCGGCCCATTTACGGCAATGGCGGCCCCAATGCGGTCTATCAGCAGGGCCACACCCGCATCTATGTGAGCAAGCGCTCCTGGCTCGATGGCGGTACCGAAGTGCTGCCGGGCGACCGCAAATTTCAGGACTACGCGTTCCCACCGGCGGTCGGATTTCCGTCATTCGCCCGCGAGAACAACAACCGTCCGATCGATCGCCAGCCGCTCAACCCGGCTTCGGATCTTGGCGGCGAGCCGACCCGCTTCCCGCTGTATTAAGCGCAACACGTAACACGAACGAATGTCGTCATGGCCGGGCTCGCCCGGCCATTGCCATGTTTGGACTGTGTTACGCGTGCAGCTTCTGCATTTCACCCAGGATCGCTTCGCCCATTTGCGTCGTTGACGCCGCCTTCGATCCCTCCGACTTGATATCCGCCGTGCGCAACCCGCTCGCGAGCACGGCCGCGATTGCGGCATCGAGCTTGTCGGCGAGCGCGCCCATGTCGAAGGAATAGCGCAGCGCCATGCCGAAGGACGCGAGCATCGCGATCGGGTTGGCGAGCCCCTTGCCCGCGATGTCGGGCGCGGACCCGTGCACGGGCTCATACAGCGCGCGGCGCTTCTTGGTCTTGGCATCGACTTCGCCGAGCGAGGCCGACGGCAGCATGCCGAGCGAGCCGGTCAGCATCGCCGCGATATCGGACAGCATGTCGCCGAACAGATTGTCGGTGACGATGACGTCGAACTGCTTGGGCGATTTCACCAGGTTCATGCCGCCGGAATCGGCGAGCTGATGCTCGAGCGTGACGTCCTTGTATTCGCGCGCATGCACCTGGGTCATCACCTCGTTCCAGAGCACGCCCGACTTCATGACATTGCGCTTCTCCATCGACGTCACCTTGTTGCGGCGCTTGCGCGCGAGGTCGAAGGCGACGCGGCCGATACGCTCGATCTCGTAGGTGTCGTAGACCTGCGTGTCGATCGCGCGCTTCTGGCCGTTGCCGAGATCGGTGATGGTTTTCGGTTCGCCGAAATAGACGCCGCCGGTGAGCTCGCGCACGATCATGATGTCGAGGCCTTCGACCGCCTCGCGCTTCAGGCTGGAGGCATCCGCAAGCGCCGGATAGCACACGGCGGGGCGCAGATTCGCGAACAGGCCAAGCTCCTTGCGCAGCCGCAGCAGGCCGGCCTCGGGCCGCGCCTCATAGGGCACGCTGTCCCATTTCGGACCGCCGACCGCGCCGAAGATGATGGCATCGGCGGCCTTCGCCTTCGCCATGGTGTCTTCTGATATCGACACCTTGTGCGCGTCATAGGCGGAGCCGCCGACCAGTCCCTGCTCGGTCTCGAATGACGCGATGCCCTTGGCATTGAGCCAGTCGATCAGGCGCTTCACCTCCGCCATCACTTCGGGGCCGATCCCGTCGCCGGGCAGAAGCAGCAATTTATGGGTCGCCATGGTCGTTTCCTCATTCGTTTCGCGCGGAGTGCTAATGCGCTGAGCGCGGATTGGCAAGCAGGCTTGGCTTGCGCTAGTGCCGGGCGAGTTTATTGCGCCCGCCGCAAGACAGCGTTGCTGCACCGGCCCTGTGCAAGCACGCGCGAGCCTGCCACACTGCACCGTTGCCGGAGTGCTTTGTGAGATCCCCCGACCTTCCCCCGACTTACGCGCACCCCGCGCGACTGATCCTCATTCTGTCGCTGGCGCCGACCATCGGGCTCGGCATCGGCCGTTTCGCCTATGCGCTGGTGCTGCCGGACATGCGCGACTCGCTGCAGTGGTCGTATTCCGCCGCTGGCTTCATGAACACCATCAACGCGGTCGGCTATCTCGCCGGCGCCTTGATGGCCTCGCGCCTGATCAAGCGTTTTGGCTTGGCCGAGAGCGTGGTCTGGGGAACCCTCGCTTGCGTCGTTTCGCTCGCGCTCTGCGCCATGTCAGGCAATTTCTTCGTGCTGAGTTTCGCGCGGCTCCTCGCCGGATTTGCGGCGGCTGCCGGATTTGTCGGCGGCGGTGCGCTTGCGGCCAACATCGCGCAATCGCGGCCGGAACGCGCGAATTTTCTCCTGAGCCTGTTCTATGCCGGACCCGGCATCGGCATTCTGGCGTCGGGACTGATCGCGCCTTATGTGTTGCAGACTTTTGGCGCGGGCTCGTGGTGGATCGTGTGGTGGGCATTCACGCTGCTGTCGGTCGTGATGATCATGCCGCTCTGGCTTGCGCCGCTCAACAGCAATGCCGCGATCGATCACGCCGCGCGCATCGGCTTCGATGTCCGCCCCGTGCTGATCTATCTCGCCGCCTATTTCCTGTTCGGCGCGGGCTATATCGCCTACATGACCTTCATGATCGCCTATGTGCGCGACGGCGGCGGCGGCGCGTCAGCCCAGAGCCTGTTCTGGAGCCTGATCGGCATGAGCGCCTTCGCCACACCCTGGGTATGGCGGCGCGTGCTGGCGCTCGACCGCGGCGGGCTTGCCACCACCATCATCCTCGGCACCAACGCCGTCGGCGCGGCGCTGCCGATCTTTGGTCATTCGCCGCTGCTGCTCGCGATCTCGGCGCTGGTGTTCGGCATCGCGTTTTTCGCGGTGGTGGGATCGACTACCGCCTTTGTTCGCTTTAACTATCCGGTGGATGGGTGGCCCAGCGGCATCGCCGCGATGACCATCGCTTTCGGCATCGGCCAGACGGTAGGGCCGATCGCGGTCGGTGCTATCACCGACGCGCTCGGCAATCTCTCATATGCGCTGAATGTCTCCGCCGCGCTGCTGGCGCTGGGTGCAATCCTGGCGACGTTCCAGGGGAAGCTGGCGAAGAAATCGTAGGGTGGGCAAAGGCGCGCTTGCGCCGTGCCCTCCATTCAACGAGCATCATTGTGATTGGTGGGCACGCTTCCGCCTTCGCTCGTTGAGCTACGGCGGACGCGGTCGCTTTGCCCACCCTACAGCTTGCCCGGACGACAGAACAAGTCAGCTTCCGCTGAACGAATTATAGCCCTGGTCTTCCCAGTAGCCGCCCTTGTAGTCGTTGGTGACCTCCATCGAGATCACATATTTCGGATTCTCTGAATCCGAGCTTGGTCGGCACGCGGATCTTCATCGGGAAGCCGTAGGCGCGCGGCAAAATCTCGTCGCCGAATTTGAACGTCATCTGCGTCTGCGGATGCAGCGCGGTGCGCATGTCGAGCGGCGAGTTGTAGCCTTCCTTGTCGGCGCACTGGAACCAGACATATTTCGCTTTGGTGTCGGCGCCGATCAGCTTCAGGAAATCGCGCAAGGGCGTGCCGGTCCAGCTACCTATCGCGCTCCAGCCCTCGACGCAGATATGCCGCGTCACCTGCTTGACCTGCGGCAGCTTGTACAATTCGTCCAGCGTCCAGGACTTCTTGTTGTCGACCAGGCCGCGCACCTCGAGCTTCCAGTCCTTGCCGTCGACCTCGGGCGCGTCGTCGAGATCGTAGTAGGCGTTGAACGGGAATGGCTTGGTGATCATGCTCTCCGGGAAGGTCGGCGCCAGCGCGTCGGGATTGAATATCCAGGCCTGCACCGCGTCGTTGAATTTTGAAACCTGCGCCAGCAGCCGGTCGGCCCAGTCGCTGTCGACCACATCGCAACCGGTCAGCAGCGTCAGCGCGCCGAGGCTGGCGCCGCCAGAGATAAAGCGGCGGCGCGTCAGATCCGGCATCACCTTGACGGCGTCCTTGACCAGCAGCTTCTTGTCGACGCCGGGGATCAGAAGTTTGCGCATGCGGCCCATGTGACTCTCCTTAGCGTCCGATGATCATCGCGCGCAGGCTTTTCGGCACCAGCACCGCCAGCACGACATGCACGACCAGGAAGGCGACGATCAGCGACATGCAAATGAAATGGACATAGCGGGCGATGTCATAGCCGCCGAACAGCGCCGTCAGCCATTGCAACTGCACCGGCTTCCAGATCGACAGGCCCGACAGCACGATCACGATGCCGACCGCGATGATGCCGGCATAAAGCAGCTTCTGCACATAGTTGTATTTGCTGAGATCATCATGGGCGAGCTTGAAGGTCAGCGCCGCCTTGACGTCGGAGATCACGCCCGTCGGCGTGATCGGCAGCAGCTTCCTGCGGAAGCGGCCGGTCGCAAAACCCGTGATGAGATAGAGCAGGCCATTGACCATCAACAGCCACATCGCGGCGAAATGCCACAGCAGCGCGCCGCCGAGCCAGCCGCCCAGCGTGATGCTGTGCGAAAGCGTGAAGCCGAACAGCGGCGAGGCGTTATAGATCTGCCAGCCCGACATGATCATCAGGATCATGGCGACGGCATTGGTCCAGTGCATGGCCCGCACCCAGGCCGGCTGGATCACCTTGGCCGGTTCCTGCTTCGCATAGTCCTCGGCGGCTGCCAGGCTGGACATCGCTTGATCCTCGTTCAAATCGCTTATGACGCTATATACGCCGGAAGCGGCTATTTCGTTACTGCCTGCCCGCTATCGGGTCGATAGCTCAAGCCTATCGCATTCACAAAAAAGCGAGCCGGGTTTCCCCGGCTCGCGGTCGCGTATCCCGTGGGGATCTTCTGGGAGATCCGGATACGCGGCTCTTACGAGGCCGGCATCAGCACGGTGTCGACCACATGGATCACGCCGTTCGACTGGTGGACGTTGGAGATCGACACCATCGACTGGTCGCCCTTGGCGTCGATGATCCAGGTCTTGCCGTCGGCCTTCTTGACGGTGAGCTCCTCGCCCTCGACGGTCTTGAGCTTCTTGCCGTCGGTGAGGTCGGAGGCGTCATACTTGCCGGCGACCACATGGTAGGTGAGGATCTTGGTCAGGGTCGCCTTGTTCTCTGGCTTGACCAGAGTGTCGACGGTACCGGCCGGCAGCTTGCCGAAGGCGGCGTTGGTCGGCGCGAACACCGTGAACGGGCCCTTGCCTTCGAGGGTGTCGACGAGGCCCGCGGCCTTCACCGCGGCCACCAGCGTGGTGTGGTCCTTGGAGTTGACGGCGTTCTGGATGATGTTCTTCGAGGGGAACATCGCCGCGCCGCCGACCATCACGGTCTTCTCTTCGGCGCGCGCGGGCGCGACGAAGGTCGAGGTGAGCGCCAGCGCGCTGAAGGCAACGGCGGACAAAAGTGCAATACGCTTGGACATGGAAGGTCTCCCGATGTTGAGGTGACCGGCGGCGTCCGCCGGAAGATGGGGTCAACAACGGCGCTGTCCTGTTGTTGATGTCGGCGCCGTCGTTGCCCGAACTACGGGAGGGTTTTGCCGGCGGTTTCGGGAAATAACTCTTTGTGATTCCTGAAACCGGCAGCGATGCCGCGCGTAGCTCGCAACTTGTTGCAATTCCATTCAACGGAATGGCTGGTTGCGCTGCCGCGAGCAATTCGCTTGCTGCGATCTCATGATTGGTTCAGCCTTGAGTTCAACGCGCCGACGACAAGAATGGTGCGACGGGAGGACGATCATGAGCAGCATCACGGCAGATGGATTGGCCGCGCCTGCGGCTGGTCCTGCAGGCGGCGACATTGGACCGCTCGAACAGAAGCATCTGCAATACGCCAATTACCGCGCCGTCGCTGGCGGCGCGGTAATCTCGAAGACGCACTGGCATATCGCCATCGCCAACGCGCTCGGCTGGGGCTTCGACGGCATGGACGGCGTGATCTTCGCGCTGATCTCGCCGATGGTGATCAAGGAATTTTCGCTGACTGTCCCTGAATATCGTTCGGGATTGCAGATCGCCTTGTTCGTCGGCATCGCCGGTCTCTATTTCTGGCCATGGCTATCCGACCGGCTCGGGCGGCGCACGCTGCTCGCGGTCAACATCGCGCTGTTCTCGCTGTTGATGCCAGTCGCGGCGCTGTCACCGACCTTCTCGGTCTTTGTGGCCGCACGCTCGCTGCTCGGCTTCGCGCTCAACGGCGAATGGTCGCTCGGCTCGATGCTGGTGGCCGAAACCTGGCCGGCGCGGCTGCGCGGCCGCGTCATCAGCGTGACGCGTTCGACCTGGTGTCTGGGCGCCTCGCTCGCCGGCGGCATCACCGGGCTCGTGGCCTCCGATTTCGGCTGGCGCGTCGCGGTCATGGTGCCCGGCGTGATCGCGCTGCTCGGCATCTATGTGCGCGCCACCTGCCCGGAATCGCCCTATTGGGTGCGGGCGCAGGACCGCAAGCGGCGCATCTCCGAAACGCTGGCGCGGGGCGGCAAGGTCTCGGACGACGACAGCGCCTGGTTCGGCAAGGCGAAATCGGTCGGCATCCGCCAGGTGTTTTTGCCGGATGTGCTGCCCGCCACGCTGGTGGCGCTGTTCGTGGCTTGCTGCAGCACCTGTATCTTCGGCACGGTTGGCGGCTGGATGCCGCTTTATCTCGCCACTGAAAAGCACTGGTCGACCGCGGAATACAGCCTGTTCTACGTGTTCTGGGGCATCTCCGGCTTCCTCGGCCTCTGCGTCGCCGGCTGGCTCGCCGACAAGATTGGCCGCCGGCTGGCTTTTGTTGTGACGCTGATCGAGGGCGCGATCTTCATGACGCTCTGGGTCTATTCCGAAAACCACGTGCTGCTTTGGGTATTCGGGCTCGCCTGGGCCTTTGGCTTCCTCGGCTTCTGGGGACCGAGCACCACGCTGACCGCCGAAGTATTCCCGACGCGGATCCGCGGCGCGGCCAATGGCGTGGTCTGGGCCATCGCCTATTTCGTCGGCTTCGTGCTGTTCCCGTTCGTGACGGTGGCGCTGCAACAGCACACCGGCTCGTTCGCGCTGTCTTTCCTCTGCATCCCCGTGCTGATGGTCGCGATGGCGATCGGCGTCACCATGATGGTGCCCGAACATTCCGGCAAGGAACTGAACGAGATTATCGTATGATCAAAACCGTCGTCCCGGCAAAACGCCGGGACGACGCGCAATGTCGATCAATCCCTGTTCGCCGGCGTCTGGATAAACCCGCGATTATGCGTCGGGCTGATCAGGATTTCGTTCATGCACACCCGCGGCGGCATGCCGGCGACGAAGGCGATGGTGCGGCCGAGGTCTTCCGGCTGCAGCATCCTGGCCTGCTCTTCCTCGCTCGGCACCACCGGGCGCAATTTCAGGATCGGCGTCGCCACCTCGCCCGGCGACAGGCAGCAGGCGCGCAACCCGTTGACGCATTCGTCCATGTTGAAGGAATGGGTCAGCGCCAGCACCGCATGCTTGGTCGTGGTGTAGGCCGGCCCCGGCATTTTCGAGACATGGCGGCCCGCCCATGAGGCGACATTGATGATGCAACCGTCCTTCTGGTTGCGCATCGCGGGCAATACAGCGCGCATGCAATAGAGCACGCCGTTGAGATTGATATCGACGAGCTGGTTCCAGCCTTCCAGCTCCATGTCCGCCCAGCGCCGCTTCGGCACATTGACGCCGGCGCTGTTGACCAGGAGATCGATGCGGCCGTGCTTGGCCACGATCTGGTTGGCGACCTTCTGCACGTCGGCGGCCTTGCTGACATCGAGCGGAATTGCTTCGGCCTCGCCGCCGGACTTTTTGATCTTCGCAACCACGACATCGAGCGCATCCTTGCGCCGGCCCGACACCACCACCGTCCAGCCATCCTCGGCCAGCGAAATCGCGCCGGCTTCGCCAATGCCGGTGCCGCCGCCGGTCACCCAGGCCACGCGTTTTCCACCCTTCGTCATCCAACTGTCTCCGTTGCTTTTTTGGGGGCCTTTTTGCTAATGCAGCCTTCTTCGGCTAGTGCCCCGTTTCCGAAGTTCGCCGCTTTCGCGGCAGTCTCCATGCGAACTTCGGAAACGGGGTACTAGCAAGCCTAAAAATTTCTAGTGCCGCTTTTCGATTTGAAGTTCCCATACGAGCTCGCGGCGCCCGGCTAGGAACTTCAAATCGGCGGCACTAGCCAGCGCCCCGTGATGGAATTGTCGCATGAACACCACCGCCAACGCCAACCTGTTTTCACGCCTGTTCGACGGGCTCGACGATCCCAAGCGGCTCGCGATCGAGACCATCGAGGGCGAGCACATCTCCCACGGCGATCTGATCGCGCGAGCGGGCCAGGTTGCGAATGTGCTGGTGGAACGCGGCGTCAAGCCGGGCGACCGCGTCGCGGCGCAGACCGAGAAATCGGTTCAGGGTCTTGTGCTCTATCTCGCCACCGTGCGCGCCGGCGCGGTCTATCTGCCGCTCAACACCGCCTATACCCTCAACGAGCTCGACTACTTCATCACCGATGCCGAGCCGTCGCTGGTGGTGTGCGATCCGTCCAAGGCGGAGGGCATCAAGGCCATCGCTGCCAAGGTGAAAGCCAAAGTCGAGACGCTCGATTCCAACGGCAAGGGCTCGCTCACCGACGCCGCCGCCAAGGCCAAACCGGAATTTGCCACTGTCGTCCGCGGCAACGACGATCTCGCCGCGATCCTCTACACCTCAGGCACGACCGGCCGCTCCAAGGGCGCGATGCTGTCCCACGACAATCTCGCCTCGAACTCGCTCTCCCTCGTCGGCTACTGGCGCTTCACCGACAAGGACGTGCTGATCCATGCGCTGCCGATCTATCACACCCACGGCCTGTTCGTGGCGAGCAATGTCACGCTGTTTGCCCGCGCCTCGATGATCTTCCTGCCAAAGTTCGATCCGGAGGCTGATCATCAAGCTGATGGCGCGCGCCACTGTGATGATGGGCGTGCCGACCTTCTATACGCGCCTCCTGCAAAATCCGGCGCTGAACAAGGAGACCACGAAGCACATGCGGCTGTTCATCTCGGGCTCGGCGCCGCTGCTCGCCGACACCCATCGCGAATGGGCCGCGCGCACCGGCCACGCCGTGCTCGAGCGTTACGGCATGACCGAAACCAACATGAACACGTCCAACCCCTATGACGGCGAGCGCGTTCCCGGCGCCGTCGGTCATGCGCTGCCCGGCGTGTCCGTGCGCGTCACCGATCCCGAGACCGGCAAGGTGCTGACGCCCGACACCATCGGCATGATCGAGGTCAAGGGCCCGAACGTGTTCAAGGGCTATTGGCGGATGCCGGAAAAGACCAAATCCGAATTCCGCGACGACGGCTTCTTCATCACCGGCGATCTCGGCAAGATCGACAACAAGGGCTATGTTCACATCCTCGGCCGCGGCAAGGACCTCGTCATCTCCGGCGGCTTCAACGTCTACCCCAAGGAAATCGAGAGCGAGATCGACGCCATGCCGGGCGTGGTCGAATCCGCCGTGATCGGCGTGCCGCATTCCGATTTCGGCGAAGGCGTCACAGCGGTCGTGGTCTGCAACAAGGGCGCCGATATCAGCGAAGCTTCCGTGCTGAAAGGCCTCGACGGACGATTGGCCAAATTCAAGATGCCCAAGCGCGTCTTCGTCGTGGATGAGCTGCCGCGCAACACCATGGGCAAGGTGCAGAAGAACGTGCTGCGTGATACGTATAAGGATATCTATACGAAGACTTAGGCGCGATCAGAATGATGAAGCGAGAGCAAGCAATTCAGCTTGAGCAATGCCTGATTGATGCGAATCGTACCCTGGACCGCGCACGTCTGGTCATCGCCGGCTTTGCCAAGGAAGATCGAATAAGGTTTCGCGACCTGCTCGAAAACGTCCTTGACGCATTGCATTCCGAATTGCTGGCGGGAATTTATGCTCAACATCCCGATTTGGAGCCGCCGACGGTCGACGAGGAAGTCCCCGTCATCGACAGCGACCTTCGGTGGGATCAAGTGCACCTTCCGTCGCCTGTGACCGAGGCCGAGTTCGATCAGGTCATTCATTCAACTATGAGTCCACACTGGCGGAAGGTCGCCAGGATCGTCGTCGACGTCGTGGATAGATACAAACGTCTCGGCCTCGCGATCAGCTACGAAATGGTCGCCGCGCGCCTTCAGATGCTCGCCGAAACGGACCTTATCGAGGGCGTGGGCGATGTCCGCATGTGGCGCTATGGCGAAGTTCGGCTGAAGGATTGAACGTCTCGCCGGCCTTTCTCAGATGGTCGCGAAGACGACTACTGCCCGCTCATTAGGCTTATCACAAACCGGCCGCCGACGATGAAGAGATAGCCGCCGAACGCGACTTCCAGCATTCGCTTTGACATCGCATGCGCGGCCTTGCACCCCGAGCGGCGCGGTCAAGAGGCTCATCGGCATCACCAGAACCGCGCCGATCAGCGAGACATAGCCGAACGCGAGCGGCATCTGCAGCGCGGCGACCCCGGGATACCGCGCCGCCACCGGCCAGCCGGCATAGACATAGCCGAGCGCGCCGGGGATCGAGATCAGCACCGCCAGCGCGGACGAGGTCGCGACCGCCTGATGGATCGGCCGGCCGTAGAACGTCATCAGGAGATTGGAGAACAGTCCGCCGCCGACGCCCATCAGCGTCGAGAGCAGCCCGACGAGGAAGCCGTAGACTTTCATCAGCGGCCCCTTCGGCATCTCGTCGCCGAATTTCCAGCTGTCGCGCGCCAGCCACAGCCGCAGCGGCGGCCGACCAGGCCACGGCGACGAAGACGTATTTGAACAGCCGCTCCGGCGCATAGCGCGCAATCGACGCTGCCGGCGACCACGCCGATCACGATCAGCAGCCACCAGGCTTGCAGGATGTCCATGTCGACCGCGCCGCGGAGCGTAATGGGCGCGGAAGGAGCGGATCGAGGTCGGGATGATGACGGCGAGCGAGGTGCCGATGCAGAGCGGCATCCGCACTTCGAGCGGCACGCCGGCGAGCCGGAAGCATTCGTAAAACACCGGGACCAGGACGGCGCCGCCGCCGATCCCGAACAGGCCGGCCAGAAATCCCGACAACGCGCCCGTCGCGATCAGCACAAGCGCGAGCTCAACCAGCTCCGCTGCACATCGAGCCCGCCACTCGTCATGGGTGTTTCCTGCTTCCCGCACAAACCGTTCTTGAATCGTGCTTCAGGTATACCAGCGATCAACACGCGGGACAGCCTTGTCAACGCCTGCATTTGCAAGGCTCCTCGTGTAGGTGTGAATGCTGGTTCGGAATGGCCGATATTCGTCGTTGCGCTGGCTGATTCGACTCCGTAAATAGAGGCTCAATCTACCGCGATCCCCCGACGGGCCCCCGGATTGTCAAGAATCCTGCGGTCCGCAACACGAAGCCGCCAATGACCGCCAGGATCGAACGACCGCTTTCACCACATCTGCAGACCTACCGCTGGACGCTGACGATGGTCCTTTCCATCGTCCATCGCGCCACCGGCATGGCGCTTTATTTCGGCACGCTGCTGCTGGCCTGGTGGCTGATCGCGGCCGCCTCGGGCCCGACCGCCTACGCCAATGTGCAGGCCTTCACCTCGAGCTTCATCGGCCGGCTGATCGTGTTCGGCTACACCTGGGCGCTGATGCATCACCTGCTCAGCGGCATCCGCCATTTCGTCTGGGACCTCGGCTACGGCTTCAAGGCCAATGAGCGCGAGGCCCTGACCTGGGGCGCGCTGATCGGCGGCATTTCGCTGACGGTGCTGATCTGGATCGTGGCCTATGCGATCGGAGGCGGACGATGAGCGCAGCAAGCACCCACGGCGCGCAGTCGATGCGCACCCCGCTCGGCCGCGTCCGCAATCTCGGCGCCTCGCATTCCGGCACCGGCGATTTCTGGCGCCAGCGCCTCACCGCGGTGGCGATGATGCTGCTGATCATGCCGGTGCTGGTCATCGTGATGATGCTGCTCGGCCGCAACCAGGCCGGCGCCGCGCAAATCCTCGGCTCGCTGCCGATCGCGATCATCCTGCTGCTTTTCATCATCGCCTGCACCTGGCACATGAAGATCGGCATGCAGGTCGTGATCGAGGACTACGTTCACAACGAGAAGCTGAAGCTCGCCTCGATCATGGCCAACAACTTCTTCTGCTTCGCGGTGGCGCTGGCCTCGATCTACGCCATCTTCAAACTGTCATCGGGAGTTTAACCCATGGCCAGTGACGGCAACGGCAAGGCCACCAACGGCTCAGGTCCCGCCACCAACGGCAAAGCCTATCCGATCGAGGATCACACCTACGACGTCGTCGTGGTCGGCGCCGGCGGCGCGGGCCTGCGCGCCGTGGTCGGCTGCAGCGAAGCCGGCCTGCGCACCGCCTGCATCACCAAGGTGTTTCCGACCCGCTCGCATACGGTCGCGGCGCAGGGCGGCATCTCGGCTTCGCTCGGCAACATGCATCCCGACGACTGGCGCTGGCACATGTACGACACCGTCAAGGGGTCGGACTGGCTCGGCGACCAGGACGCGATCGAATACATGGTGCGCAACGCGCCCGAGGCCGTCTACGAGCTCGAACATTGGGGCGTGCCGTTCTCGCGCACCGAAGACGGCAAGATCTATCAGCGCCCGTTCGGCGGCATGACCCTGGACTACGGCAAGGGCCAGGCGCAGCGCACCTGCGCCGCCGCCGACCGCACCGGCCACGCCATGCTGCACACCATGTACGGCCAGGCGCTGCGGCATTCGGCCGAATTCTACATCGAGTTCTTCGCCATCGACCTGATCATGGACGACCAGGGCACCTGCCGCGGCGTGATCGCGCTGAAGCTCGACGACGGCACGCTGCATCGCTTCCGCGCCCAGACCACGATCCTGGCGACCGGCGGCTATGGCCGCGCCTACGCTTCCTGCACCTCGGCGCATACCTGCACCGGCGACGGCGGCGGCATGGCGCTGCGCGCCGGCCTGCCGCTGCAGGACATGGAGTTCGTGCAGTTCCACCCGACCGGCATCTACGGCTCGGGCTGCCTCGTCACCGAAGGCGCGCGCGGCGAAGGCGGCTATCTCGTCAATTCCGAGGGCGAGCGCTTCATGGAGCGCTATGCGCCGTCGGCCAAGGACCTCGCCTCGCGCGACGTGGTCTCGCGCGCGATGACCATCGAGATCCGCGAAGGCCGCGGCGTCGGCAAGAAGAAGGACCACATCTTCCTGCACCTCGACCATCTCGATCCCAAGGTGCTGGCACGAGCGGCTGCCGGGCATTTCCGAATCCGCGCGCATCTTCGCCAATGTCGACGTGACGCGCGAGCCGATCCCGATCGTGCCGACCGTGCACTACAACATGGGCGGCATCCCGACCAATTATCCACGCCGAGGTGCTGACCAAGAAGAACGGCGACGACAATGCCATCGTCCCGGGCCTGATGGCGGTCGGCGAAGCGGCCTGCGTCTCCGTGCATGGCGCCAACCGCCTCGGCTCCAATTCGCTGATCGACCTCGTGGTGTTCGGCCGCGCCGCGGCGCTGCGTCTGCGCCGAAAAGCTCACGCCGAACGCCAAGCAGCCGGAACTGCCGCAAGGACTCCGCCGACATGGCGCTCGGCCGGCTCGATCATTTCCGCCATGCCTCCGGCGGCACGCCGACCGCGAAGCTGCGCGACAGCATGCAGCATGTGATGCAGAACAATTGCGCGGTGTTCCGCACCGGCGAAATACTGCATGAAGGCCAGAACCTGATCCACAAGGTGCATGGCGGCATCTCGCGACATCTCGGTGTCCGACCGCTCGCTGGTCTGGAATTCCGACCTGGTCGAGACGCTGGAATTCGACAACCTGATCGTGCAGGCGGTGGTGACGATGGACTCGGCCGCCAACCGCACCGAGAGCCGCGGCGCGCATGCGCGCGAGGATTTCTCCGCGCGCGACGACAAGAACTGGATGAAGCACACGCTGGCGTGGATCGACGAGAGCGGCAAGACCACGATCGATTACCGCCCGGTGCACGACTACACCATGACCAACGACGTGCAGTACATCCCGCCGAAGGCGCGGGTGTACTGACACTCATCGGGCACGGCATCGAGAGCGGTCCCTGGAATGACGAAAGGCAGAAGATGGTTGAATTCGCACTTCCGAAGAATTCGAGGATCAGCGGCGGCAAGGTCTGGCCGAAGCCGCAGGGCGCGACCGAGACGCGCGAATTCAAGATCTATCGCTGGAATCCGGACGACGGCAAAAATCCGAGCGTCGACACCTATTACGTCGACACCAATGATTGCGGGCCGATGGTGCTGGACGGCCTGATCTGGATCAAGAACCACATCGATCCGACGCTGACCTTCCGCCGCTCCTGCCGCGAAGGCGTCTGCGGCTCCTGCGCCATGAACATCGACGGCCAGAACACGCTGGCCTGCACCAAGTCGATGCACGACGTGCAAGGACGGCGCGGTGAAGATCAATCCGCTGCCGCACCAGCCGGTCGTGAAGGACCTGGTGCCCGACCTCACCAATTTCTACGCGCAATATGCCTCGATCGAGCCGTGGCTGAAGACGACCTCGCCGACGCCGCAGAAGGAATGGAAGCAGAGCCACGAGGACCGCGAGAAGCTCGACGGTCTCTACGAATGCATCCTCTGCGCCTGCTGCTCGACCTCCTGCCCGAGCTATTGGTGGAACAGCGACCGCTTCCTCGGCCCCGCCGCGCTGTTGCAGGCGACGCGCTGGGTCAAGGACAGCCGCGATGAAGCCACCGGCGAACGGCTCGACAATCTCGAGGATCCGTTCCGGCTCTATCGCTGCCACACCATCATGAACTGCGCCAAGGCCTGCCCGAAGGGCCTCAACCCGTCGGAAGCGATCGCCGAGCTGAAGCTGAAGCTGGTCGAGCGGCAGATCTAGGCGCGGTCCGCCGCGGCGCACTGTTCTGATCCCTCCCGCGGCTCGCGGCGAGGGATCATTTGCATGAAGGGAGTGCCTGATGTCCGACGCGCCCATCATCCTGCATCATTTCGACGCTTCGCCTTTCTCGGAAAAGATCCGCCTCATCTTCGGCCTCAAGAAGATCGCGTGGACCTCGGTCCTGATCTCGCGGATCATGCCGCGTCCCGACTCTGATGCCGATGACCGGCGGCTATCGCCGCACGCCGGTGCTGCAGATCGGCGCCGACATCTATTGCGACACCCAGTGCATCATGCGCGAGCTGGAGCGGCGCTTTCCCGAACCGTCGCTGTTGCCGCGCGGCACCGAAGGGCTGGCCTGGGGCAGCGCGATGTGGACCGACCGCCCGTTCTTCCAGAACACGGTCAACCTGGTATTCGGCTCGCTGGCCGACAAGGTGCCGGCGGACTTCATCGCCGACCGCGAAAAGCTGCGCGGCGCCAAGTTCGACGTCGCGGCGATGAAGTCGGCGATCCCGCAGATGCGCGACCAGTTTCGCGCGCATCTCTCATGGATCGACACCCAGCTAGGCGATGAACGGACCTGGCTTGCCGGCGACGCGCCGAGCCTTTTCGACGTCAACGCCTACATGAACCTCTGGTACGCCCGCTCGCAACCTCGACAGACGCCGACGAATTGCTCGCCGAGTTCGATCACACCCGCGCCTGGGCCGGACGGCTGCGCGCCATCGGCCACGGCTCGCGCACGGAAATGTCGACCGGCAGACGCGCTCGAGCTCGCGGCGAAGTCGCGGCCTGCAGACCGCCGAGCTGCACGACCCAAATGATCCCAATGGCCGCAAGGTCGGCGACAAGGTCGAGATCATGCCTGATGATTACGGCAAGATCCGCGTGGCCGGCGAGATCGTCGCGCTGTCGCCGCAGCACATCGCGATCCGCCGCCATGATCCCAGGGCCGGCGAAATCGTGGTGCATTTCCCGCGCGCCGGCTTCATGGTTTTTCCCTCTTGAGCCTGGTTTGCCGCCGGATCAAAACCGGCTATGCCTACGCAGCTTCGACAGCGTTCGGCTCTTCAAGGACCTGCTTGACTCCCGACAACGATCCCTCGCCCGCGCCGTTCGGCGCGTTCGCGCCGAATGCGGCGCAGGCCGCGATCATTCGGCTGGCGCATCGCTCGCGGCTGAAACGCGGCGCGTTCCGCCCGATGCTGTCCCGGCTGGTCAATCTGCTGCGCGCCGGCCCGGTCGATGTGGTCCTATCAGGGCGCGTCGTTCCGCTTCTATCACCAGGCCAGCGCGACCGAACGCGGCGCGCTGTTCAATCCCGACTACAATCTCGAAGAGCTGAATTTTCTTCGTGCGAACGCGCCCCGGGGCGGCGTGTTTGTCGATGTCGGCGCCAATGTCGGCACCTACGCGCTGGTGCTCGCGCACCATGTCGGCCCAACCGGCAAGGTGATCGCGGTCGAGCCGCATCCGGTCACGCATGCGCGGCTGAAGTTCAATGACAAGGCCTCCGGCAACACGCAAACCAGATTGGTCGCGGCGGCTGTGGGCTCCGCCGACGGCGAATTGATGATCGAGACCGACGGCGACAATCTCGGCGCCAGCCACGTCGTCGCCGGCACCGCTGGCGCCAATGCCATCAAGGTGCCGTCGCTGCGGCTGCAGCGCATTCTCGGGGAAGCCGGCGTCGCAAAAGTCGACGCGCTGAAGATCGACATCGAAGGTTTTGAAGACCGCGCGCTGGTGCCGTTCTTCAAGGAAGCCCCGCAAGCGCTATGGCCGCGCGCGGTGGTGATCGAGCATCTCTCGCGCGACGAATGGCATCAGGACTGCATCGCCGACATGATTTCGCGGGGCTTTCGCGAAACCGGCAAGACCCGCAGCAACACGTTTCTGCTGCGCGGCTGAGGTTTTCTCGGGAACATCGCTGTATCCGCTTCGTTATTGCACTCCACAATGGAGATACGATGCCGACGCCGATCGAGCCTCCCGAAATTCCGCCGCCGACGCCGGGCACGCCCACCGAGCCGCCGCGCGAGGAGCCGCCGGGAAATCCGCAGCCCGAAATTCCTCCGCCGATGCGCGAGCCCGGCGAGCCACCGAGGCCGGACGAGCTGCCGGGCAAGATGCCGGACGAGCTTCCCGTGCGCGCGCCGAACGGACCTTCCACGCCCAATCCCGCAACCAATCGCGCCGGCGCAACTCGAATTGCAATTGGCGAGCAGCCGCTGAATGCGTCATGAACAACGGCCAAATTGTGCCGCTTGTCATGAGAAATAAATGCGAATCAGCGTTTGAACACTGCCACAATCCGGCCTAACGCTTGGTCGTTCATCGCCCGCCTTCAGAACCTTTCCGGGAACCGAGATCACCATGACAAAACTTCGCCTGCTGCTTGCCACGACCGCTCTCACAGCGCTGCAATTTGCAAGCACCGCCGCGCACGCGCAGAGCGCGCCCATCGTGGTGGCGCAGGCCAAGGAAGAACTCGGTCCGGACGGCAAGCCCAAACAGCCGCCGAAGGGCGCGCAGCCTCCCGCGAAGCCGGCTACTCCGCCCGCGCCGGCAAAACCCGCGGCCCCGCCACCGCCGCCTCCGGCAGCCAAGCCTCCGGCCCCTCCGCCGCCACCGCCTGCGCCGCCCAGGCCAGCCGCGCCGCCGCCGCCTCCTCCGCCGCATGTAGCGCCACCGCCGCCTCCTCCGCCGGCGGCCAGGCCGGCAACTCCGCCGCCACCGCCGCCTCCGGCGGCCAAGCCAGCAACGCCTCCGCCGCCACCCCCGCCGGCCGCAGCCCCCGCGCGTCCAACGCCACCACCCACGGCCACGCCGCAAACCTCAACGCCACCCGCAGGCATCCCGCCGGGACGCGAGGAGCGTCGCGAAGAACGTCGAGAGCAAGGTACCCCGCCGGCTGGCACGCCTCCGGCGGGCTCACCCGGTGCGGCGCCTACCACGCCCCCGCCGGGCCGCACTCAACAGACGCCGCCTGCGGCGCCCAACCAGGCTGCGCCTGCGCCGCAGACCGTACCTACGACACCGCCCGCGGCTGCAGGCACGCCGCCCGGCCGTCCAAGCAATGCACCGGCCGCTGGCGCGAATCCGCCCGCGCCACCACCGCCGAACGCCGCCGCGCCCAGTGTCGTCCCCGGTACCCCGAACGCCGCGGTCCCGCCCGGCCGCGCCCAGAACGCACCACCGATGGTGACCCCTGCCTTCCGGCGCGCACCGACTGTCACTGCTCCGCTGCCGACCGTGCCGCCGGCTGCCGCATTGACGCCGATCGCGCCGGGCGCTGCCCCGCAAGGGCCACGCCGCATGGAGGACTTCCGCGCCGAGCGGCGTGAGGTCCAGGAAGGCGGCCGCACCGTGATCGTGGAGCCGGGCCGCATCATCGTCCGCGATCCGAGCGGCCAGGAGTTCGTCCGCCACAACGAGCTGGATCGCTTCCGCTACGGCGCGCGCGACATCCGCACGCAGACCGTCGGCGGCGAAACCCGCACCATCGTGGTTCGTCCCGATGGCGCCGAGGTGATCACGGTGATCGGCGCGGATGGACAGCTGCTGCGGCGGGTCCGGCGCGACCCCGCCGGCCGCGAGATCGTCATCATCGACAACAGCTATCGCGATCCGCGCGCGGTCGGCGGCTTCTTTGTCGACCTGCCGCCGCCGGTCGTGCGTATCCCCTACGACCGCTACATCGTCGACTACGACGGCGCACCGCCGGAGATGGTCTACGACACCCTCGTAGCGCCCCCGGTGGACCGGATCGAGCGGCGTTACTCGCTCGACGAAGTCCGCTTCAGCCCGAACGTGCGCATGCTGATGCCGAGCATCGACGTCAACACCATCAACTTCGATCTTGGCTCGTGGGAGATTCCGCCGGACCAGGCCACGAAGCTGCAGGTGATCGCTGACGGCCTCAACCGCGCCATCCAGCGCAACCCGCGCGAGGTGTTCCTGATCGAGGGCCACACCGACGCGACCGGCAACGACACCGACAATCTGTCGCTGTCCGACCGGCGCGCGGAATCGGCGGCCGAACTGCTCACGCAGCAATTCGGGGTGCCGGCCGAAAACCTGACGTCGCAGGGTTACGGCTCGCAATATCTGAAGGAGCAGACCGACGGTCCGAGCCGCATCAACCGCCGCGTCACCATCCGCCGCATCACGCCACTGCTCAACGGCAATACGGCCTCGCTGCCGCCGCCCCCGCCCGGCACCGCCCCACCGCGGTGAGGCGAAGGCGGATCGACGAAATGCAAAATGGCCGGGAGCGATCTCGGCCATTTTTTTATCCGTCATTGCGAGCCAACGGGGGTCGCGCGAATGCGCGCTCGATGACAGGCTCCGCGAAGCAATCCATACCGCTGCGGGTCGATCGATGGATTGCTTCGTCGCTATCGCTCCTCGCAATGACGAGGGCGCGCCCGCGCCGTTCAGCTCTTGTCGCTATCAAGCTTGAATATCTGTGAGCCTTCCCCGATCGACAGCAAGCCCGTGTCTGCGTAGAGATTGAGCTTGGCGCGGGTATCGGCGATGTCGAGGTTGCGCATGGTCAGCTGGCCGACACGGTCCGCCGGCGTGAACGCCGCATCTTCAACCTTTTCCATGCTCAGCCGCTCGGGCTGATAGGTCAGATTGGGGCTTTCGGTGTTCAGGATCGAGTAGTCGTTGCCACGGCGCAGCTCGAGCGTCACCTCTCCGGTGATGGCGCGAGCCACCCAGCGCTGGGCGGTTTCGCGCAGCATGAGGGCCTGGGAGTCGAACCAGCGCCCCTGGTACAACAATCGGCCAAGACGCATGCCGCTGATCCGGTACTGCTCGATGGTGTCCTCGTTGTGGATGCCGGTAACCAGGCGTTCGTAGGCGATGTGCAGCAGCGCCATGCCGGGCGCTTCGTAAATGCCGCGGCTCTTGGCCTCGATGATCCGGTTCTCGATCTGGTCGCTCATGCCAAGACCATGCCGCCCGCCGATGGCGTTGGCCTCGAGGAACAGCGCGACGGGATCGGCGAAGGCCTGGCCGTTCAGCGCGACCGGCTGGCCCTCGACGAAACGCACGGAGACCGTTTCGGCCTTGACGCTGCAGTCGTCGCGCCAGAACGGCACGCCCATGATGGGATTGACGATCTTGATGCCGCTGCCGAGGCTCTCGAGGTCCTTGGCCTCGTGGGTCGCACCGAGAAGATTGCTGTCGGTCGAATACGCCTTCTGGGCGCTCATCTTGTAGGCGAATCCACTGGCGGTCATGAACGCCGACATTTCCGCGCGGCCGCCCAGCTCGTCGATGAATTGCTGGTCGAGCCAGGGCTTGTAGATCCGCAAGTTCGGATTGGTCAGCAGGCCGTAGCGGTAGAAGCGCTCGATGTCGTTGCCCTTGAAGGTGGAGCCCATCGCCCCAGATGTTGACGCCGTCCTCCTTCATGGCTGAGACCAGCATCGTGCCGGTCACCGCGCGACCGAGCGGTGTGGTGTTGAAGTACGCGATGCCACCGGTCGAGATGTGGAAGGCGCCCGATTGGATGGCGGCAATGCCTTCGTGGACCAATTGCGTGCGGCAATCCACGAGCCGGGCTTTTTCGGCGCCGAAGTCCAGCGCTTTACGCGGAATCTCGTCGTAGTCGGCCTCATCGGGCTGGCCGAGGTTGGCGGTATAGGCAAAGACGCGGGCGCCCTTTTGCTTCATCCACAAAAGCGCCGCACTGGTGTCGAGACCGCCCGAGAAAGCGATGCCGACTTTTTCCCCCTTGGGCAGGCTTTTCAGGATCGTACTCATAGCGTTTCCAATCGGTCGAAAGTGCTGAGTTCGTTTCTCGGCTTGCGGGCGCGAATATCAAATTTCGCGCGGTTCTATAGGGAGAACGCCTTGCTAGGCAAGCCGCTCAAGGCTCAATCATCGACATGAGCCTCGACAATGCGGCGCACGAAGGACCGCTCCGACTTCGACCAGCGGTCTGCAAGACGGCGCCGCCAGATGAAGGCGGGCCAGGCAAATCGTGTCAGCGCGGCATCGATGCTTTCGTCGGTCAGCCTGGTCCGCGGCCAGCGATAGATGTAGCCGTGCGCCAGCCAGATCACCAGAAAGGTCACCAGGCCAGCCGCCGCGACATCCGTAAAGAAGTGCCCGCCAAACGCCATCCGGAGCAGGCTGGTCACGACGCCAAACAGCGTCGCCGCGGCATAGGCGAGCGGGCGCCAGGCCGGCGGCGTCAACGCTGCGGGGGCATAGGTCCAGAACGCGGTCGCGCCCTCGCCGGAAAAGAACGAGCAGTTGCGATCGCAGCTTCCATGCGGATCCCACCACGCCACGAATTTCTCGGGGCCGTTGAACTGCGTGACCACGACCGGACGCGGCCGCCCCCAATAGCTCTTGAACGTGAGATTGGTAAGCACGCCCGCGGAAAGCACAAGCGTGATGAGCAGGAAGACCATTGCCCGCTCGGATATCAGCAGTTTCCGGTCCGGCCGCAGCAGCTTCGCGACCAACGCGACAATCGCCGGCAGGGCGAGGAGCCACGCGATCCACATCGCAGCATCGCGCGCGAACTCGGCCAGCGTGTTGAATTTGAGCGGGAAGGATTTGGTCGCCGCATCGTAAAACAACGCGGCCAGCTTCAGGTCAAGCTCGGGAAAAAACCCGAACAGCAATCCGACGAAAGCCGCCAGTCCGAGCGCGATGAAGAGTCCAATCCGGTTCATGGGTGGCGGGTTTAGCGGAGGAAGTCTGGCATGGGAAGGCTTGCGCTGGGCGTTAAAACGGTGGCTCGCTATTGCGAGGGCATCGGCGGCGGTGGCGGCAAGCGGCGCGGCGGCTCGCGCCAGGCGCCTGCGTTGCGGCCCGCGATCATCCAGTAGACGATCCCGGCGACAATACCGGCCCCCGTCATGATTTCCAGATGACGTCGCACGATGCCTTCGAAGCGCAGCGTCTCGGGATCGAACGGCACAAGGCCAAGGTAGCAGGCAAGCCCGACCAGGGCGCCGCCGACCGCGTAGGTGAGCGCACTGCGGATATAAAAGGCTTCCGTGATGAGCGCGATGATCATCGCCGGCAGCAGCGCAAATCCGGAAATGAAGATGAAGCCGAACCCGATGATGATATCGATCGCGCCCTGATCGACCGGCCCTGAGCCGAGATCGCTGAACTCCGGAAACATGACGGCGCCGACAATGATCATCCCCGCCACCAGGCAGGCGGCAAGGAAGGCGAACGCGATCACGAATAGCCGGCCGATCAGTGCCATGCGAAACCGATGTTGCCGTCATTGCGAGGAGCGCCAGCGACAAAGCAATCCAGAACCATCGTGTCCAACTCTGGATTACTTCGCAGAGTTTATCATCGGGCGTGCGTTCGCGCGACCCGTTGGCTCGCAATGACGGGAGGAACGACAATGGGGCGCATCAATCCGTCATCGCCATCGCGCGCAGTGCCTGCCGCTCGCGCGCCGACAATTTCTCGGTCTCCGATTTCAACTGCCCGCAGGCGGCGAGGATGTCGCGGCCGCGCGGCGTGCGCACCGGCGAGGAATAGCCGGCGTTGAAGATATATTCGGAGAATTTTTCGATTCTATCCCAGTCCGAGCATTCATACGCCGTGCCCGGCCACGGATTGAATGGAATGAGATTGATTTTCGCCGGGATGCCCTTGAGCAGCTTCACCAGCAGCTTCGCATCATCAAGGGAATCGTTGACGCCCTTCAGCATCACATATTCAAACGTGATGCGCCGCGCGTTCGACGCGCCCGGGTAGTCGCGGCACGCCTGCAAGAGTTCGGCGATCGGGTATTTGCGGTTCAGCGGCACCAGTTCGTTGCGCAACTCGTCGCGCACGGCGTGCAGGGAGATCGCGAGCATGACGCCGATCTCCTCCCCGGTGCGGATGATGTTGGGCACCACGCCCGAGGTCGACAGCGTGATGCGGCGGCGGGAGATGCCGATGCCCTCATTGTCGGCGACGATCAAGAGCGCATCGCGCACCGCCTCGAAATTATACAGCGGCTCGCCCATGCCCATCATCACGACGTTGGTGACAAGACGCGTGCCATTCTCGCGATCGGCCCAATCATTCAGACGGTCGCGCGCCACCATCACCTGGCCCGCGATCTCGCCCGCGGTGAGATTGCGCACCAGCCGCTGCGTGCCGGTGTGGCAGAACGCGCAGTTCAGGGTGCAGCCGACCTGCGAGGAAACGCAGAGCGTGCCGCGATCAGTCTCAGGAATATAAACGCACTCGACCTCGTGCGGCCGCTCGATCTTGTCGCCGCTCGGCAGCCGCAGCAGCCATTTGCGGGTGCCGTCGTTGGAAATCTGCTCGGCCACGACTTCCGGCCGGTCGACGGTGAAATGCTTGGCGAGCTCCGCGCGCATGTCTTTCGACACGCTCGTCATCTCGTCAAAATTCTTCGCGCCGCGAAAATAGATCCAGTGCCAGAGCTGCTGCACCCGCATCTTGCGCTGCGAAGGCTGAACACCGATCTCGCCCAGCCGCTCGGCGACCTCAGCGCGCGACAGTCCGATCAGCGACGGCTTGGCCGGCGGCACATAGGATTCGAGCGGGGTCTTCTCCACGAGCGTATTGACGCGGGAATTGGACCCGGCTGTGCTGGTCTGGATGTCGGTCATGGCAATCACATAAGCCTTCCAGCGCGCGCTGGAAAGCCATGAAATCCGTTAGTTTCGGCAAAAACTACCGCTTGCAGTCCTGCGCGATACGGTCGAGCGCCTGGCTCAGGCCTTTCATCGAGAAGGTATCGGTCGTCTCCGTCCCCTTGGCCGAGACTCCCTTGACGACAACGTCCGCCGAGCGGCGCATGGCCTGAACCATCTGGTCCTCTTCGGCGGCGTTCTTGATCCAGAGGCCGTCGCCCTGGGTGTACATCGCGTACGACGCGCCGCCGACCTCCAGCGTCGATTCCGATCCCGGCTTCAGGGCGTAGCCGATCATGATCGAGACTTCGTTGGAAACCTTCTCCGCCGGGCGCGTCGAGACGAAGGCATAGGCCGGATCGCGCGGGCGGTTCGGCGGATTGGTTTTCGACGTGGTGGGCTTTGCCAGCGCGAAGCAGACGCGCTTGCCGTTGGGCGTCGCGCTATAGGCGCCCCAGGTGCCGAACTGGCCGATCAGGGTCGGCTCGGTGCCGCCTGTCATCGAAGGCGGCGGCTTGGCGGGTTCCGGCTTGGCCGCGGCGCTCTTGGTGGCCGTCGCCGTGCTCTTCGCGGCCTCGCTTTTGGTGGCCTTGGGCGCGGGCGCCTGCGTTTGCGCGAAGCCTGCGGCTCCGCACACCAGCGCAGTCATCATCACTGTGGTGGTCAACAGCCGCCGAAAGAACATGATGCGGTCTGGTTCCCTCATCATTGTGACTGGAAGATGGCCCGGAGTGAGTTGAAGATTGAGTCGCCGCGCAGCTGCAGCCATAGCCGGGAAACGGCTGCTTGGGAAGCGGTTAGCGCGATCGCGGCTCAGCCCTTCGCGCGCGCCGCGCGCTGCTGTTCCCACTGCGCGTCGGTCCATTGCAGCAAATCTTCGGCGCCGGATGAACGCAAATGCGCGCCGCCATCCTGGACTACCATCTCACCGTTGATGTAACCGGCCTCATCCGAAATCAGGAAGCTCGCGAGGTTCGCAAGTTCGCCATGCTCGCCGGCACGGCCGAGCGGATTGCGCGAGGCCCAGTTCGAATCGCGGCCTTCGGGGCGGAGCTGTCCCGTCGCGCCCGGAGTTGGAAACGCACCCGGCGCAATCGCCACCATGCGCACGCCCTTCGGTCCCCATTCGACGGCGAGGCTCTTGGTCATCGCCAGCACTGCCGTCTTCGCCATCGCCGAGGGCACGGTGAAGGCGCGGCCGGTGATGGTGGATGTCGAGAGAATGGAGAGCACCACGCCCTTGTGCCTGCCTTCGAGCCAGCGCTTGCCCGCGGCGAGCGTGCAATACATCGTGCCGTGCAGAGTTGGCGCGAGGATCGCATCCGCCGCGCGAAATGACAGATGTTCGGTCTGCGCGATAAAGGTCGCGGCGGCATTGTTGACAAGTACATCGATCGGCGCTTCGTCAAATACCGCATCCATCATGGCGTCGACCGCGGCGCCATCGCGGATATCGCATCTGACAGTACTGATCTTGCCGCCGGGCTTTTCGCGCATCTCGGCCGCGGTCGCTTCCAGAAGTTCGAGCCTGCGGCCGCAGATGATGAGCTCCGCGCCGAGTTCGAGAAAGCGGCGTCCCATCGCAGCGCCCAGCCCGGAGCCGCCACCGGTGACCAGAATGCGTTTCCCCTTCAGCAGACCCTTTTCAAACATCGCTTGACTTCCTCCCAATGTCTCGCGCCGTATTGTCGAGGCGCTTCAAATCCGGCATGGAGTATTGAGCCTTCCCTGTCCGTCCGAAAGCCAGGTGTTTCCATGAAAGCCATTCTCTGCTCGCAATACTGCCAACCTGACGATCTCGTGCTGGCTGATGTGCCTGATCCCGTGGCCGGCCCCGGCGAGGCCGTGATCGCGATCAAGGCGGCGGCGCTGAATTTCTTCGACATCCTGATGATCCAGGGCAAGTACCAGATCAAGCCGCCTTTCCCGTTCTCGCCGGCCGCTGAAATCGCGGGTGTGGTCGAGAGCGTCGGCGCGGGCGTCACCGATTTGAAAGTCGGTGACCGCGTGGTCGCGTCCTGCGGCCATAATGGCGCGCGCGAGAAGATCGCGCTGCCGGCCAATTCGATCGTGAAGATTCCCGACAATCTCGATTTCGATCGCGCCGCCGGCATCATCATCATCTACGGCACCGCGCTGCACGCGCTGGAAGACCGCGCGAGCCCGAAGCCCGGCGAGACGCTCGCGGTGCTCGGCGCAGCAGGTGGTACCGGGCTTGCCGCCTGCGAGCTCGGCAAGCTGATGGGGTTGAAGGTGATCGCCTGCGCTTCGTCGGACGAGAAGCTCGAATTCGCCACGCAGCATGGCGCCGAGCTGACGCTCAACTACGCCAAGGAAGATTTGAAAGAAGGCCTGCGCAAGCTGACCGGCGGCAAGGGTGCCGACATCGTGTTCGATCCGGTCGGAGGCAGCTACGCCGAAGCGGCGCTGCGCTCGACCGCGTGGGAAGGCCGCTTCCTCGTGATCGGTTTTGCCGCCGGCGAAATCCCGAAGATGCCGCTCAACCTCGCACTGCTCAAGGGCTGCGATATCCGCGGCGTATTCTGGGGCCACTGGGCGCGGCTCAACCCGGAGAAGAACCGCGCCAATCTGGAGAAGCTGGTGAAGTGGACGGCGGAAGGAAAAATCTCTTCCCATGTCGACCGTACCTTCCCGCTGGCGCAGACAGCCGACGCCCTGAAAGTGCTCGCCGGACGCCAGGCGATGGGTAAGGTGATCCTGCATCCGTGATCGCCAAATCTACAAAGTCGTAAATTCTTGGTTAACGACGAGAGCGGCCGCGGCCTCCTCAGGACGCGGCGACCCTATCCGGTCGAGACATATTGCAGAAACCCTTGATTTGTCAGCACAACTTCAATGCCCGCACCGACCTTCACGGGCAAAAACAAACGCGTGTTAACCATGATCGCGCTGTGCGTTATTGCCCTTTGCCGCAAAGAAATCAAAATATCTCCCAAATCGTGCCGGCGAAAGCCGCGTTTTAGGCTGATTCCGGCGGCGATTTAAGGACCATCAGTAACGGGGTGCTCATGGCGAACACAGTCAAGAAAAAAGCGGCGCCTGGGGAGCCCCGATTGTTGCGTCACAGTAGTGGGGAACTTCACCATGGTGGATCAACCGAAACGCTATCGGTCCTACGAGCCCGACATCGACGGTCTTGAAGAGGACGGCACCAGCCTTCGACCCAGGCCTTATGCTTTCGGAAGAAGCGCCCAGACGGACTATCAGTCGAACGATTCCGTCCCGCTTTTTCTCAGCGATCCTGATGGCGAACCCGATCCGGCGGACTTCGAATACGACATACGCGAGCCGCGCCGGTTCTCGATCTCGACGAAGATTCTGATGGCGACGGTTGCGGCCTCCGCGGTCGCGGTGGTTTGCGCGTGGTTCTCATCGGATGCGACGCGCGATTTGCTGATCAGCGCGAAGGCGTCGATCTCAACCATGCTTCCCGTTCCTTCCGCCGCGGCGCAGCCCGATGCTCCGACGCAACTGACGCAGCCCGACATCCAGTTGAAGGATCCTTCGCGGGTGTCGGCCAACCAGCTGCCAGGCGCGCAACGGCCGCCGCAGCAGGTCGCGATGCTGCCGTCGCGCGAAGAGATTTCGTCGGCGTATCAGGCCGCGCTTCAGAACCACGCGCCGGTTGCGCCGCCGCCTCCGGCGGTCGCGGCTCCAGCTCCAGCTCCTGTCGCAGCGCCTCCGATGGCGGCCCTGTCGCCACCGGCTGCACCCGCGCCCGTTGCTCCGCCGGCCATCCGGCGCATGGACCCTGACGAGCTTGCGAGCCTGATGCAGCGCGCCAAGGGTTTTCTGGCAACCGGCGATCTAATGTCCGCCCGGCTGCTGCTCGAGCGTGCCGCCGACGCCCAGGAAGTCGACGCCGCGCTGATGCTGGCGCAGACCTACGATCCGGACGTGCTCGGCACCTCCGATGTTCGCAACATCGTACCCGAGCCCGCAAAGGCCCGCGCCTGGTACCAGAAGGCCGCGCAGCTCGGTTCGGCCGACGCACAACGCCGGCTGGCGCAACTACCAAACTAAAACTTCATACCGGTCAGGGGACAACATGCGACGTTTATTTGGACTGGCACTCGTTGCCATTGTGATGGCGTGCGGCCTTTCGGCCCGCGCCGACGAAACCGAGTATGATCCGGCAAAGGTCAGCGACAGTCTCAAGGCCATCTTCCAGTTCGGCTCGGCCGCCACCAAGCAGGCGCTGAACGCCAACACGGTGACGTTGATCACGGGTACCATCGGCGGCACCTATGTGCAGGTTGGCGCCGACCTCGCATCCGTGCTCGACGACGGCAACAAGCTGCGCGTGCTCCCGGTCGTGGGCCGTGGCTCGGTGCAGAGCGTCGCCGACATTCTGTTCCTGCAGGGCGTCGACCTCGGCATCGTCCGCGCCGACACGCTCGACTATCTCGAGCGCAAGGGCTTTGCCAAGGACATCAAGAAGCAGTTCACCTATGTCACCAAGCTTTACAACGAAGAGATGCAGGTCATCGCGCCGAGGTCGGTGCAGAACCTGAAGGACCTCGAAGGCAAGACCATCAGCGTCGACCTGCCCAATGGCGGCACCTTCGTTACCGCGCTGACGGTCGCCGAACGGCTCGGGATGAAGGCCAACTTCGTCTATATCGAGCAGCGCATCGCGATGGAGAAATTGAAGGCCGGCCAGCTCGACGCCGTGATCGTGGTGGGCGGCAAGCCGTACAAATCGGTCTCGACCTTCAACAATGACGGCCGCTTTCACCTCGTCAATGTGAGCTACGACAAGCCGCTGCAGACCGACTACCTGCCGGCCACCCTCACCTCGAAGGACTATCCGAACCTGATCGCGGAAGGCGAGCGGGTGGACACCATCGCGGTGCCGGCGGTGCTCGCGGCCTACAACTGGGTACCCGGCTCCGAGCGCTATCGCAAACTCACGCAGTTCGTGGATGCGTTCTTCACGAAATTCCCGACCTTGCAGAATCCGCCGTTCCACCCGAAGTGGAAGGAAACCTCGCTGTCGGCGCCGCTGGCGGGCTGGACCCGTCTGCCATACGCGCAGCAATGGCTCGACAGCCACAACCTCCAGCCGGTCGCGCGCGGCAGGTTCGACGAATTCCTGAAGCAGAACCCGGCGGCTGCTGCGAAGGGCGCGCAATCGGAAGCGGACCGCGAAGCGCTGTTCAAGCAATTCCAGACCTGGCAGGCCGACCAGGCCGCCAGGGATACGGTAAACGCGCGGGCCCAGGTCCGCACGAGCAAGCAGCAATAAGGCGGCGCGCGCCCGATCAGCCCGGCCCCACGGCCGGGCTGATCGGCACAAACAATTCCTGATCGGCGCCGACGCCCTTGAGCGCGTGGCGGCCAAGCGAGCAGGCGGCGATCCCGCCTTCCCCGACAAAATCCGACGACAGCAAGAGCTGCTGGCCCAGCTACCGGCACATCGATTCGATGCGCGCGGTGAGGTTGACGGCGGGCCCGATCACCGTGAAGTCGAGCCGGGTATCGCTGCCGATATTGCCATACATGACGTCGCCGATGTGGAGTGCGAGGCCATATTCGATGCGCGGCAAGCCGGCGTCGCCACGCCGCTTGTTCTCTTCGGCCAGCGCTGCCTGCGCGCGCTCCGCGGCGTCGAGCGCCGTGACGCAGACCCTCGCAGGGTCCTCGCCGACCGGGAAGATCGCGAGCATGGCGTCACCTATAAATTTCAGGACTTCGCCACCCGCCGCCGTGACGGCATCGCACATCGGACCGAAATAGCAATTGAGCAGATCGATCAGCGCGTCGCGGGGCAGCGCTTCGGACAGATTGGTGAAGCCGCGCAGATCGCAGAGCCAGATCACGGCGCGGATGGTCTCGCCGCTGCCGCGCTGGATCTGCCCTTCCAGCACGCGGCCGCCGGATTGCTGGCCGACATAGGTGTCAAGCAGCGTGCGCGCCGTGCGGCGCAGCGCCTGCACTTCGAGATTGAACGCGACCGCCGGGATCATCGCCGCAAACAGCGCGAGCTCGTCGCCGCGAAATCGCTCAGGCCGTCTGGTCGCGAGCGAGAGCGCTTTGAAGCTGCCGTCGGCGAACGGCACCGAATAGACGACATAGTCGGTGTAGCCGTCGGCGCGCAACTCCGTGACAATGGCAAAATTCGCCGGCAACCGGCGGCGCGGTGAGATCGCAACGGGTCGGGCCGCCGCCTTCATAAGCGATGCGGATCGGACTGCTCGTCATCGTCGCGGTGCTGTCCGGCCCCGCGCGGTAAAGCCGCTCGGTAGTTCCCATGCCGAGCTGCCACAGGCCGGAGAAGGAGAAGATCTGCGGATGCAGGATCGGCACACCGGTGGTGATGCGCGAGACATCGACATCGGCCGCGCGCAATTCATTCGCAAAGGCATCGAGAAATGCGTTGGGATCGGCATGCTTGCGCGCATCCGTCATCAGCCATCGGATCACCGGATGCGCTTCGCTCGACACGACGCACTCATGTTAATTGAGCATGATCTCCGCGCAAACGCTTCGCGTTTGTCGCGAGGGAAAACCGGTTCCCACTTTTCCGGATCATGCTTCTTCCTGAATACCCCGCTTCAACGCCGCCCGTGCCGCCTCGCGGTGATCCTCGGTGATGTGGGTCGCGACCAGCCGGATCGCGGTGGCGAGGATGGCGGCGTCATCGGTGAAGCCGAGCACCGGCATCATGTCCGGAATGAAGTCGAACGGCATGATGAAATAGGCGATCGCACCGAGCAGCGCGACCTGGACATGGCGCGGCGTCTGTTTGTCGAAGGCGCAGTAATAGGCCGCCAGCAGATCCTCGGTGAACGGCAGTTTGGCCGCCACCTTCTTCAGCTTGATCCAGAAACGCTTGCGCACGCTCTCGCGGTCTTCCGCGAGGCGGTCGGCCGGTTCAAAGCCTGCGCTGGTATCGGATGCCATATTGCTTTCCTTGAGACCGGTTCCCTCAGGCGTCACCGCGCGGCCAATCGCCGCGGCGGTCCCATCCACGAATTGGGGATGCGGAGCACCCGCCGCAAGGTGGAGTTAGCCGACGCCCAATGCCGCAGCGATCGCATTCATCGCTTTGGCGAGTTCGATATCCTTCGCCGTGACGCCGCCGGCGTCATGGGTCGCCAGCACCACCTCGACGGTCTTGTAAACGTTGCGCCATTCCGGGTGATGATCGTGTTTTTCAGCGACCAGGGCAGCGCGGGACATGAAGCCAAAGGCTTCGTTGAAATCCTTGAAGACAAAGGTCTTGGCGATGGCCTCGCGGCCCTGCACCTCCGCCCAGCCGGGCAGGCCTGCCAGAGCCGACTTCCGTGCTTCTGCGGTGAACCGCTGCGCCATCGTGACCTCCATTTTCAGCCGAACTTTACCCTGACACCCGACTAGTGCCACCGATTTGAAGTCCCTACACTGCAAGCGGCGAAATGACCTAGGGACTTCAAATCGAAAAGCGGCACCAGAATCATAAGTTTGCTAGTGCCCATGGCTTTCCGAAGTTCGCAAAAGGTGGTTGCTGAAACGGTGTACGAACTTCGGAAAGTGGGCACTGGGGCGGTAACCATGACGCAGATGTAACGTCTGGCCGGCAGGGAATTTGCTACAATATAACCGTATGCGTGCCGGCCGGTTGCCGAATCTGGGCGTCAAACGATTGTTTGCAAGGTCGATGACTGAGGGAATTCGTGAACGCTGCACCGCCGCCGCCCTCGCCGCGTTCGGCGACACGTCGCTTGTTGCTCGTGACGCTGGCCGCTGTGCTCGCCATTATCGGCACGCTAGTCGCCGGCTACTATTTCGCGGTTCGGCCGGTGACGCTGAAAATCGCGGTCGGACCTGCGAACAGCGATGACGTCAAGGTCGTGCAGACGCTGACGCAGGCCTTTGCTCAGAATCACGCCTATGTCCGATTGAAGCCGGTGCAGACCGATGGCGCGGTCGCGAGCGCGGACGCGCTCTCGGACGGCAAGGTCGACCTTGCGATCATCCGCGGCGATCTCGACGTGCCGAAGAACGCGCAGGCCGTCGCCACCCTGCGCAAGAATTTCGTGGTGCTGTGGGTGCCCCCGCCGGCCAAAGGCAAGGGCAAGAAGGCAGGTCCGAAGATCACCAAGATCGGCCAGCTTGCCGGACGCCGCGTTGGCGTGGTCGGCAAGACCCAGGCGAATGTGAACCTGCTGAAGATCATCCTGCAGCAATACGGCGTCGACCCGGCGAAGGTCGAAGTTGTGCAGTTCCCGGTCAACGAGGCGGCGGAAGCCATTCGCAACCAGCGTGCGGATGCCTATCTCGCCGCCGGCCCGCTCAACAGCAAGATCACGCTCGAAGCGATTGTCGCATCCTCCAGGGATGGCGGCACGCCGACTTTCCTTTCCATCGATGCTTCGGAAGCGATTGCGCAGAACCATCCGGCCTATGAGGCCGGGGAAATTCCCGCAGGCACTTTCGGCTCGCCGGAGCGTCCGGAAGACGAGGTGAAGACAATCAGCTTCTCCCACCACATCGTCGCGCGCAAAGGCCTTTCAGAAGTGACGATTGCCGCCTTCACGCGGCAGCTGTTCGCGATCCGCCAGCAATTGATGTCGGATTTCCCGCTCGCCGCAAAGATCGAGACACCCGATACCGACAAGGACGCCGCGATCCCCGTGCATCCCGGCGCGGCCGCCTTTGTCGACGGCGAGGAGAAAACCTTCCTTGACCGCTACAGCGACTTCATCTGGTGGGGCCTGATGGCGCTGTCGGCGATGGGCTCGGTCGGCGCCTGGTTCGCCGGCTATCTGAAAAAGGACGAGCGCAGCAACAACTCGACGCTGCGCGAGAAGCTGCTCGACATGATCGCGCAGGCGCGCAAGAGCGATTCGACCGATGAGCTCGATCACATGCAGGCGGAAGCCGACGGCATCCTGCGCGACACGCTGCAGTGCTTCGAGCATGGCGCGATCGAGGAAGGTTCGCTCACCGCCTTCAACATCGCGCTCGAGCAATTCCACCACGCGGTCTACGACCGCCGGATGCTGCTGGCGAGCCTGCCGCAGAACCTGCAGCGTGCGAGTGCGCAATTCCGAGCCACCGGCACGCTGTAAAGCGTCCGTAAGCCCCCACGCCTTGTTGACAGCCCTTTTCTGTTATTGCCCCGTCATAGAACCTTTCTAGGTCTGTCGGCGCCCACCCACGCATCCCCGACGACCGACCAGGA
Source organism: uncultured Alphaproteobacteria bacterium (assembly GCA_963739755.1). Classification (GTDB taxonomy): domain Bacteria; phylum Pseudomonadota; class Alphaproteobacteria; order Rhizobiales; family Xanthobacteraceae; genus Bradyrhizobium. Next base: position 115,922 of record CAVUCB010000005.1, on the reverse strand, counting down.
GGCTTGCATGACAATCAAAATTCCCCGCAAAACGCTCCGCCTTTCCCGCCGCCGCTTCCTTTCCACCGCTGCCGCCACCGGCGTCAGCCTGGTCGCAATGCCCTATCTCTCCCGCGCCGCCGACCGGCCGGTGCTGACCCATGGCATGCAGTCCGGCGACGTCGGCGCCGATGGCGGCGTGATCTGGTCGCGCGCCGACCGGCCCTCGCAAATGCTGGTCGAAGTCGCCACCACCGAATCCTTCAAGGATGCGCGCGCGCTGCCGCCGATCAATGCGCTGCCCGAGAGCGACTTCACCGCAAAAATGCTCGTGGAGGATCTCCCGAGCGGTCAGGACATTTTCTACCGCGTGCGTTTCCGGGACCTCTCGCATATCGACATCATGAGCGAGCCGGTGGTCGGCCGCTTCCGCACCGCTCCCTCCGACAAGCGCGACGTCAGCTTCGTCTGGGGCGGCGACGTCGCCGGCCAGGGCTGGGGCATCAACCCCGATGACGGCGGTATGTTCACCTTCTCCGCCATGAAGAAGAACAAGCCGGATTTCTTCGTGCATTCCGGCGACACCATCTATGCCGACGGCCTGATCCCCTCCGAGGTCAAGCTTCCCGACGGCAAGGTCTGGAAGAACAACACCATTCCGGAAAAGGCCAAGGTCGCCGAGACGCTCGACGAGTTCCGCGCCGCGCACAAGTATAATTTCACCGACGAGAACGTGCGCAGCTTCAACGCCGAAGTGCCGATCTTCGTGCAATGGGACGATCACGAGGTCACCAACAACTGGTCGCTGTCGAAGGATCTGCCCGCGGCCTACAAGGAGCGCAACATTTCACTGCTGGCGGCGCGCGCCGCGCGTGCCTTCCATGAAATGTATCCGATGCGCGAAAGCATCGTCGAGCCGGGCCGGATCTATCGTACGCTCAGCTACGGCCCGCATCTCGACGTCTTCATGCTGGACGAGCGCAGCTATCGCGGCCCCAACGGTCCGAACCAGCAGGAAACCTACGGTCCCGACGCCTATTTCCTCGGGCCGGAGCAGATGCTGTGGCTGAAGCGGGCGCTGCTCAATTCGCGCGCGACCTGGAAGGTGATCGCCTCCGACATGCCGCTCTCGCTCATCGTCTATGATGACGCGGCCAACAAAAAGGGCTCGGAAGCGTTCGCGCAAGGCGACGGCCCGGCGCGCGGCCGCGAGCTCGAGATCGCGGAAATCCTGCGCTTCATCAAGACCGCGCCGATCAGGAACACGGTGTGGCTGACCGCCGACGTGCACTACGCCGCCGCGCACTACTACAATCCGAACAAGGCGCAGTTCCAGGATTTCGAGCCGTTCTGGGAGTTCGTGTCTGGCCCGCTGCACGCCGGCACCTTCGGCCCGAACGAGCTCGACAACACCTTCGGTCCCGAAGTGAAATTCGTCAAAGCGCCCGGCCTCGACAAGCAGAACCTGCCGCCGTCCGCCGGCATGCAGTTCTTCGGCCATGTCAAGATCGAGGGCGCGACGGGGCAGATGACGGTCACCTTGCGCGACCGTGCGGATGTCGCGCTGTGGTCGACCACGCTCGACCCGAAGATGGCGTGATCAGGCCTAGCCGGCCGTGAACCACGTACGCGGCTCAGGCGACCCCAGCCAGATTCGGCTGGGCCTGATTTTTCGAGTTCACCGACGTGCCATCATTTCTCATCGTCGCGTTCCTGGTCGCCTTCGCTCCCATCGCCGCGGCACAGCAGCCCGCCGAACGGGCGGAGCTTGTCCGCGATGCCTTTGCTTCGGCCTATGGCCGGGCGCTGACCACCGAGCTCGGCAAGTCGCTGCGCAAGGACGCCGATCCGGCCTGTCTGAAGGACAAGGGATTGGAGGCCGGCCAGCTTGAAGCGCGCGGCCGCGACCTTCTGATCAAATGGGGCACGAATTTCTCGGAAGGCATTGCCGCTCTATCCGACATCAAGGTCTATGCCGAACTATTTACCGCCACCGCCGAGCTGGATCGGCTGAAGCAGAACGCGGACGTGAAGCGATATCTCGCAATCTCCGCGCCGGCGCGGCAGGCGAAGCTGCTCGATACCATCTTCGAGGACAGGAGGATCAAGCTGACAGCGATACATCCGCTCAGCACCGGAAATGAAGAGCTGTTGAGCAAAAATCCGACTGACGCCACCGAGGAAGCGATCGACAAATTCATGGCGGGCAAGAAATCGGCGGCGCTGAATCGCTTCCTTGATCTGTCCGATCAGGCGGCCGCCGCGTCGGTCGCCTCGGCCAAGAAGGACCAGGTCATCGCGCTTGGCGGACCCCATAACCTGTTCAAGGGCGTCGAGGCCGATCTGGCCGAACTCTGCATCGGTCGCCGTAGCTACTTTCCGGCGCAAAATTCATCTTTCTCGAATTGAAGTGATTTGGAACGTATACTGGAAAGATGACACCCTGCCGGCGATATCGTCGGGGTGTCTCGTAAAATCGTTCGTGATCTTCGGCGTTTCTAGCTTGCCGATTTCTCGTTGATGGCGCGGCCGATGTTGATGAGATTATCGGAGATCACGCCGAGCCCGACCCAGCGCCTCATTCCATCTTGGCCTTTGTAGCGACAACGGTTGAGGCCGTGTCGCCGCTTGGTCACGCTGATGCGGCCCTCGCATCCGGTACGCCATTTCTGACCGTTGCGGAACCAGCGCTTCTTCTGCTCGCGCCGACGCTCAACGCTCTTGGTGGAGCGGTTGGGGACGCAGACGCGCTTGACGCCCTTGGCTTTGGCAGCGGCCTCGTTCTTGCTGGAATAGAAGGCCGCGTCGGCAGCGACGAGGTACGGCGCGCGTCCAAGCGTCGCCTGATGGATGTCAATCGCAGGAACAAGCAGATCGGAATCGTTGGGCCGCTGGTCATAGACCTCGAAGTCGATCACGATCTGGTTCTCGGCCTCCTGCAACTTCACCATCTTGCCGAATTCGTTGGGCTTGCCCGCCTTGCCTTTGCGGATGACCTCCGTCGAGGGCTCAAACACGCTCAGAAGCTTACCTTGCGAGCGCGTATCGCCGCGATAGATCCGAGCCCTGGTCTGTTTCATGACCTGCTTGACCCGCGGCACCATCTCGTCGATCTGGTGGCGCAAGCGATCGAGCTTCAATTGCCCCTTGGCAGTGTTGGCCTGCTTCACTCCCGCGGCGATCTGCGCCGAGAACTGCTTGGCCTGTCCGACCACGCGGCTGGTCGAGTTGAGCAACTGGCCATAAGCTCGCTTGAGCTTCTGCGAACTCTGCTTCGCCCTCGATCGGGCAGCCCGCGCAATGTCGAGCACCCGCAGCTTCACGCTCCGACTGCGGTCGCGCAACTTGGTGCCGGTGGTGCCGGCAATTTTGGTGATCTTCTTCATGGTGCGAATGAGCACGCGCACCCCGTCTCCCAAAAGGCTCGAGTTGGTCGGATAGTGGACGTTGGTCTCTATCACCGTGGTATCCACGCGCATCCGCCGGCCTTCCACAACTCCTTGATCCTGCGCGATCTTCACCATCCGCTCGTGGACCCGCTTGATCACCTCCGGGCCCACCGCCAGGCCCCAGCGGCCCATGGTCTTGGCATCCGGCATCTTGCCGCCGCCGATGCGGGCAAAGTTGCGATAGACAAGGTTGCTGCGCACTTCGCGCTCGAGAACCTGGTAGCTCCAGTTGCGGACATGCTTGAGAATGAGCAGCCGCAGCACCATCTCGGCCGGCGCACCATGCCGCCCGCGGCTGCCGCTCTTCGGGTGTCGCTTGCTCAATGCCTCATACACAGCCGCAACAATGATCTCGTCGTCCAGGATCTGGTCGGCATGGATCATCCAGGCCTCACGCAGATCGGCCACTTCCTCGGCGACCCAGTGATCCCCAAACTTCAGCTGCGCCCGCCGCATCTCAATCACGCCGCTTCCTCCGGGGTGGGGCACGGTGGGATCGGGACGCAGCAAATCGTGATTGAGCTGGCAAATCTGCTCAATCGTCTCCTTCAGTTTCTGGTAATTGTCCAGCCAGCGACGAACCTCAGCCACCCGCTCTTTCCGCACGCTGATCTGTCGCGTTTGTCCGCGCCCATAACCGACCGTCAGCACGTACACTTGATGGCCTTCGCCGCGCGCGCATTTCGGACAGCCGCTCTTGTGACGCACGACACGCTCCAACAGCGTCCCGCGCAAAAGCTCGCCGGTGATCGGCAGCGCTGCTACCAGTTTCTCGCGTTTTCGAAGCGCGCGTTCACGAATCATCTCCGTTAGTGAATCAGCGGCGCGCGCCACCGTCAAATCAAATCCGTCCAGGCTTGCAGAAAATCGCAAATGCGCTGATTCTGCCCCAACACTTGGGCTCACGAATTTTGCGCCGGAAAGTAGCTAGGCCTCACAGCCTGACACGCCCAAAGCGCTGCAGCACCGCAAGCAGCGCTTCTCTCGAACAGGGCTTTGGCAGCCGTGGCCGGTCGGCGAAGGCAATGGCCACCCGATCGCCGCCATAGCCGGTAACAAAGGCGAACGGAATTTTCAAAGCCGCGAGCTTCTCCGCCACCTCAAAACTTTTCTCCCGCACCAATCCGACATCGAGCAGCGCAAACTCCGGCGTGCGTTCGCCGATCATCATCAGCGCGTGCGCGACACTTCCGGCGCAACGCACGACTTTCACGCCAAAGCCGAGGATCGTGTCCTCGAAATCGAGGGCGATGATCGGACTCACGATCAGGACATCGTTGGGCAGGCCGTCGGGCAGGGCGGGTTCCATGATCACGCCAGTACAGGGTAAGGTCTTGGAATCAGGACGGCCCGCGGTCGATGCCCGGGCGGCGCATCGACGGGTTCCCGCATGAAACCTGCATGATCCCCGCGTTCCTGTCTGTGCACTTGTGGACATAAATCGGGAACCATATCGCCTATCGTCGCTTTATGGGGAGACGAGGAGTTCCCATGCTGACGCGACGCGATGCCGCGACCGAGGTCAACGACCGGCCATTCAACAATCTATTGCGCCGGCTCAACCGCGGCGATTTCGCGCTGGTCGAGCCTTATCTGACGCTGATCGAGGCTGAGGCGAACGACCTGTTCTACAGTCCCGGCGCGCATGTCGAGACTGTGTATTTTCCCTGCGGGCCTGGTCTGGTGTCCTATGTGGTGCCGAACGAGGATGGCCGCGATGTCGAAACCATTCTGGTCGGCCGCGAGGGCGCCGTCGGCGGCATTGTCAGCCACGGCTATCTGCCGGCCTATACCCGCATCTGCGTCAAGTTCGGCGGCCCGTTCGCGCGGCTGCCGATCGCCAAACTGGAGGCCGCCAAAGCCAATTCCGCGACGCTGCGCAATATCTTCGCGCGCTACGCCGACTGCATGCTGGCGCAAATGTTCCAGTCGACCGCCTGCAACGCGATCCACTCGATCGAGCAGCGCACGGCGAAGTGGATCGTCTCAGCGATGGAGCGCACCGACGGCAATGACGTCGTGCCGCTGACGCATGAGCAGCTCGCGACCCTGCTCGGCGTCGGCCGCTCCTACGCCAGCCGGGTGATCCAGGTCTTCAAGGCGGAGGGCATTGTCGAGACGCGGCGCGGCTCGATCCTGGTGCGCAACCGCGACGGCTTGCAGATGCGCGCCTGCCTCTGCAGCGAGTCCGTGAAGAACCATTTCGAGGAAGTCCTGCGCGGGGTCTATCCGACCGAGGAGACGGGGCGCTCGGCGTGAGGCGTAGAGACTCTCTCTCCCCGCGAAGAGCGGGAGAGGGAGAGACGAACCGATCATATTCGCGCTACTATCCCCGCATGAGTGGGGCAGTCCTTCACGCGATCTTCGATATCCTGGCCTGGCTCGCCGCATTCGCGGCGATCTGGTGGCTGTCGCACGTGCGCGGCCTGCAATTTCCGTCGCAGTCCTTTGAGCTGCCCTACATCGCCACGCTGGTGTTCGGCGCCGGCCTCGGCGCCTATCTGTTCGGCACGCTAAATCTCTGGCTGTCGGGGCAACCGGGCATCGCTCGATCGGTCGAGGGCGCGCTCGCGGGCGGCATTGTCGCCATCGAGCTCTACAAATGGCGAAACGGCATTATGCTTCGCACCGGCGCGCGCTTCGCGCTGCCGCTTGCGCTCGGCATCGCGATCGGCCGCATCGGCTGCTACACCGCCGGCCTTGATGATTTCACCTATGGCACGCCGACGGCGCTGCCCTGGGGACATGATTTCGGCGACGGCATCCTGCGCCATCCGGTGCAGCTCTAAGAGAGCTTTGCGATGGCCGCCTTCGCGATCTCCTATGTCGCGGCCGTCTTCCGCTGCGACAAATACATCCTCACCAATGGCTTCTATCTCGCGCTCGCCTTCTATGGCCTGCAGCGCTTCCTCTGGGAATTTTGGAAACCCTATGGCGCATTGATCGGGCCTCTGACATTGTTCCACTTGCTGTCGCTCTTCATCCTGCTTTACGCCGTCGTGATGCTCGTGACGGCGCCTGCCCCGAGGTCCAGCCATGAACGCGCCGCTGCGTAAGGCCCGCCCCTATATTTTCTGGGGCCAGACCCAATCGCTCTGCGAAACCTGCCTTAAGCTGGTGCCCACCAAGATCCAGATCCTCGGCAACGAGGTCTGGTACGAGAAGCGCTGCAAGGAGCATGGCGTGCAGGCGACCCTGGTGTCGAACGACGCGGCCTATTGGCGGCTGTGCAAGGATTTCATCAAGCCCGGCGACCGGCCGCTGAATTTCCAGAGCCGCACCGAATATGGCTGTCCCTATGATTGCGGGCTCTGCCCCGACCACGAGCAGCATTCCTGCCTGGCGCTGATCGAGATCACCGAGCATTGTAACCTGACCTGCCCGGTGTGCTTTGCCGAGTCCTCGCCGGCGCGGACCAGCTTCACGCCGCTCGCAAAAATCGAGAAGATGCTCGACGCGCTGGTCGAGAGCGAAGGCGAGCCTGATCTGGTGCAACTCTCTGGCGGCGAACCGACGCTGCACCCTGATTTCTTCGAGATACTGGACGCGGTGCGTGCCCGCCCGATCCGCCATGTCATGATCAACACCAACGGCCTGCGTATCGCGCGCGAGCCTGATTTCGTGGCGAAGCTTGCGGAAAACAAGCGCGGGCTGGAAGTCTATCTGCAGTTCGATTCGCTCGAACGCGACGCGCTGATCAATCTGCGCGGGGCGGATTTGCGCAAAATCCGCAAGCAGGCGCTGGAGAATCTGGAACACCACGGCCTCTCCACCACGCTGGTTGCGACCATCAAGCGCGGCGTCAACGATTCAGAGATCGGCGACATCGTCCGCCATGCGCTCAAGTGGAAGTGCGTGCGCGGCGTCACGCTGCAGCCGGTGCAGGACGCCGGCCGCAGCGAGAATTTTGACAAGGACACCGACCGCATCATGCTGTCGGAAATAAGGAAGCGCGTGGTCGAGACCGGCGTGTTCGGTGACAGCGACATGATCCCGCTGCCCTGCAACCCCGAGAGCATCTCGATCGGCTACGGCCTGCGCAACGGCGAAAAGGTGCTGCCGCTGACCTCGCTGATCCCGCGCGATCAGCTGCTCGCGGTGATGCCCAACACCATCAGCCCGGAAAAATACCCGGTGCTGCGGGAGAAATTCCAGGAAAAATTCTTGGACCTGTTTTCGTTGTCGTCTGGACCGCTGAACACCAGCGAGCGCGTGTCGGAATTGCTGTGCTGCCTGCCGACCTTCCAGGTGCCGGATGGGCTTTCTTACGAGAACGTCTTCCGCGTCACCATCGTGCAGTTTCTCGACCGCTTCAATTTCTGCGTCGGCAACGTCAAGCGCTCCTGCATCCATTTCGTGACCGAAAGCGGCGCGATCATTCCGTTCGACACCTACAATCTGTTTTACCGCAACGGCAAGATCGACGGGATTCGCGCCGCGATGGCGGGATCAAAGTTTCGCGCGGGCCATGAGGAGCTAGTGCAGCGATGAGCGACACGCCTCCGCCTCCCGCACCACCTCCCTACGAGGGCGGACCGCTGCCGCGGGCGCGGCGCAGCGGCTGCATGACGGCCTTCATGGTGGTCGCAGGGTCGTTCTGCTCCTGCCCGGGCTTTGCGCCATCATCTTCGGCGGCCTGGAGTTAACTAACTCGCGCGTCGACCAGACCGTGATGTCACTCGTCGTGCTCGGCCTGCTGGTGGGGTTTGCCGGCGTGATGCTGATCTGGAACGCGATCCGCAGGCCCCGCTCATGACAATTTTGCAAAGGCCCAAGGCTCATTTTGACGCCAAATTCAGCTAACCAAACCCCAAACAACCCATTGTTTTTTGGCGTTTTCTGAATATATTGCGCTGCAACGCGTAAGGAGTCGCCCGGTCCTATTGGCCGGGCTTCCTTTTTGGGGATCGTAAGCCCCTCGATTCCGTTTTTTAAGCGTGGTCCGGAAGGGCTGATCCCGGTTTCCGGTGAGATCGCGCTGTCATCGCACGACCCTAGAAGAAGAGCCATGAACCTTCGCAACGTCGCCATCATCGCCCACGTCGACCACGGCAAGACCACCCTGGTCGATCGCCTGCTGCAGCAATCCGGCACCTACCGCGACAATCAGCGGGTGGTCGAGCGCGCCATGGACTCCAATGACCTGGAGCGCGAGCGCGGCATCACCATTCTCGCCAAGGCCGCCTCGGTGCAGTGGAAGGATACCCGCATCAACATCGTCGACACGCCCGGCCACGCCGATTTCGGCGGCGAGGTCGAGCGCATCCTCAACATGGTCGACGGCGCGCTGGTGCTGGTGGACGCCGCCGAAGGCCCGCTGCCGCAGACCAAGTTCGTGGTCTCCAAGGCGCTCAAGGTCGGGTTGAAACCGATCGTCGTCATCAACAAGGTCGACCGCCCCGACGCGCGTCCGACCGAAGTCATCAACGAGGTGTTCGACCTCTTCGCCGCGCTCGATGCCAGCGAGGAGCAGCTCGACTTCCCGATCCTTTACGGGTCGGCCAAGCAGGGCTGGATGGCCGAGAGCCCGGAGGGTCCAAAGGACAAGGGCATGCAGCCGCTGTTTGACCTGATCGAGCGCCATGTCGCGCCGCCGACCGTCGAGGAAGGCCCGTTTCGCATGATCGGCACCATCCTCGAGGCCAATCCCTATCTCGGCCGCATCATCACCGGCCGCATCACCTCCGGCAGCATCAAGCCGAATCAGCAGGTGAAGGTGCTGGGCGGCGACGGCAAGCTGATCGAAAGCGGCCGCATCACCAAAATCCTCGCCTTCCGCGGCATCGAGCGCACCCCGCTCGATGAGGCCGACGCCGGCGACATCGTCGCCATCGCCGGACTGACCAAAGGCACGGTCGCCGACACCTTCTGCGACCCCAGCGTCGAGACGCCGCTGACGGCGCAGCCGATCGATCCGCCGACGGTGTCGATGTCGTTTATCGTCAACAATTCGCCGCTCGCCGGCACCGAAGGCGACAAGGTGACCTCTCGCATGATTCGCGACCGCCTGCTGCGCGAGGCCGAGGGCAATGTCGCGCTACGCGTGACGGAAGCTTCCGACAAGGATTCCATGGAAGTGTCGGGCCGCGGCGAATTGCAGCTCGCGATCCTGATCGAGACCATGCGCCGCGAGGGCTTCGAGCTCTCGGTGTCGCGGCCGCGCGTCGTGTTGAAGAAGGACGACGCCACCGGCCAGTGGCAGGAACCGATCGAAGAAGTCGTGATCGACGTCGACGAGGAGCATTCCGGCGTCGTCGTGCAGAAGATGAGCGAGCGCAAGGCCGAGATGATCGAGATGCGGCCCTCCGGTGGCAACCGCCTGCGGCTGGTGTTTTACGCGCCGACCCGCGGCCTGATCGGCTACCAGGGCGAGCTGCTGACGGATACGCGCGGCACCGCGATCATGAACCGCCTGTTCCACGGCTATGCGCCCTACAAGGGCGAGATCCAGGGCCGCCGCAACGGCGTCCTGATCTCCAACGACCAGGGCGAGGCGGTCGCCTACGCCATGTTCAAGCTGGAAGACCGCGGCCCAATGATGATCGAGCCCGGCTGGAAGGTCTACAAGGGCATGATCGTCGGCGAGCACACCCGCGACAACGACCTCGAGATCAACGTGCTCAAGGGCAAGCAGCTCACCAACATCCGCACCACGTCCAAGGACGAGGCAGTGCGGCTGACGCCGCCGATCCGGATGACCCTGGAAAAGGCGCTTGCCTATATCGAGGACGACGAACTCGTCGAGGTGACGCCGAAATCGATCCGGCTGCGCAAGAAGCACCTCGATCCCAACGAGCGCAAGCGCGCCGAAAAGGCCAAGGAAGCGGTCGCGTAACAAAGGCTGTCATGCCCCGCTTCAAGCGGGTCATGCAGTACGCCGCGGCCTGTCGGCTCAATCACGACCGTCTCTGGAATAATGGATCACCCGCTTAGGCGGGTGATGACGGCTATGCTCTGGCCGGCTTCAAGGCCAATGGCGGACGTGCTAGAGCCACGCACATGACTTCCCTCCCCTCCTCCGTCGACATCGCCATCATCGGCGCAGGTGCCGCCGGCCTCGGCGCGGCCCACGCCCTGAAGAATTCCGGCCTCTCCTTCGTCGTGCTGGAAGCACGCGACCGTGTCGGCGGCCGCGGCCACACCATCATGGCCGCGCCCGATGTCGTCTTCGATGTGGGTTGCGGCTGGCTGCATTCCGCGAACAAGAACTCCTTCGTGAAGATCGCGGAAGAACTCAACTTCGAGATCAACAAGGACCTGCCGCCGTGGCGCGACCGCGCTGTCGGCAATGCCTTCCCACCGGAACAGCGCGGCGACTTCATCCGCTCGCTCGATGAATTCTTTCAGCGCGTCGACGAGGCCGCCGGGACGGCGATCAAGACCGGCCGCGATGCTCCGGCCAACACCTGTCTGGAGCCCGGCAATCGCTGGAATCCGATGATCGATGCGATTTCGACCTACATCAACGGCTGCGAAACCGATCAGGTCTCGATTCTCGACTTCGATGCCTATGAAGACACCAACGTCAATTGGCGGGTGCGGCGCGGCTACGGCGCGCTGATGGCGGCCTATGGTGCCGCGCTGCCGCTTGCCTTCAACTGCGTCGTCACATTGATCGATCACGTGGGAAAGCGCCTGCGCCTCGAAACGTCGCAAGGCACGCTCGCCGCCGACAAGGCCATCATCACCGTGCCGACCAATTTGATCGCGGACGAAGCGATCCGCTTTAACCCCGCGCTGCCGGAGAAAGTCGATGCCGCGGCAAAACTGCCGCTCGGCCTCGCCGACAAGGTGGTGCTGGCGCTGGCCGAGCCAGAGGCGCTGCCGAAGGAAGGCAATCTGCGCGGCGCCACCATGCGAACGGAGATGGGAACGTATCATCTACGCCCGTTCGGCCAGCCCTGTGTCGAGGGCTTTTTCGGCGGCCGCTTTGCGCGAGCGCTGGAAGACGCCGGCGACGGCGCCATCGCCGCGCATTCCATCGACGAGATCGTCTCCTTCCTCGGCAATGATTTCCGCCGCAAGCTGAAGCCGCTGAAGGAATCGCGCTGGGCCCAGGACCCCTTCGCCCGCGGCTCCTATTCTCACGCCTTACCCGGCCATTCCGGCAAGCGCGCCGTGCTCGCCGCCCCCGTCGACGGCCGCCTGTTCTTTGCCGGCGAGGCGACGTCGCTGAATTTTTTCTCCACCGCGCACGGCGCGCGAGACAGTGGGGAGCGGGCGGCGAAAGAGGTGCTGGCGTTGCTACCCACCAAATAGTCTCCCATCATTGCGAGGAGCGCAGCGACGAAGCAATCCAGAATATTTCCGCGACGAAATTCTGGATTGCTTCCCTTCGCTCGCAATGACGCGGGGCCTATTCGAGCACGCGTGCTCGGAGCGAAGCATCCGGTACGATGCACGCATCATATTTCCCGAAAATCCGGTAGCGGTTCCTCGCGACCAGATTGTACACGCTGTCGCGGATGAAGCGTGGCACGGCGAACAGCACGCGCACCCAGCCCCATCCCGGCAGGCACGACAGCACCGTTAGCGCGCCGTCGGACTTGAAATATGGCACGCCGCCATGGATCACGGCATTGGTGTCGGGATCATCGGCATCGATGCCGAGCGCCTGCGCGAGGCGCGTACCGTAGGGCGACTGGATCGGCGTGAAGCGGAAGCGCGCGGCCACGTCACGCGCGACGATGAAGCGGACCCAGCGCGAGCAGAACACGCAGACGCCGTCGAACAGGATCACGTCGTCGTCGGGCCAGATGCCGCTCACTTCGTTCGTCTCCATGTTTGACGCGTTTTCTTGACGCGAACCGGTTCCCACTTCGCTTGAAAACGCTATCTACTGTCCAGCGTAAGCAAGGCCACCCCCATCAGCACGATCGCGGGGCCCGTCTTCACCAGCGCGCCGAGCGGCTCGATCCAGAGGTTGGGCGTCAGGATCGCCGTGCCCACCATATAGCCGAGCGAGACGAAAATGCCGGCGATCAGGCCGATGGCCGCGGTGCGGCGGAAGGCGATCAGCACGCCGACGCTGAGTTCATCAGGCTGGTGATGCCGGCGAACGGCGTCACCAGCCAGTGCGGAAAGCCGTGCGAGATGAGGATCGCCTTCGTCGCCGGGAAGGAGATCACGAGCGCAATGAAGCCCGACGCCACCCAGAACAGCACGAGGCTTGCGAGCATCAGCGCCTTGACCAGAAACAGCCGCGCGAACCATTTGTCCTGGATGGTCGCCGGGCGTTGGCCCACAATTTGGGCGATCGTCTTCGGCACGATCCCGGTCGCCGCCATCCAGGGCGCGGGATCGCCGCTGACGCCGCGGCGCAGCTCGGCAATAGCAGTGGAACGCATCGGCGGTATCCAGCCGAGGCGGCTCGCGATGTCGCCGAGTTCTCGCGCCGAAATCGAGCAGGAAAACCGGCATCCTGATTCGCGTCCAATCCGCCGTGCCGAATGCGAAGCGGAACTGGTCGATCACGCCGCCGAGCGAAATCCTCTGCGGCTGCATCAGGTCCCAGCTCACCGCATTTGCCGCCGCGTCGTCGCGCGCCGCGAGCCACGCAATGGTCTCGGCGACATCCTCGACCGCGACCGGCTGGAACGGTATGGCGGACTCCTCCGCCGGCAGATCGAGCGGAAATGCCGCAAGCGCGCGAACCATGGCGCTACCGCCATAGGCGGAAGGTGCGATCACAAAGCCCGGGCGCAAGATCGCATAAGCGATGCCGGAGGCCGCGATCAGCCGCTCCGCCTCGCGCTTGGTGGTCGCAAAGGCGGTGCGATCTTCGTCGGCCGCGCCGGGGATCGAGATATGGATCAACCGGATCGTGCGCCCGCTGTCGCCGATCGCCTGTGCGAGCCGCTCGACAAAGTCGCGGTGCACCGCGCGGGTGTCGCTGCCGGGGCCGTCCTGCAGCACGCCGAGGCAATTGACCACCACATCGATAGCGCGCTCGCGCAGCAACCGCGCCAGCGCGGCGGAAGCCATCGACAGAATGGGCATTTCCAGATCGAGCGCATTCGAGCGCTGCGACGCGGAGAGATTCCGCGCCACACCGATGGTCTCAAAGCCGCGGATGCGCAGATCGTCCGTGACGTAGCGTCCGATCAGGCCGGAAGCGCCGAGCACAAGGACTTTGCGGAATGGCTGGCTCATCTGCTGGGCGTGATCCCGAAAAGTGGGAACCGATTTTCGGACAAGATCATGCCTCTCAAAAAGGCTTCGCGATCATCAAATACAGAATGATCATAACCGAGCCGAAGCCGGGAATTCCGAAGGCGAACCAGCGGCGAAACAGCACAAAATAGCGGGCCGGCAGCGGTAGGCTTTTCTCCGTCGCCAGGCGGGCAAGATTGCGCATTTCCATCTGCATGAAGATCACGGGTATCCAGAACGCGCCCGCGACCGCAAACAGCACCAGCGAGGTGGCGAGCCAGCCTTCCGCGGGGCTGGTCGAAGACAGCATCATCAGCACGCCGCCGGTGATCGGCTGCGCAATCACGGCCGTCAGCGTGAACAGCATGTCCGCGATGACCACGACCGAAGCGGTGCGCGCGATGAAGGCGGCGGACGCGCTCCGATGCGCCATCAGCATGAAGAAAGCGATACCGCCGCCGGTGCCGAGAATGACGATGGCGCCGAGCACATGCAGATATTTGACAATGAAATACAGTGTCATCGTTTCTTCACCGCCACCTGTGCCTTCAATACGCGATCGAGTTCGGATGCGGCGAGCTTAACGCCGCTTTCGGTTTCCGGCAGCCAATGTCCCTCGCCGCCGAAAGCCGGCAACACACGGAAATCGGCCATGCCGCCACCGGTACGGAAGCTATCGACCAGTCTCTTCGAAAACTCCGGCGAGAAATATGTGTCGTTGGCCGCGACCAGCCAGGTCACCGGCACCTTCGCCTGCCTGCCGAAGGAGGCGGCTGCGGCGATCAGCGTATGCGGCGCGCAAATCTGGTTCTCGAAATCATTGGCGTGGCCGCCGCGGCCCGGCGCAAAGGCGATGATGGCCGAAACCGCCTTTGCCTCGTCACCAGCGAGCGCCAGCGCGCCCCAGCCGCCGGCCGAATGGCCGATCACAATCGCGCCATCGGGACGGATGAAGGGCTGCCCGCGCAAAAACTCCAGCGCGAGCCGGATCTGCTCGGCAGTGGCGCGGCCGGAACGGACATAATCGGCCTTGTCGCAACCGCCCTGGTCCTCGAGATAGGCGCCGCCGGTCGCGCCATGCCCGAGCCGCTCCGGCACCAGCACGGCGAAGCCGCGTGCCACCAGGAACGCCGCCAGCGCGCGGTATTCGGGCTGTGGCATTTGCGCGCGACGCAGCACATTTTGCGTCGTCGCATGCGCGATCACGGCAAGGTGAAATGGTCCGTCGCCTGGCGGGCGAAACAGGACGGCGCGCGCGCCTCGGTCGGCGGCCGGCGTCGGTACCAGCCACGGCTGTTCGCGGTTGAGTTCGGCTTCCGCGCCCTGCGGACCATAAGGCAACGGCGTCTGCTGGGTGAAAATCAGCAGCGCCAACAACGCGAGGGAGGTTTTCAGCAAACGCATGGAGGCCTGAACACAGCGGGCAATCGAATTCGTCCAAAGTCTATCAGCGACGAATCAACGCCCGCGAATCTTTTGACGACGCCGCTTCGCACCGCTCTCACAGCAGCTAAACGCAACGCGCGAGCGGGCGATCTGCCCTGCCTCGCATCGCGAAATGCCGGTTAGGTGGGCGCCCTTGTCCTTTTTCGGCACACCTATGTCAAAAAACTGATGCACAAAATCCACAGGTTAACCGATAATTAAGGATAGACCTTGAAGGTGGGCCGCCGAGTTGCTTTGATGAGCAACTATGAGCACCACCCTAATCGAGGTTCGGCCGGCCAAAGCTGCGGATGCTTCCGCGGTGGCGTCGACCCATGACGAAGCCTGGCGGGCAGCCTATCAGGGCATAATCCCCGGCGCCGAGCTCGAGAAGCTGATCAACCGCCGTGGTCCGCAATGGTGGGACTCGGCGATCCGCAAGGGCAGCCGCGTCAGCGTGCTGGTATTCGGCGACAAGATCGCGGGCTACGCCAATTACGGCCGCAACCGCGCCCGCAGCCTGCATTTCGAAGGCGAAATCTACGAGCTCTATTTGCGCCCGGAATTCCAGGGGCTCGGCTTCGGCCGCCGGCTGTTTGCCGCCGCCAAGCGCGACCTGGGGCAGAGCGGGCTGAAGAGCATGGTGGTCTGGGCGCTCTCCGACAACGATCCCGCCACCGAATTCTACCGCGCGCTCGGGGGCCGCATGGTGGCGCGCTCCTCCGAGCGGTTCGGGCCGAAGTCGCTCGACAAGGTCGCCTTCGCCTGGACGAACTAAGCGCCTGCGATCGATTGATTGCAACTCATCGTCATTGCCGGGCTTGACCCGCCTGCGGGGCCGAAGCAATTTCCGCGAGAGAGAGGTATATGCCCCTTCGGCGAGGCGAGGGCCCGGCAATCCATCATTTGAAAACGTTTACTCTGAAGATTGGTGGATACGCGGGTCAAGCCCGCGTATGACAGGGTTAGTTGACGACCCCATGATCAAGAGAGCCATCCATGCGCATTGACGCTATCTCCATCGGATTGGATCCGCCGCGCGAGGTCAATGTCATCGTCGAAGTGCCGGTCGGCGGCGAGCCGATCAAATACGAGATGGACAAGGAGGCCGGCACGCTGGTGGTCGATCGCTTCCTCTATACCGCGATGCGCTATCCCGGGAATTACGGCTTCATCCCGCACACGTTGTCCAATGACGGCGACCCCTGCGACGTGCTGGTCGCCAACACCCGCGCCATCGTGCCGGGCGCGGTCATGAGCGTGCGGCCGGTCGGCGTGCTGCTGATGGAAGACGAAGCCGGCGGCGACGAGAAGATCATCGCGGTGCCGTCGTCCAAGCTGACCCAGCGCTATGACAAGGTGAAGAGCTATTCCGACTTGCCCGACATCACGCTGCAGCAGATCCAGCACTTCTTCGAGCACTACAAGGATCTCGAGCCCGGCAAATGGGTGAAGGTGCTGCGCTGGGGCGGGCCCGAGGATGCGCACAGGCTGATTTTGGAGAGCATTGAGAGAGCGAAGAAGAAATAGGTTTCCTCGTCATTGCGAGCGAAGCGAAGCAATCCAGAGTGTTTCCGCGGAAATAGTCTGGATTGCTTCGTCCGCTTCGCTCCTCGCAATGACGGCGGTTACCTACACCGCCGGCTTCGGCAGCCCCGCAATCGCGCAAGCCGCGCGCAGCGTATTCACCAGAAGGCACGCCACCGTCATTTGGCCAACGCCGCCTGGCACCGGCGTGATCGCGCCGGCAACCTGCACTGCTTCGGCAAAAGCGACATCGCCAACCAGCTTCGTCTTGCCCTCCGCCGTCGGCAGGCGGTTGATGCCGACATCGATCACGGTCGCGCCCGGCTTGATCCAG
Source organism: uncultured Alphaproteobacteria bacterium (assembly GCA_963739755.1). Classification (GTDB taxonomy): domain Bacteria; phylum Pseudomonadota; class Alphaproteobacteria; order Rhizobiales; family Xanthobacteraceae; genus Bradyrhizobium. The sequence goes on along the minus strand of CAVUCB010000005.1, from coordinate 99,056 downwards.
TCGCCGTGCACCATCTCGGGCTTGCCGACGGCGGCATAGACCAGATCGGCGCGCCTGGTGAGCCCCGGCAGATCGCGCGAGCGCGAATGCGCGATGGTCACCGTGGCGTTCTCATTGAGCAGCAATTGCAGCAGCGGCCGGCCGACCAGATTGGAGCGGCCGATCACGATCGCGTTCATGCCTTCGAGCGAGGCATGCACGCTTTTGGTCAGGATGATGCAGCCGAGCGGCGTGCAGGGCGACAACGCGGCGAAACCGCCCGCGAGCCGGCCGGCATTGTTCGGATGCAGGCCGTCGACGTCCTTGGCGGGATCGATGGCGTTGATGATGGTTTCGGTAGAGATTGATTTCGGCAGCGGCAATTGCACCAGGATGCCGTGCACGGCAGGATCGCGGTTGAGTTTCGCGATCAGCGCCAGCAGCGCATCTTGCGAGACATCGGCCGGCAGTTTGTGCTCGAAGGAAGCCATGCCCGCTTCCTGTGTCTGCTTGTGCTTGCTGCGGACATAGACTTCGCTGGCGGGATCATTGCCGACCAGCACCACTGCGAGCCCCGGCACCAGATCATGATCGCGCTTGACCCGCGCGACTTCACTCGCGACGCGGGCGCGAAGTTCTGACGCAATGGCTTTGCCGTCGATGATTTTGGCCGTCATCTCATTCCTTCTTGCGCAAGGTGAGTAGCCGCAAGGCTTCGCCGAGCCGCGCGGGATCGCCGTCGATGCCGATCTGCTTCATCCGTGAGGTCGCGCCCGACAACAGCCGGACATGACCCTTGGGCACGCCGAGCGCTTTCGCCAGAAGCTCCATCACCGCGCGGTTGGCCTCGCCGCCCTCGGCGAGGGCGCGCACCCGCACCTTCACCACGTTGCGGCCGTTCGAAAGCGTCTCGATCCCGTCGATGTCGTCGCGGCCGCCACGCGGCGTCACGCGCAGGCTGACGCTGATGCCGTCTTTGGAGTAGCGCCAAGGTTCCATGGAGAAGGATCCATCGAACCCGTGCGATCAGATGACGTTGGGGTAGATGTAGTAGATGATCACCCGCTGGATGAACATGATGATCAGGATCAGGATGATCGGTGAAATGTCGAGGCCGCCGAGACTGGGGAGGAAATTGCGGATCGGCGCCAGCAGGGGTTCGGTGATCCGGTACAGGAACTCCGCCACTGCAGCTACGAACTGATTGCGCGTGTTCACCACGTTGAAGGCGATCAGCCACGACAGGATCGCGGAAGCAATCAGGAGCCAGACGTAGAGATCGAGAACGATCATGACGATGTCGAGAACGGCGCGCATGCGGGGGACTCTAGCCTTCGATCGTGGGTGGGGGGTCTTTGCGCTAGATATCGGTTCCACCCCGCCCAAACAAGGGAAGCCGCCCGCGAAACGCCCCGAAAACCAGCGATTTTCGCCCATCCTTAACGGGCCTTTCCTTGACTTGGGCCTGGTGCGGATTTAAATGGCGCCCTGTCCGCCCCCTCTCTTTGAGAGGCAGCCGCGGAGGGGCCATAGCTCAGCTGGGAGAGCGCGTCGTTCGCAATGACGAGGTCGGCGGTTCGATCCCGCCTGGCTCCACCACGCTTCGCCCTTCGGGCTACGCGTGGCGCAGCCGCGCGGGACCCTAGGGCGAAGACGGGCTGGTCGTTACTGACGGCCCATATTGCCTTTTCTCTCCATTCAATTCCGTGCTCGAGCTACGCGTGGCGCAATGTGGCACGTCTACATTATTCGCAGCGTTGAGTTTCCCGATCAGGAATACACCGGCGCAAGCGAAGACCCGAAGCAACGCCTCGCGGATCACAACGCCGGCAGGTCCGCACACACCGCTAAATTCAAACCCTGGAAGCTGGTCTGGTACTGCGCCTTCCCAGACAAATACAAAGCCCTCGAGTTTGAGAAATATCTCAAATCCCACTCCGGTCGAGCATTTGCCAAAAAGCGCCTCTGCTAACCTCACCTCCCCGTAAACCGCGGCGGCCGCTTCTCCACAAAGCTCGCCACGCCCTCCCTAAAATCCGATCCGCGCAGCGCCACGATCATCTCGCGATTCGCATCGATGGTCGCTTCCGCCAGCGTCTGGAACGGCACGTCGTAGAGCTGGCGCTTGATCACGGCGATTGCGCTTGGCGAGACGAAATCGGCGAGATCGCGCGCGTAGGCAAAGGTCTCCTCGCGCAGCTTCTCCGGCGGATAAAGCCGGTTGACCAGCCCGATGCGCAGCGCCTCGTCGCCCGACACCCGCCGTGCCGACATCAGGAGGTCAAGCGCGTTGGCGTGGCCGACAAGGCGCGGCAGCATCCAGGAGATGCCGTGCTCGGCGATCAGCCCGCGCCGCGCAAACGCCGTGGTGAAGACGGCGCCTTCGGCGGCGAAGCGCAGGTCGCAATAGAGCGCGTTCACGAGGCCGATGCCCGCGGTCGCGCCGTTGAGCATGCCGATAACGGGTTTTGCAATCGACGGATAATAGGCGTAGCGCGTCTGCCAGTCGGGCCGCCTGTTCATGTCGAAGGGCGGGATGTTCTCGGCGCGCCGCATCGCGTCGGGATCGATGCTCTTGAGCGCCTCCATGTCGGCGCCGGCGCAGAACGCGCGGCCCGCGCCAGTCAGCACGATGACGCGGACATCATCGTCGCGGCTTGCCGCCATCATCGCCTCGCGCACGTCGTGCTCCATGATCGCCGTCCAGGCATTCATGCGATCGGGGCGATTGAGCGTGATGGTCGCGATCTTCTCGCTGACCTCGTAGAGAATGTGCTGATAGGCCACGTTCGTCCTCCCGTTGCTTGTCCTGCTGCAAGCTTCGGGAGACAACCTAGCACATCGGAAGATTTGAAGTTTTCCGCGAGACGGAAACGCTATTTTCTGTTTGCGTATGATCTCCGCGCAAACTCTGCGCGCTTGTCGCGAGAGAAAACCGCTGGCCACTTTTCCGGATCATGCGCTATTCGGCGGCTTGGGCCAGCATCATCGCAGGTGACAGTGCCAGCCAGCCGTCGATGAAAGCCTTCAGCCAGGCGCGCTCGACCACGTCATGGACAGCGCGTCCGTCGAAATGCAGATGGCGCGGCTGGGCGCCCGGCTGATCCGTGCTGCCATGCGTGGTCCAGCAGCACATCATCTTGAAAGTGACGTCGGGATGGAACTGCAGCCCGAAGGCGTTGCCGCAGCGGTAAGCCTGCATCGGAAAATCATCGCCGGCGGCGAGCAGTTCGGCGCCGCGCGGCAACTCGAACCCTTCGCGATGCCAGTGATAGACCTGCGCCGGCCAGTCCGGGCACAGCGCGAGGCCTGCCTCGGTCGGGCGGATCGGGTAATAGCCGATCTGGGTCAGCCCTTGCGGATGCGGCGCGACCCCGGCGCCGAGTTGTTTGGCCAGCATCTGCGCGCCGAGGCAGATGCCGAGAAACGGCCGCTGCTCCCGGAGCGGGACTTCGATCCAGTCGATCTCACGGCGGACATAATCGTCGCCGTCATTGGCGCTCATGGGCCCGCCGAAAATAACGGCACTGGCGTGCTCATCCAGCGTTTCCGGCAGCACATCGCCGAAGCGCGGGCGGCGGATATCGAGGCTATGCCCGAGTGCGCGCAGCACGTTGCCGATGCGGCCCGGCGTAGAGGATTCCTGGTGCAGGACGACCAATACGGGCCGTAAGCGCCGGGTGGTTACGGCATTTGCGGCCGGTCGCAGCAGGAATGGTCGTTGCCTCGTCATCAAGCCGCAATCTTAGCTAAGCAGAGGTTAACATCGTGTGAGGGTACGCACACTCAGGCCCAAGCAAGGGCCGGGCCAACTAGCGCTTGCGGAGCTGGAAAGCGCCAACCGCGCCCAGGATGAAGCCGCGCGGAAACAGCCGGAGCGCCAGCGGCACCATCTTGATGCCGAGACCGGGCAGCACGGCGCGCTGGTTGGCCATCAGCCCGCGATAAGCTTGTTTGGCGACATCGGCGGCCGAGACGTTCAGGATCGCGGAATCGAAGCCGGGCCGAAATCCCGCCCGCACCTGGAATTCGGTCGGCACCGGTCCAGGGCAGAGCACGGTGACACGCACGCCGTGCGGCTTCAGTTCCTGCCGCAGCGCTTCGGTGAACGACAGCACGAAGGCCTTTGAGGCGTAATACATCGCCATGCCCGGCCCCGGCAGAAAGCCCGCGATCGAACCGACATTGAGGATACCGCCGCGATATTTGATGAGGCTCGGCGCAAAGCGCAGCGACAAATCGGCCAGCGCGCGGATGTTGACGTCGATGATGCCGAGCTGCTCGGCGCGGTCGAGCTCGGTCGCCCGGCCGAACAGGCCGAAGCCGGCATTGTTGACGAGGTATTCGACCTCGGCGTCCGCTGCGCGCAGCGCCGCTTCGATCGTGTCACCGGCGTCCCGTGCTTGCAGATCGCAGGGGATCGGGAGCGGCGGCTTGCCGCCGGTGGTTGCAATGTCCCGCGCCAGCGCCTCGAGCCGATCCGCCCGCCGCGCCACCAGCGCCACACGATGACCGTTCGCGGCAAAGAGGCGCGCTAGTTCAGCACCTATGCCCGCTGAGGCACCGGTAATCAGCGTCACACGCTCGGTCACGATTCAATGCTCTTCAAGTCAATCAGGGATTGCCGCGGTATCGTCCGCGACGAGAGCATAGGCGCGCGGTGGGATGCAAGCCATCCCATGAGCATGGCGGCGTGCGCAAACCCAGAAGGCGCGACGATGTGCCTTATTTGCCAAACAGATTAAAGTTTCTTCATGTGCGCGACCGGCGCGTGTTCGGCTCAATCGCCCGAAACGGGGGCCTGCCGCCGCTCGGCGACGCGGTGTTTCAGCTCGATCCGGTCGCGCGACGAAATGCCCAACAGGTCAGACGCGCGCCAGACCACATTGTCCTCGAACTCGGTGACGTTGCCGTCGGCATAGACCAGCTCCCACATCATCTCGACGATGCGGAGCCGGCCGGCGTCGTCGACCGAGCGCATGATGACGCTGGTAAAGTGATAGAGATCCACCGCCTCGCCTTCGACCAGCGTGGCGGAAGCGATCAGATGGTCCGCGGTGCCGCGATCGAGTCCGAACCGGTTTTCGATCAGGCTGTGCAGCTTGTTCTTCTCGATCTCGGAGGGTTCGCCGTCGAGCGAGACGACATGGATCAACAGCGCGGTCGCCGCGAGCTGATAACCGGTGTCGTCAAAGCTGCGCTCATGCGCATGTGGGGAAACCACGTCGGCAATGAATTGGCGCAATCCGTCGAGCATCGTCGTCTCTGTCAAATGAAGCTGGCGTTACGAGTTATATGGCGCGGAACGCGAGTGCGCGCAATCCGCGCGTTTTCGCCGCATGCATTACGTTTAGGCAATCTGACGCGAAGGAATGACGCAACGCTAAGGTATCTCATACACCACCATCTTGTCGGCGATGCCGCGCAGCGCCGCCTGCTTCTGGATCGGCTTGATCGCCTCCTTCTCCAGGATGGTGGCGACTTCGGGCGCGTCGATCACGGGCCCGGTGATGTGGATCTCCTGCGAGGTCGACAGGCTCTGCACGCGGGCGGCGATATTGACGGTCTGGCCGAAATAATCCTGCCGTTCGTTGAGCATGACGGCGAGGCACGGGCCCTCGTGTATGCCGATCTTGACGACGAGGTCCTTGTTGCCGCGCTCGGCGTTGAGCGCATCCATGGCGGCGCGCATTTTCAGCCCCGCGGCCAGCGCGTGCTCGGGGCGGATGAAGGTCGCCATCACGGCGTCGCCGATGGTTTTCACGACCGCACCCTTCTCGGACGCAATGATCTCGAGCAATGCGTTGAAATGCGCACTCACCAGGTCAAAGGCGACGAGATCGCCGACCCGCTCGTAAAGCGCGGTCGAGCCTTTGAGATCGGTGAACAGGAAGGTCAGCGAGGTGATCTTGAGCCGCTGGTCGACGTTGAGATTGTCGGCCTTGAACACGTCGCGGAAGGTCTGGTTGGACAGCATCCGCTTGGCGGTGAGGAACGGCCGCCTTTTTCCCAAGAGGCCATGCAGGGCATCAGCGGCGATGAACACCGTCGGCAGCACGCGCACACCGGCCTGGTTGTCGATCGACAGCCGCAGCGGCCCCGGGCGCATGGTCGTGCTGCCGGTCGGCGGATGCGCCTTGTTGTAGATCAGCGAGAGCTGCTGGCGCTCCTTGGTCGGTTCGCCCTGAACGTCGATGAATTGCGCCGAATGCGTCACCGGCTCGAACACGATGATGAATTGCGACGGCAACTGCAGCGACAGCACCGCCTTCTCGCCAGCGGGTACCTCCAGCGCATCGAGCGTCACCTGGTCTGTCAGCGAGGCAAAGGACTCCTCGTTGAGGTCGATGCCCGAACTCCAGAACACCTGCTTGAAATATTCCCAGAGCGGCAGCGTATGCGGATCATGCGCGGCGATGCGCCGGACCCGCCGCGCCACGGTGAAGGCCACCTCGACCTGTTCGTCGACCGAACATTCGTAGCCGCAGGCGCACAGGCCGCAATGATAATCGTCGGGGCGCAGCGACTTCAATGTGTCGTGGGCATCGAGCACGCCGCTGCAGCCCGGACACAGCACGTTCCAGGAGAGATCGAACAGGCCGAGCTTTGACGCCTGCAGCAGTCCCGAGATCGTCTTCTCCTCGTCGAGGCCGGTTCGCTTGGCGAAATCCAGCGCGTTGATGCGGTTGAGCTCATGGTCCTTGCCGTCCTTCACCAGCCGCGTGATCGCTTCGGCCACCGCGCGATCGGCGGATTGCCGCAACAGGGAGAACTGGGCTTCGATGTCGCTCATGCGCGTTGTCCGATGGAAATCTGGAGTGCGACGAGTTCAGGATGAATTGTCATGGCGCTCCAGCTTTTTGTTTGAGCATGATCTCCGCGCAAACGCGTTCTGCGTTTGTCGCGAGGGAAAACCGCTCCACACTTTTCCGGATCATGCTCTATCTCTTGTTAGCGAGGTTTGATGACAAACAGCGGCGAGCGGTCGGGCTGCGTCGTCACCACGCCGACCGGGATTACCGGAACCCTGTCGACCAGTTCCACCCGAAATGCGCCGACCAGCTTGGCGAGCACGAGCGTGGCTTCGACCTGCGCGAAATGCGCGCCGATGCAGACCCTGGGGCCCGCGCCGAACGGCAGATAGGCAAAGCGGTCCGGCGGCGGGTTGGGTGCCATGAAGCGCCGCGGCATGAAGGCATTGGGCTCCTGCCAGAGCTTTTCATGCCGATGCAGGAGCCACGGCGCCATCAGGATCACGTCGCGCGCCTTGACCTTGCGGCCCGCGACGGTGTCCGGCGCGTAGGCCGCCCGCGCGATCAGGAAGGCCGGCGGATAAAGCCGCATGGTCTCGTCGACGACGGCGCGGGTGAATTTCAGCCGTTCGAGATCGCCTGTGCCGCCGGCATTCATGACCTCGGCGGCGATCTCGTCCTGCGTGGAGGGATCGAGCGCGAGCAGATACAGCGCCCAGAACAGCGCCGTCGCCGTCGTCTCATGGCCGGCGAGGATCATGGTCGCAACCTCGTCGCCGAGCTGCGCGTCGGAAAATGCCTTGCCGGTCTCGGGATCGCGCGCGGCTTCCATCAGTTCGAACAGGTCGCGCGGCGGCGCGCCCTCCTGCTTGCCGGCGGCGCGGCGTTCCGCCATCAGCATCGCGACAAAGGCGGTCCAGCGCTTGCGGAAGCGCGCCCGGCGGAAATCCTGCGGGGTCTTGAACCACAGGGGCAGTGCGATATCGAGCAGATGCGGCCGCGCCAGCCGGTCGCCATATTCCATCACGAAATTGCGCAGGGTCGCGCCATGACGCTCCATGCCGAACGAGAACATGGTGCGGCCGGCGATCTCGAGCGTCATGCGCTGCATGGTCTCGCGCAAATCGACCGGCGCATTGCCGCGCGCCTTCAGCTCGGCGATGGTCTCGTCGGTCACGTCGATCATATGCGGGACCAGTGTCGACACCGCGCGCGGCGTGAAAGCCGGCGCCAGCGTACGGCGCTGATGCTTCCAGGCGCGGCCCTCGGCGATCAAAAGACCCTGGCCGAGCATCGGCCGCAGCACGCGGAAGCCGGTCGGCGTGCGCGTGTAATTCTCGTAATTGTCGACCAGCACATGCTTGATCGCGTCGGGCGTATTGAGAATGAAGCTGCTGCGGCCGAAGAAATTACCCTGGATGATGTCCTCTTCGTAGGCACTCTGGCCCCAGGTTGCGATGGCGCTGTTGCGCATCATCCGCATCCGCTTGAGGAAGCCCAAATCATCGGGGGCGCGCTGCGGCTGCGGCGGCACGAGGCGGCGGCGTGCGACGGGGAGATCGTAGACTTCCGCTAGGCTCATGCGACGGCCTCGTGACAAGGGGACATGAGGGACAAGTAGATAGCTAGTGAGTCAATTCCGCGACCGCAATCCTGCATCCCGAAGCGGGCCAGGCGCAGGCCACGATTCTTCTTCGTTGAACAGGCCCACGGCGTTGCGGCTGCCCCCAAAGGCCGGCGGCCGCGCGAGAAGAATGGTGAAATCGATCGCCGGCATTTTTTCCCAGGGCGCACGCCGTTCAACTCCATCGGCGATGACGTGGTGACCCGGAGCGGGGCGCCAGGAAGGGCAGCGTGCACCTTTGGCGATGGTCCGCCGCGATCTGCCCGTTTCTCCCCCAATATTCAAAATCGGGACTGCCCCGTCCGGCCACCAAAGCCCTGTCAAGCACTGGACAGGTAAGGACTTTCGCGGGCATCACTGCTTTTCAAGGGAATCAAGCCATAGCAGGCCAACCGGAACCGGATATGACTGACGCGCCCCAACGCCCGCCGCTTTCCACCGATGGCATCACCGCACCGCTCCGCCACACCATATTCCGGCGCATCTGGCTGGCGAGCCTGCTCTCCAATCTCGGCATCCTGATCCAGGGCGTTGGTGCGGCCTGGGCGATGACCCAGATGACGTCGTCGGCCGACAAGGTCGCGCTGGTGCAAACCGCGCTGATGCTGCCGATCATGCTGATTTCGATGCCGGCCGGCGCCATTGCCGACATGCATGACCGCCGCATCGTGGCGATGGTGTCGCTGGCGGTCGCGCTGACCGGGGCGACCACGCTCACCGTGCTGACCTGGCTCGGGCTGCTCGCGCCGAATCTGTTGCTCGCGCTGTGCTTCGTGGTCGGCAGCGGCATGGCGCTGTTCGGACCGGCATGGCAGTCCTCGGTCAGCGAGCAGGTACCGACCGAGACGCTGCCGGCGGCGGTGGCGCTGAACGGCATCAGCTACAACATCGCCCGCAGCTTTGGTCCGGCGATCGGCGGCGTGGTGGTCGCAGCACTTGGCGCGGTCGCGGCCTTCGCCCTCAACGCGCTGCTCTACCTTCCGCTCCTGGTCGTGCTGTTCCTGTGGAATCGCGTCCATGAGCCGTCGCGGCTGCCGCGCGAAAAACTCAACCGCGCCATTGTCTCGGGCGTGCGCTACATCACCAATTCGCCGCCGATCAAGACCGTGCTGCTGCGCACTTTTGTCACCGGCCTGATCGGCGGCTCGCTGTCGGCGCTGATGCCGCTGGTGGCGCGTGACCTCCTGCATGGCGGCGCGCAGACCTATGGCATCGTCCTCGGCGCCTTCGGCATGGGCGCGGTGATCGGCGCACTCAATATCAGCGAGATCAGGAAGCGCCTGAGCGGCGAATCCGCGGTCCGCGCCTGCGCGCTATCGATGGGCGGCGCCATCGCGGCGGTGGCGCTGAGCCGGGAACCGGTGTTGACCGCGGCCGCGCTTGTCATCGCCGGCTCGGTGTGGATGCTCGCGGTCGCGCTGTTCAATATCGGCGTGCAGCTTTCGGCGCCGCGCTGGGTCGCGGGCCGCTCGCTCGCGGCATTCCAGGCCTCGATCGCCGGCGGGATCGCGATCGGAAGCTGGGGCTGGGGCCATCTCACCGACGCCTATGGCGTGGAGACCGCATTGCTCGTGTCCGCCGGCCTGATGCTGGCCTCGCCGCTGCTCGGTCTCGTGCTGCCGATGCCGCGGGTCGGCGCCCGCAACGAGGTGACGGAGGCGCTGGCCGATCCCGAGGTGCAACTGCAGCTCACCGGGCGCAGCGGCCCTCTGGTGGTGGAGATCGAATACCGCGTCGCGCAGGATGATGCACGGGCCTTCCACAATGTGATGCAGGACGTGCAGCTGTCGCGGCAGCGCAACGGCGCCTATGGCTGGTCGATCGCGCGCGACATCGCCGAGCCCGAATTGTGGACAGAGCGTTATCACTGCCCGACCTGGCTCGACTACTTACGCCAGCGCAACCGCTCGACCCAGTCGGAGCGCGCGCTGCATCAGCAGGCCATCGCGTTCCACATGGGTACCGACCCCGTGCGCATCCGCCGCATGCTGGAGCGTCCGTTCGGCTCGGTGCGCTGGAAGGAAGACACGCCCGACCGCGCCGCCAACGAAGTCCTGCCGGTGGTCGCGAGTGCCGCGGGGAGCAGCACCTAACTCACCGTCATTCCGAGGCGCGACGAAGTCGCGAGCCCGGAATGACAACCTCACACGATCTGCGTCGCGCCGACCGGAGCCTTCACCACGTTCGACAGCACCTGCAGTGCCTGGCCCAATTCGGCGCGATTGCGCGCGGCACCGAGCGAGATACGCAGACCGCGCGGTGCGGCCTCTCCAGTCGCGAACGCATCTTCGCCGACCACCGCCAACCCGTTGCGCATCAGATACGACAACAGATCGGTGCCGGCGAAATGCGACGGCAGCGGCATCCAGAGATGATGGCTCGCCGGACGCGCCGCATAGGTGATCCCCTTGAGGAAGCGCGCGGCCAGTTGCTGTCGCGCGGCGGCCTCGTCGCGGATCGCGCGGATGATTTCATTGGCCACGCCGGAGCGGAGCCAGTGCGTCAGCAGCGCCACCATCAGCGATGGCGGCATCTGCAAGCTTGCCTGCAGGTTGCCGCGCATCTTCTGCTCGGCGGAAAGATCGGGCGCGAGCAGATAGGCGACCCGCAATGCCGGCGCGATGCATTTGGCGATGCTCGCGGCGTAATAGGTGCGTTCGGGAATAAGCATGGCGATCGGCGAGACCTGTGGTTCCAGCGGACCATACACATCGTCCTCGATCAGCACGGATCCGCGCTTGCGGATGATCTCGGCGACCGCCTTGCGCCGCGCCGGCCCCATGGTCGCCGTCGTCGGATTCTGCTGGGTCGGCACCAGATAGACCGCCTTCGGCTTGTGCTTGCGGATGGTGTCATCGAGCGCATCGGGCCGCACGCCCTCGCCATCCATGGCGACGCCGACGAGGCGAATATTCAACCGCGCCGCGGCGGCCTTGATGCCGGGAAAGGTCAGCGCTTCCGTGACCACCGCGTCGCCTGGCGAAGTGAGTGCCAGCAGCGCGTTGAAGATGATCGCCTGCGATCCCGGATAGATCACGATGCGTTCCGGCAAGGCCTGCGGCACGCGCGGCTGCAGCCAGTGTGCGGCGGCTTCGCGCTCGTGCGTGTTGCCGCCCGGCCGCGAATAGCTGAGGAAGGCGCTGAAGCCGGCCTCGGATCGGATCGCTGCCAACCCCTGCGCGATGCGCAGATCGAGATTGGCCTCGACCGGCTGTGGCGGCAGGTTCATCGACAGGTCGATATTGACCGGCGCGGGAAGATCGGACGCTGCACGCGCAGTCGTCTCCGAGACGAAGGTGCCCTGTCCGACGCGCGCTTCCAGCAAACCGCGCCGCCGCGCCTCGCCATAGGCACGGGTGACCGTGGTGAGATCGAGGTCGAGCGCCGAGGCCAGCGCGCGGTGGGTCGGCAGCCGCTCGCCGCGCACCAGCCGGCCGCTGGCGACATCGGCCGCCAGTGCATCGACGATCCGCAGGAACATCGGGCCTTGCCATTCGGAAAGTGTAGGGACCCAATCCATGCAATCAGGCGCTTTGTCTTTGATTGTATGCATATCGAGGCATATTGTATGGACAACCCATCAGTCAAGGACCACGGCCATGACCGAAGCCATTTCCCTCTCCAAAGCGCTCGCGCGCGGTTTCTCGATGAAGTGCCCCAATTGCGGGCGCGGCCATCTGTTCGGCCGCTTCCTGAAGGTGGTCGACCATTGCGAGGTGTGTGACGAGGATTACACGCCGCAGCGCGCCGACGACTTTCCGGCCTATCTCGTCATCGTGGTGGTCGGACACATCGTGGTGCCGGCCCTGCTCGCGGTCGCGATTGCCTATGATCCGCCGGCCTGGCTGCAGCTCGCAATCTGGCTGCCAATCACGCTGTTCGCTTCGCTCGGATTGCTGCAGCCGACCAAGGGCGCGATCGTCGCGCTGCAATGGCAGACCGGCATGCACGGCTTTGAGGAATCGAAGCGGCGCCGCGAGGCGCTCCATCCGCCGACCGTCGCGGCGCGAGTTGCGGTGCGCAGTTAGTTACGCCGTTACTGCCCGTGCTCCGTCAGCACCTTGTCGCAGGCCTTCGACAGCCGCGCGCGGTTCTGCTTCAGACAAGCCAGCACGATCTGATCGCCTTGCTGCATATAGGCACGGCAGAAGCGCGAGACGTCGCGCGCGCAGGCATCATGGCCCTGTTGCTGTGCGTAAGCGTGGGAAGCCAGCAGGACGAACGGGGTAACAAAAAGCAACCTGGTCATATTGACGCCTCAAAAAGCCCGGCCAGCGTGATCGTTGCCTTCTAGAGCGCGGTCAAGGCGTGCCGCAATCGATTTGTAGGACGCGGCACGCTTGCAGCAAAACGACGCAGGCGTTTTTTCACCTGCGTCGTTTCCAGTCCAAGGGTGGGGTAATCAGTCGTTCGTCGCGACCTTCTTGGACTTGGCTGCGAGTTCCTTGTCCATCACCGCACGGCAGCCGGCGGAGAGCTCGGTCTTGTGCTTGAACATGCAGGCGGTGATCGCCGGAATGTTCGGGATTTCCGAGCTGCAGAGCTTGAAGGCGTCGCCGGTGCACATTTGCTGCGCTTCGGAGCTGAAGGCGAAGCTCTGGCTCGAGATCAAAGAGGTGGTGAGAGCGATAGCCAGCACCAAACCGGCCTGGCGAAGCTTGCTGGTGAACGATGCGGTCATTGTCGGCTCCTGTTGGCATCCGCCCCCGGGCGGGCCCGTTGTTTCGATGCCGACACCATGCGCTCCGGCCGCTCCTTTCACTGTGATGACTGTCACTTAGAGGGGCCTCTCTGTGACGTCAGTCACTCCGGTGGTATCCGGCGGAAATCCCTCGTGGAACAGGTCCGTGTTGGGAAGGTGTTAACAATTCCTTCGCATTAATGGTGGGGCGCGAAGGGGCGCATCCGGTTCAGTTGCGTTTGTAGAGAGAGTAGCGATGCGTAATGCGTTGGGCCTGATGCTGGCCACTGTTGTCGCGGCGGCTGCGATCGCCGGAATTTGGTATTGGACCTATGCGCCGCGCGCCGACGCGGCTCCCCCGAAAACGACTGCCGCTAGGCCGAGCGAGCCGCTCACCCCGGCCGCCGCGAAATTGGCCGCCAAGGACGACGTCGACGTCACGGCCTCGGTGAGCAAGCCCGCGCCATCAGCACCGCCTCCGATGCCATCAGCCCAAAAATCCACCTGCGCCAATCCGGACGCACTCGGTGTCAGCCGCGTGGTCGAGATCGACACGTCAGGCGGACCCGGCTTCGGCTTCGAGAATTTCAAGCAGTACGACTTCCTCGAGCCCAAGGAAGTGGTGCTGACCTTCGATGACGGTCCGTGGCCGGGCAATACGCCGGCCGTGCTGAAGGCGCTCGACGACGAATGCACCAAGGGCCTGTTTTTCGCGATCGGCAAGCACGCGACCTATCACCCCGAAATCCTGCGCCAGGTCTATGCCGCCGGCCACACCGTGGGGACGCATACCTGGTCGCATGTCAATCTGAACGGCAAGAAGATGACCGAGCAGATGGACAAGGATGAGATCGAGAAGGGCATCAGCGCGGTGAAATGGGCGCTCGGCGGTCCCAATCCGGCGCCGTTCTTCCGCTTCCCCGAATTGCAGCACAATCCGGCGGCGATGGCCTATCTCGGCTCGCGCAATGTCGCGATGTTCTCCACCGACCTCGATTCCTTCGACTTCCGCAAGGCCTCAACTCCCGAGAAGGTCGTGACGACCGTGATGACCAAGCTCGACAAGCTCGGCAAGGGCATCATCCTGATGCATGATTTCCAGAAGCACACGGCCGACGCGCTGCCGACGCTGCTGCGCAAGCTGAAGGAAGGCGGCTACAAGGTCGTGCAGGTCAAGGCCAAGACGCAGCTCGCGTCGCTGCCGGAATATGACGAGGCGCTGGCGAAGGAGCTGAAGATACCGGCCAGCGCGAGCACGCGCCCGGTCTCCAGCGTGGTGCAGACGGTTTCGAGGTAATTCGTCGCGGCAAAAAAGAAAGCAATCCAGATCCGCATGGATAGCGGCGCTGGATTGCTTTGCCGTTCGCGCCAAAGGCCGGGGAGCAGCGCGACGGGCTTACCAATAGATACCGTAGCGATGCAGCGCGGCGATGATCCGCCCGGCGGTCAGGCGGCCGTGGTGGGGCCGCTGATGCATCTGTGCCTGGCGGTTGCGACCCGAGCGATGATAGGTCGGCTCGGTTGAAGGCGGCGTGGCGGTCGTCGAAGTCGCCGGCGGCGTGGCCTGCACCGGAGTTGGCCGCGTGCCGTAGTGCGGCGTGTCGGTCGTATTTCGGGTCGTATCGGCCGGAGCTTGCGTCTCGGCAGGGGGCGGCGCATATCGCGCCGTCTCGTCCGGCGTTGGCGTGGTGTTGGTGACGTTGTCGGCCCGGAGCACATCGTTGCCCTTGGGCTGAGTTGCGGCCGGTGGGTCGGCGGGATTCAGGCGGGACAGGCTGCGGGATTTGCCCGCCTGGGCGGCGGCAGCAGAGGCCAGGATCATCGCTGCAATCAAAATGAATTTGCGCATGTGAAATCTCCCCTGTTCACTAAGCCGGATGGCTTGGTCAGGACCCTAGGCCCTTTGCCGATGGTCTTATGTGAGCAAGATCACCCGTGAGGTCCGCGAGGAAATCGGGATCGAACGCAATTGCCGCCGAGGCCATCGAGGTGTTGCCCGCTTGCCTCACCGCAGCCCGCGCTGAGCCGCGGCCCGTCGACTTGCGTTGACTCTCGTTAGAGGCGGGTGCCATCGTCAAAACGGTAGTGCCCGCAAGGGCTAATCAAGGGAATGCGGTGCGTCCTTCTGTTTGGGACAATGCCGCAGCTGCCCCCGCAACTGTAAGCGGCGAGCCAAAGACCATTTAATGCCACTGGGACCATCTGGTCCTGGGAAGGTGGTCGGAGGCCGTGACCCGCGAGCCAGGAGACCTGCTACCAGTAATGGTCATGCGCGAACGCGTCGGGCGGGGTGCTCCGAAGCGTTGCTAGAGCTGGAGTTTGCCGCTTAAGGGGCGAAAGGCAGATGTCGCGGCCCGCGTGCGTGACGGTCTGGTTCTTCGCCGTTGGGCACAACCGTGTCGATTTCAAACATCTCTGGACGTTTCACGCCGTCGCGCGTCCGCGCGCGTTCCCTCCACCTGTCGCTCGGATTGACCGTCCTGGCTGCCCTCGATGCGCCAACCGCATCGGCGCAAAACTCGCAAACCCTGAACCCGGTCGTGGTCTCGCCGGCGACGCCGCGGGGCGCCCCGAACCGCGCCGGGAACGAAGCTCAAGGCGTGCCGAAGCGGGCCAAGCGCACGGCGCGGCAGACCGCGCCAAAACCGCTGCCGACCACGCAGCCGGCCGTCAGCACGGAAGCCGTGTCGACTCCGCCGGGCAGCGCCACGATGGTCGCACCGACACCGCTCAACGGCAACCTGGTCGCAGCCAGCGCCAGCCGGCTCGGCCTCACCGTGCACGAGATGCCGGCGTCCGTGAACATCGTCACTCAGCAACAGATGCGCGAGGAAGGCTATCGCACCACCACCGAAACCGCGATCGGCGCGGTCGGCGTGCTCGCAGGCGATTTGGGCGGCGCGCCAGCGAGCTTTTCCATGCGTGGCTTCAAGGGCAACGAGGTCACCGTCCTCTACAATGGAATTCGGATCGGCCCCGGAGACATTACGTCGCGCATCATGGACACGGCGAGCCTCGAACAGGTCGAATTCCTCAAGGGCCCGTCGTCAGTCATGACGGAACTCGCCGCGATCGGCGGTTCCGTCAATTTCGTCAGCAAGCAGCCAACGACCGGCCCGATAAAGAGCGAGCTGGATACCTCCATCGATACGCTCGGCACCTACCGCACGCATTTCGGCTCGGGCGGCAGCACCAACGTCTCGGGGCTCGACTATCGCTTCGATGTGAGCTCTTCAAAAATCGCCAGCTTCATCGACGGCGACTACCAGCGACTTAACAACGTCTCAGGCCAGCTCAATTACCGCGTCAACGACGCGTTCAAGGTGTTCGCCGCCGTCGACTACAAGCGCGACGACGGTCACGCCTATTGGGGCACGCCGCTGACGACGACCGCCTTTTCCGGGCCGTTCTCCACCCACAGCGTCGTAGCGGGATCAGCGGTTAACACCTTCACCGGCGACCTCATTTCTCCCGTGACGGTGGACTTGCGGACAACCAAGACCAACTACAACGTTGCCGACAACACCGTCGGCGCGCATGAGCTGTGGCTGCGCGGCGGCTTTGAATTGAAGGTCACCGATGACATCACCATCAATAACCAGGCTTACGATTACGGCGCCAAGCGCCATTGGTATGACAGCGAGACCTACGCCTTCAATCCCAACACATCGATGATCGACCGCGACCGCTTTTTTGTCACGCACAAGCAGCAGGTGGTCGGCAACAACACCGATCTGATCTGGAACAGCGCCTTCTTTGGCATGGAGAACCGCCTCGCGGGCGAATTGTCGGCAAGCCGCAACGAGATCCAGTTCGCGCAGGAAGGCAATCCCGACGCTTTCCCGGCCGACTCCGTCGACGTGATCAATCCCATTCCCGGCTTTTACGGCATCCCGCAGCCGAATTACCGCAACAGCAAGCTCGACGATGTTGCGGTGACGATCGAGGATCGGCTGAAGCTTACGCCGTGGCTGGCGCTGATCGGCGGCATCCGCGCCGAGAACCTGACGCTGACGCGCGACGGCATCAATTTCGACGGCTCGATCCCCGCGGGCCAACCCTTCACCACGATCTGGCAGCCTGTGTCCTACCGCGCGGCTGCGACGTTCGAGCCGGTCAAGGGCCTGATGTTCTACGGCATGTACGCGACCGCCTACGATCCGGCCGCGGCGGGCATCTTCTCGGTCAGCCCAGGGAACTCACTCGAATTGACCAGCGCGCGCATCTACGAGACCGGCGTCAAGGTGATATCCGACGACAAGCGCGCGGAAGCGACGATTGCGGTCTATGACATCGAACGGCGCAACGTCTATGTCTTCCTCACCAACGCGGTCGCGACGCTGGCCGGCGAGGTCCACACCAAGGGCGTCGAGCTTGCCGGCGCCGTGCGTCCGGTCGAGAACCTGAAGCTCTGGGGTAATGTTGCCTTCACGCAATCGGAATACGGTGATTTCGATGTGTTCACCGGCAACACGCCATCGAATGTCGCGCCCATCATCATCAATGCCGGCGCGTCCTGGCGTTTCAACGAATGGCGCTGGCCGGTCGAGATCGGCGGCTCGATCCGTCATGTCGGACAGCGCTTTCTGTTCGAGGACGATCTCACCGCCATGCTGCCCTACACCACGGCCGACCTGTTCGCCTTTGTCGACATCCCGGGCCGGGACCTGCCGTGGCAAGGACTGGAGAAGATGCGCGTCAGCTTCCGCGTGCGCAACGTGACCAACGCGCTCTATGCCCAGTTCTCCGATGCGGGCCTGCCCGACCAGCTTATCCTCGGCGCGCCCCGGACGTTCGAGCTGGCCGCCTCGGCGAAGTGGTGATGAGCTAGTGATGCGCCCCCTCGCGACACTGCACCGCTGGTGGGGTGTCGCATTCTGCCTGCTGTTTGCGACGTGGTTCGCGTCCGGGATCGTCATGCATTTCGTGCCGTTCCCGGCACGCAGCGAAAGGCCGGCGACGCACGAGATCGATGCGTCGCCCGCGGGCGCCGAGCTGATCGATTACGACCAATGGACGGTGGCGGGCGACTTCGACTCCGACCGCCCGCTATTTCGTTATGCCCTGAACGACAATGCCGACACCGAGATCTACATCTCTTCGAGGTCAGGCAAGGTCGTCCTCACCACCACGCGAAACCAGCGCCTGGCAAACTATGTCGGCAACATCGCGCACTGGCTCTACCCGACCGAGCTGCGCCATCACAAGCACATGTGGAGCGCACTGATGTGGTGGCTGTCACTGCTGGCCACCATCGGCGCAGCGATCGGCGTGATCATCGGCCTGTTGCGGCTCGGCAGCGGACCAGGCTATCGGGGCCTGCAGCGCTGGCATCAAATCTCCGGCCTGATCTTCGCGCCGTTCCTCCTCACCTGGATTTTCTCCGGCTTTCTCTCGATGGACGATGGAAGGCTGTTCGCGCACAGCGACGAGCTGTTCCGCGCGCTGCACAAGCTCGACTTCGAGCCGCTGGGTTCGCACCCGTGGCTGCGCACGGGTGTGATCGTCGCGCTCTGCCTGTGCGGCCTCGCCTTCAGCCTCACCGGCGTGGTACTGGCATGGCGAAGGGTGCGGAGCGGCGCAAGCCACACTACCGCCGAACTGTAGCCACAGAGTGAAGGCGATGAGCACGCCAGCCTGTTCGTTCTGCCGCAAGAAGCAAAGCGAGGTATTGCAACTCGTCGCGGTGCCGCCGGCCTATATCTGCGACGAATGCGCGATGCTCGCCGTCGAGATGATCAGCGTTCAACATCCGGACTGGCGCGGACGCCTGATGAGCACGCTGGCGCGGCTTCCCGATCGAGCGGGCGAAGAGTGACGGTCAAACGCGGGGCGCTGCTGAATGTCCGAAAGAATGAAGGGGAGGCAAGCGCTCCCCTCATCCTTGTTCGCGCACTTTTTCATTTGCCGAACCGCTTAAGCAGCGTCTTCGCGGCTAGGCCCGAGTAAATGGCCTCACGCGGCCAATTCGACCTTCTTCATCTTGGCGAGCTTCTCGAGCAGTCTCTTCGCGGCCGGGCCGGAGGAATGCGGGTTCTGTCCCGTGATCAGCATGCCGGCTTCGACGACGTGAACATCCCAGTCGCGCTTCTTCGAGAAGGTGGCGCCGAGCTTCAGCATCTCGTCTTCGACCAGGAACGGCACCACTTTGGTGAGGCCGACTGCTTCTTCCTCGCCATTGGTAAAGCCGGTGACTTCCTTGCCCTCGACCAGAGGCTTGCCGTCCGCCGCCTTGACGTGACGCAGCGCGCCCGTGGAATGACACACGACGGCGATCGGCTTGCCGGCGGCCAGGAAGGACTCGAGCAGCTTGACGGAGTTCTTGTCTTCGGCGAGATCCCACATCGGGCCGTGGCCGCCGGGGTAGAAGACGGTGTCGAAATCTTCCTGCCTGACGCTGTCGAGGCGAAGGGTCTTGTCGAGCTGGGCTTCGGCAGCCGCATCACTCTCGAACCGGAGCGTAAGATCGGTGCGGAATTCGGGTTCGTTGCTCTTGGGGTCGAGCGGGGGACGACCGCCCTTCGGCGAGGCGAGCGTGATCTCGACGCCGGCGTCCTTGAAAACGTAGTAGGGAGCGGCGAGCTCCTCGAGCCAGAAACCGGTCTTGCGCCCGGTATTTCCGAGTTGATCGTGCGAGGTGATGACCATCGAGAGACGCCCAATAGACAGAGTGAATGGGCTGCAGGTCTGTCGGCTTGATCCTCATTTTTAAACGACCCGTTCTTTGACGCAGGCGACCGCCTCGTGAGCTACTGGTTCGGCTATCGCACAACAGAATGGCCGCGCGGGGCCGCCCGCAGCCTTTGCCGACCTTGAAGCAAGCATTTGCTCGCTGGGAAAAGGATGCGGCTCGCAGGGAAATGGTGCGCTGTAGCCCGCAGGCCGCACGATCCCAGCAGTCTGTGATATAGGAATGGACCCGGCTCAAATTCTTGGGATTTTTCGCCATTTATTTGTTTTGTCGCGCCAAAAGCGGCTGCCTGCTGGCCCGTCGCCTGCCGTTGTCGGTCGTGGTCGAGGTGATGACGCGATGATGCTCGCAATGTTGATCCGGTGGGCGCTCCCCAGCGCGCGCCAGACGCGCAACGTGGAGACACGCCCCAGTGGGGCTGGGGTCCTTTGAAGGGCATAGAAATGTGGGGGGCCCGCGCGACGGCCCGGCTCGAGGATATCTAGCGCGAGAAAATCCGTGGTTGCAGTTGCATTCTAATTCGTGATGCCGCGAGCAAGGTTCATTCGGGCAAGCCCGCTTTCCGAAGGCCCTCGATCAACAGCTTCGCGTTTGATTGCCCGCCCCGCGCGATGAACGCTGATATTGTAAAGGCGGGATCGAACTCAAGCAGACGCGCCACCGCCTCACGGGCCTCAGCCTCGCGCCCGAGATGGGCGAAAGCGGACGCGAGACAGCAGTAAGCTGGCCAAAAGGAGGATTTCTGGCGTTGGGCTTTCTTGCCTGCGACGATGGCCTCGTCAAAGCGACGAAGCTCGATCAAGGCTATGCCCATCCCGAAAAACGACCGATGTAGCAGCGGGTCTATCGGGCTCATGCGGATAGCACGTTCAAAGCTCAGGACCGCTTCCTCCGGCAGTCCAGCATTTCGATGGACCCAGCCTCTGCCGTACCATGCTTCAAATGAATTGGGGTTGAGCGCGACCGCCCGGTCAATCATTTCGATCTCAGTTTCACAATCGCCGACCATGAACGCCGAGATTACAGCAGCCGCTGCTAACGTGTCTGGATCACTATCGTCGAGGCTCAATGCCAAGCGAGAAAGCCGAACGGCTTCCCTGCGGTCGAATTGGGGATCGTCAGCATAGCCGTAAAGGACGTTTTGCATGTGACCGACACCTGCCAGAACCGCTGCAGGGCGGAACAGAGGGGCCAGCTCCAAAGCGCAATGAGCCAGCTTGATCTTCTCGGCCAATTCTTCGGGGGTCGCGAGGTAATGCTGCAAGGCGCGGAGATAATAATCATACGCAGTGAGGTTCTCCGGTCGCCGCCGCGTGGACAATGCGATTTCTGTTTGAATAATCTTTGGCTGAATGGCCGAGACGACGGCGACCGTCACTTCGTCCTGGAGAGCAAAAACGTCCGTCAGGTCGCGCTCGAACCTGTCCGCCCAGATGTGCGCCCCTGTAATCGCATCGATCAATTGTCCTGCGATGCGGACTTTCCCCGCTGCCTTGCGCTGGCGAACTTGACCACCGAAAACCGAAATACCCAGCAATGTCCTTCAGTCCGTTGGAGTACGTCGGAAAATAGATATGCGCGAAAATGAACGGAATAAGGTTCACCGCGCGCTCGATAGCGGTTGCGGCTGCCGAGCTTTCGCGTGGCCCGCCATGACGCTCGCGCATTCGCTTCAGAAAAACCGTCTCGTAGCTACCGAAATGAACGAGCCGCGGATCAGGAATTGCCGAAAGCACATTAAGGAATTTGTCCCATATGTGCTTCTCCCCGTCCTTGTTATCCGCCCAAAAGTCGTGTTGAACCGCATCACCCCCAGTCCCAACGCGAATTCCGATCAGGTAGTAGAAATCGCGGTCAGGCAGACCTTCGACATCCAGGTAGACGGGGGTGCCATTGAGTTTCAGGTCCAGCAGATCGAGGGCATGTATTTTGTTTTCGCGGATTGCGAGCGCCCGCAACGAGTGATGAAATTTCTCCTGCTTGTTTCGCAATTCCCGCCGGCGTCGACGCGGACGAAAGGTGTATGACAGCTGGGTAACTGTGAATATGCCCTTGCCGTGAAGCTTCTTGCGCTCTTTCTCCGACATCCCGGATAGCAGGCTGAGCTCATTCTTCTCCGTGGCCAGCTTACGGCAGCGCATTTGGAATTCGCACTGGTGGCAATGCCGGTTCAGAACAAGGTCTGGTGGCGAATTGTTGGCCAAAAGGGTGGTGATGTCCTCGATGCGCTTTTGTACTTCGCTAGTCAGAGAAGAGAGCTTCACCTTCAGCGTAGAATGATCGTCGCCATGAGCGATCTTACCGAGGCGGACCTTGCGTCCGACCACCTCGGAGAGTACGAGCGCGTCGAATGCGAGCGACATCTTATCGCTTTTGGTGATCTTGTTAGCAAATTCGAAATGATATGGAATGAATTCGACGATCCTGCTCCGTCCTTCAGATGGCGTTTTCTCCACAGCCTGCAGCTGAGTTTCGAAGGTATTCGTTCGCAACCTCGAACCGATGGCGATGCGCCAAGTCGCGTTCTTGGAAATCTTGGAAATGGGCGGCCTCATCCCGCGGTCGCTCTCGGGAAGCATTGCGAGCAGGCGCTTGAGGCCGCCCTCGCAATAGGCTTCGTTCTGCGCGCGAGCCCACTCTGCATAAACGTTCCTGGTGATCGGTTCGGCGCGTGAGCGGAGCCAGCACTTGGTGGGGCATTCGAGATACGCCTCGAAAACCTGGGAACTGATGATCATCTGTAAACTCCCAGTGGACTGCACCAAATCGTCCAGGTTCTTTGGAAAAGACAGATCGTCTTAGTCCTGGCTCGCGCCAAATCGGTGTCCGTTCATGTGCTGGTTTTCGGACGCCGGGATCACGGGAGCCTCCACACGACGAGGTAGCCGGCGGCCGAAAAGCGCCAAGGCACGAAGTCGCGGGAAGTTGGGCACCGGATAAGCAGCGGGCGCTATGAGGATTTAATGCAGGCGCCGCTTGTGGTCATCTCGGCAGGCGCGTGAAGTGCAGCAATAGACGGCTAGTGAATTGATCGACGGGTATGCTTCGAGAGGCGGCAACCCGGCAGAACGCTTCCACAACTTCCGCGTTTCGGCATGAGTGTTGCACAAGAGTACTTTTAATGTTTGCGACACGTGTAATTTCAAATGGTTGCGCGTGGCAGAAATAGCACATCCGACAACCACTGCGCGATTAACCGGTCGATCGATGTCCAGCGACATGGCGTGAATCAATTTCTTGCGAGCCGCAATATAGACGGCACATTCAAGCAAACTGGTTGGTGCTTTCGTCAAGGATTTTTTTATCATCGCGTTATCGGTGCGGCCGATGATGTGGCTGGCACGAGGATGCTGATCCGCGCGCGATCATGCGTTGCACGCCAACACTACGCTGGTTGATCGTGTCGACCTTGCCACTCCGGCTATCGCCTTCCTCTCAACCGGCTACCGGCCTCTCGGCTCTTGCTCCCGCGCAGCGGGCTGGAGCGCAGCGACTTTGTGCGTTGGCACCAAACGGACATGCCGAGACAGCCTGACAATGTCCGTTGTTAGGGATGAAGCAGACTTCGTCTAATCGCCCGACGATTTCGCCTTTGACCCAGAGCGCGTGCTGAATGCGGGGATCGTCCGAGGGCTTCACTGGCCCTCCACCGCGATCATGACGCTGCGCGCCGCAGTATGCCGCCACTGCTCGACGAAGTTCCCGAACGCGTCACTCGCCGTCTGCGCTGTCGCAGTCGGCTTGGGATGAGGCCCGGCATTTTTGTTAAGCGTATTGTCTCGCGCTCAGCAAAACGTGATCGGCCGATCGATGTCGAAGTTGCGCCCTTGGCACGCTTGATCACGCCTCGCTGATCGCGCGATCGACCGGAAGATCATTCTCTATTTGCGCAAAATTGGAGAGCGCGCACGCCATGCGCAGCACGCAACAGCGAAGCATTTTGTGCTGACCGGCGACGCCTGAGGTTGCGGTGCTGATTCATGTCGCGCCAATTCTTGCGTGATCACGATCATGTTGTCATATGACGCCCGACATCTCATTGAATGAGCGCGTCCGGCTTCTACCTGCTGAAGTGAGATGGCACAGCAACTTCGCGACGCGAAGCTCGCGGTTATTCTCTTGATCAGCTCAAAAGGGAGATCGACAATGACCAAGCTCAAGCTTCTCAGCATCGCCGCACTTCTGTCCGCGGCAATCACGTCGCCGGTGCTGGCGCAACAGGCGGTGCAAGAACCGGGAGCGGCAGCGTTCTACCAAAGCCTCGGTGTGGGGTCGCATAACTACCCGGCCGCGCCGGCCGCGAATGCGTTTGCTTACGCCCCCAATTTCGATCGGTCGGTGGCGCCGGTTAAGCGCCATGGGCGCCAGTCGCGGCATTGATATGGCAGTGCACGGGGCGGGTTAGCGGTCCCGTCCGCTGCAGCTCCATTGGCGACATTTTCCCGCAAAAATAAAACCTGCGCGGGCGTGTCTGATTCCAGGCGGGATAGCTCTTTCAAAACGCGAGGACGACTATCGCCCCCCCAGCGGTCCCCACCGTTATGCCTGCGAAAATGACGATTGCTTGGGTCATGACGCTTTCCTTAGGGGGGGGGTGAAGCGGGTCAACATGGTGTTCGGGTCCTGCGCCTCGCCGCTGTCCCGCCCCAAAGAGCAACCCGGCCGGAGCCACGACGTTCCTCGGCGGCGCGGCCGGGCGGTGCGTCGATTTTCTAGGTGCGGTGGCCCTAGAGGCGAGGATCGATCGGATCAGCCAGCATCTCAGCTGGCGTTTCTTTAAGGTGAAGTGCGTAATCCCTGGAAAAGCTGATCGTCGTTAAGTCCACAAACCGCTGTATCGCGCAGACGTTGTCCATGTTGATGGTGATCTTCTCACCGTCGGATAGCGTCAATTCCTTGAATTGAGCCATAGGTGCTCTCCTGTCGGTTACTCGAAAGCGGAGAGGCTTACACGTATGCGCCATTCGGGGAATGGGCCCCCAGAAGGAGCCGGCTGAGCGGCCAAGATCAAGGATCCGCCGGCCAGGATGAGGCCGATGCCGACGAAGGCTGCGACCCGGAGGTGGCGTTCGACGAGTTGGCACATGTCGATCAACGCAGCTTCCCCTCGCGTCCGATAATCTCTTATTATCGGAAGTCAGAATACACTGCTGCAGTAATTGGTGCAAAGGTGCATTTACCCAAACACTGTTTCATGTATGTCGCCCGCGGTCCGTACAATCTGGCCAATCAAGGACGTTCCGAATGGCAGGAAAGAAAAGAGCGAAATCAGACGCCAAGAAGGGCGCAGCGACTGCAAAGGCGCCACCGACAATGAAATACCTGCAAACGCGCCTCACCGAACCCTCCTGGAGGGAGCTTAAGATTTTGTCGCTCGAGGCCGGCGAATCCTTGCAGACCCTTGTCGTGCGGGCACTGAATGATCTGATGGTGAAGCACAGAAAAAAGCCCGTGATCGCCGGTCCGTCGGACGAGGACTGATTGGGGAGCCCGAGCGAAGGTCACAAAAAGCAACCAGCCCTGCGAGCAATTTTTCCGTAGATTGCGGAGGCATCTGCTTGAGTTGTGACGATTGCGGTTCCAAAACTGGGTGACTTTGATCATTCCGACTGCATGTGTGTGGTGATCAGGCTGCGGCGACGGGCAAAGAACGTCCCCTACAAGTACGTCCCCTAATCGGGGCAAAGCAGGTCCCCACTCGGCGCCACCGGCGCCGAGTGGGAATTGTGAAGCCAAGAAGGACAGAGACCGACGTGTATGAAGTGCGATACCTGCGGTGGGACTTCGGGCTGCAGTTGATAGTTCGGAGTTGGTCGCCGATCGGAAAGCTGTGAGTGGGTTCTTCGTCTCACGAAATAGTTCGGAGTTACACGCTCCGATGAATTGAAGGAAATTTTCCGGCGGGTATCCTAACCGCGGGAAAATTGCGGAAGGAACGAAACGAGAATTGAAGCCAGACCGGACTACCAGCTCGCCGTCGACCACTACCACGCCATCAACGAATGGCTCGATCGCGAGGACAGTCCCCTCGCCGGCTTCGTCCGCGACTTCTATCCGCAGGGCGGCTTCGCCATCGGCGCGACCGTCGCGCGCCACTCGAGCGACGACGAATTCGACATCGACGTTATGGTCTCGCCTTCCGTGCCGACGTCGATCCCGAAGACGCGCTCGCGACCCTGCACGCCGCGATCCGCGGCGAGCATGGCTCGCGCTACTACTTCAAGATCGATCGGAAGACCCGCTGCAGCACCGTCAACTACGATGGCATGCACCTGGACGTGACGCCGACGAGCTATGCCGCCAACCGCGCCGTAGCGCGGGAGCGACTGAAGGAGCGGCTCAGCCCGTCTCTCTATAAGGACATTCATTATAAGGGCATTCATTGATCAAGTGCTTGATGACCTTCGTTGGTGAGCATAGGCGCTTCGTCGCGCATTTCGACCAGACCCATTTCAATCAAAGTCTTCAAATCACTTGGGCTGACGGGCGTTATTTTGGTCCGCTTGGCTTTGATATCGCGCAGCGTCCAACGGAGACGGATCGCCGTGCCTAAATCTAGACCGGTTAGTGGCAAGAGTGCTTGATTTGCTGTCGTCCCTTCGTTTTCGCGTTCAGCGTCAGGGGCAGGCGTAGCCTCAAGCTTTACCGAAGCACTGTCGACGGTAGTATTTTCTGCGGCAATTAGATTGGTTTGCGATGGTCCGGCCACGATCGAAGCAGCTTGCGAGCGGGGTCTAGACGGCGCCCCCAACATTTTTACGAATTCCTGAAGTTTGCCCGCTGCGCTCATTTTCCCTTCGCCCTCTACAAGCCGGTGGGTGGCTTCCGCAACGCCTTGTGCCCCGCTGGGGTAAGTTTGATTGCCGTATGTTGCTTTTCACCTCGAATCTCGATCCAACCAAAATTGCGTATGCGGCTCAGCATCAGTTCACCCATTGGAATGGGAAGCCGGGCGGCGATCTTCCAATCGTCGAGACTTAGATATTGCATAACCGCTCGCTGGGTCATGTTTGGGAATTCAGCTGAGTGTCTGCCAGTCATTTCCGACTGCTTTCTTGGCAGGCTTCTGCCCGGTTTATCGAGTTCGCACCTTGCTCAATATCCCTGAACGGCACGCCCCGGCCGTTGCTACCCGACGCGAACGCGTTGCTCAATATTGGCCGCCGGTCCTCCCGCGCGGATATTGCGAGTACCCGATGGAATTGCTTGTGAGCCCGCGAAGCCCTTCCACGGCCCAATAGTTTCGACGATGATATTAATTCCGGCCAACGCGCTGTCGATTTGGCGCTGCACGTTATCGACCTCGGACTTAAGGAATTCTTGCATTTTTTGGAGTTCGGAGACCAACCCCTGAAGTTCGTCTATCGAATTTGAGGTCAACCGGGCGACGGAAGAGTTAAATCGTTCGGCGCCGATCTCCAGCGGGCCAGAGGGTTTCGACTTCTCTTCGCGGATTTGTGTCGCCAAAGCCTCCTCCGGCGGCGGTGTTTTTTCGTCGGGTGCGGCAGACGCCGAGGTATCCATCAGCTCCTCCCTTGGTGCCCCCGCGCGCCGCAACAGGCGTCGTTGAGTTGTCCGGCAATTTGGTGGCGCGGCGGCGGCGTTTGCAGGCCTTCGCGCGCTCACGCCGCGACCGAAAAACTCGCTCTATCGTTTCTAGTCCGGGCTACCCACATTGGTGAAGGCGCGAAGTTGGCCCCAACACTCGCGGCGCATGCGCTGGATCACCGACGCACCGGCTTCCATCACCTTGGCCAATGTGCCGTCAGCCTCCCAACGCTGGCGCCGGGTCCGCAGCGTCTGCGGGTTGGCATAGCCCGGCAAGCTTTCCAGGGAACAGCGGCACGCCTCGGCGTAGAAAAACGCACTGCAATAGCGCCGCTGGCGCGGTTTGCCTCGGCCATCGCTCGGCGGCAGGAGCGGCGCGATCAGCTTCCATTCAGCGTTGGTTATTCGAGGAAGGCGCATAGTTAGCCCAGAATCGATGCCGGGTTGCCGCGGGATTGTCTGGGCCCGTTTACGGCAAAATATTGAATGAGTGCGGAGTTACGCACGGAACTTGCACGCCGTATTCCTTGCAGCTCGCAGCGCATTACCGTCATCGCCATGTCTTCGTTCACTGCGGCCAATCGTTATAGAGCATGATCCCCACCATGATCATCGCGCCGGCCGCGACCGCTACCGAGCAGATCACCGGCAATTCTTCGAGGACAGCAAGAGCGGCTGCCCGCCCCCGGTTTCGCGCAAAGCGCCATCCTGCCACACCCATTCGGAACCTCCGTTTGGCCCCCAGCAGCGAATTTCTTAACAACGCGAAGCACTCGCCAGCAATCTGCCGATTCGGGTGCCACCCTGCGACCGCACCGGCACCCGGCGTGCTGTGGAATGTGCGATTGCCTGGGGCGGGTTGCCGCCCTGAACAGCTCGGTGATGACGTCAGCCGACGGTGCCTGATGCCCACACAAACCCGCTGGCCATAAGCGTCGCGCTACGATGAAGAGCGCCGTTTCCAACCGCGTCAGTGTCCAATCGTTACGCATGGTGCGCCTCAATTGTTGGACTGTCTCGGAGAACGAACACTTCGATCAATTAACGGATAGTTAAGGGCGCCCTCGGCCCTTTGTGGGCGACCTTTGGGCGATAAATAGGCAGAAATTTCCAGCGTCAAACCAGGTTCCGAGCACCAAAGAATTTCGGTTATTGGGGCTCGCCGTCCCTTCCAACCGGGAAATTGTAGCCGTCAGATTGTCCCGTCGAGCTTTGAGCTGTGCGGCCCACTAGAGATGGGTGATGGGTACTGTCCAGCGGCGTGATAGTCGTGCGCGATGGATTTGTTGCCAACCGCCCGGTTGATTTAGATCAATACCCACTCTCTGGAATTTGGGCGACGTGCAAGAGGGCAGCAAACCGGGAGCTTGATATGGGTGAACGTTCGGAATCGAAGCGGGTCTGTCGTCGAAGCGCTCTTGCTCTTTTTGGATACGCATCTGTGTTTGGACTCGTAGCCTCGCCTGCTATTCTGATGGTGTCAGATGCTGGCGCCCAGACACCCACCACTCCCGCTACGCCTTCCACTGAGGCGCCGAAGTCCGGTACGGAACGGCGTCAGGAGCGACGCACGGGGCGTGCAGAACGACGTCAGGAACGGCGCACCGGCCGTGCAGAACGACGTCAGGCACGCCGCACGGGACGCACAGAGCGACGCGAAGAGCGGCGCGACGGTACCACCGAAGAGAAAAAGCAGTAGTTGCCTATCATTGCGATTGAGCGTCTCACCTGCTTAAATAATCCGTCAGCCTTCGCCGCCGCGCTAGGGCTTTCCTAGGAAGTTAGATCGCAACCTGTCAGCGAACCACACCACCAAAATCGCAACGAACGAGAGACAAGACACTTCACCGGTCAATAGAAAAGCTTGCGCGGCAGGTATGATAGCTGATTAGGATCGCCGGACTGCAACCCCAGGCACAATTGCCAACAACCGCAGAACCGATGTTGCGATAGATCAATTCACGTCGGCGAGAAATGCGCGGACGGATTCCTCCCGCCAATCGCGACCTCGGCGTCGGTCTTCCCGAAACTGCGACATTAGCGCAATCCGCAGGCGAGATCCCGGTTTCGCAATCTTCCCCGGCGGATCGCCCATCGTTCATGGCTATGGTGCATCACGCGATCGAGCGCTGCCCGTGAACCCAACGTCTTCTCGGGGATGCAGGCGATGACTGCATTGCGATCCTCGATGAATTGCTCATCGACGATCCATGTCCGCAGTTCCTCGCCGGCGAGTTCTGGTTGCGATCCGGTCAGGTGTCGGATCAAAGTCGTTTGCCACCATCACATTCATCACGATCCGGCCGCCCGGCGCCAGACGGGCGCGGATGGCGTCGCAGGTCTCTGCATCAAACTCCTCCGTGAAACGAAATCCCGGTCCACCTACGTCGATCGCAATGCCGTCGTAGTATGCGCGGTCATCGAACACGAATTTTCGAAAGTCGGAGACGATGCACGGCAATTCGTCCGGCAGATCGAAATACCTGTGCGCGAGCTCGAAGCTGATCGGGTTAATGTCGACGATGGCTAATCTCTTCCCAAGACGCGACAGCCGTGTCGCAAGAGTTCCGCCGCCGCAGCCTAGGACGAGGACTTGTTCGGAGCGGGACAGGAGCTCGTCCATGAGCTTGACGTAGGTGAACACGCTTTCGCCGTCTGGCGTCGCCTGGCTCTGTCTTATCCCCTCTTCGAAATACACGCGTGTACCGTCCCAAGAACACTCGACGATATCGATCTGCCCATTCTTCCCTTGATAACGACCCAGCAATTTCACGACAGGCAACTATCCCAAGATTAGACCATCAGAACACATGCATTAAACATCTCTTATCATGTAATTTGTGGAGCGCCAAACTATTTCGGGTATCCGAATTGTCCTGGCTTGAGAGCGATCGGACTACGAACCCGAGCGCCGATCGGCTACGATATTTTGCTTTCCGTTCGAGCCTAGGCGGACATTGCGACTGCCATGACATCCGCCTGGACGACGCTCTTGAACTTCGAAAAATTGTCCTGAAACATCTGCACAAGCTTGGTCGCAGCGGCGTCGTACGCCTCCTTGTCGCTCCATGTCTCCCGGGGCTTCAAGATACGGCTGTCGACGCCCTTGACCGATGCGGGTACCTGAAAGCCGAAATGCTTGTCGATGTAGAATTCGCTGTCGTTGAGCGTGCCGTCGAGTGCGGCCGTCAGCAGAGTACGGGTCACCTTGATTGGCATCCGTTGTCCGACCCCGTATTTTCCCCCGGTCCAACCGGTGTTCACCAGCCAGTAGTTTACGTTGTGCTTTGCAATGAGCGAGCACAGCAGATCGCCGTAGACCGAGGGCTGCCGGGGCATAAACGGGGCACCGAAGCAGGTCGAAAAGGTGGCTTCGGGTTCGACAACGCCCTTTTCCGTTCCGGCAACCTTGGCGGTGTACCCCGACAGGAAATGAAACATGGCTTCCGCCGCTGTCAGCTTGGCAATGGGAGGCATTACGCCGAAGGCGTCAGCGGTCAGCATGACGAGATTCTTGGGGTGCCCGGCGCGTCCGGTCTTTGAAGCGTTGGGAATGAAGTGCATCGGATACGCAGCGCGCGTATTCTCCGTCTTCGAGCCATCGTCGAAATCGCAGACGCGCGTTATCGGATCGAAGGCGACGTTCTCCAGGACCGTTCCGAAACGCTGAGTGGTCGCATATATGGCCGGCTCGGCTTCAGCACTCAGCTTGATTGCCTTCGCATAGCAGCCGCCCTCGAAATTGAAGATGCCCTTGGAGCCCCAACCGTGTTCGTCGTCACCGATCAGCGTGCGCCCCGGATCGGCGGACAGAGTTGTTTTCCCGGTTCCCGACAAACCGAAGAAGATGGCCGCATCATCCTGCGGACCGACGTTTGCCGAACAATGCATCGGCATGACGTTTTGAGCGGGAAGAAAGTAGTTCAACGTCGTAAACACGGCCTTCTTGATCTCACCGGCATACGAACTTCCCCCTATCAAGACGATCTTTCGCGAAAAATCGATTGCTATCACCGTATCGCTGCGAACGCCATGGCGCTTGGGATCCGCCTTGAAGGTCGGGCAGCAGTAGATCGTGAGCTCCGGCAGGAATGTCGCGAGTTCGCTGCGGTTAGGTCGGAGCAACAGAGTACGGATGAAAAGCGAGTGCCAAGCAAGCGCAGTGAACACGCGCGTACGCATTCCGAAATCCGGATCTGCGCCGGCGCGAAGATCCTGGGCATGCAAGGTCCTGCCGGCGGAGTGAGCAATGAAGTCCTGGTACAGTCGCGCAAATTGCGCGGGGGTCATCTTACCGTTGTTTTCCCACCAGATGGTCCGCTCAGTCTGGTCGTCACAGACAATATATTTGTCCTTTGGGCTGCGACCGGTGTGCGCGCCGGTTTCGGCGCATAGTGCGCCGCCGGACGTGAGCTGCGCTTCACCGTCCTTGAGGGCGCATTCGTACAGTTCGGGTTCGAGAAAATTCCAGTTCACCCCTTTGAGGTCTCTGAACCCGAATTTGTCTGCCCCGAATTCCGGGTTGCGTGTGCCCTGTTCCAACATTTCGTTTCTCCCTGAGCGCAGATTAGGACGTGCATGCCATGCAACGACGACAGTTTTGCTGTCGCGCGAAGGCTGACGCGGGCTCCGCAACGCCCAACCACAGCCGACGGTTTTGGAAAACTTCGCCATGTAATGCCTATTAGCTCGACGCGGCCTAGGCAGGCAGGCGATGAGGACATTTCGGTTTAGACGACCCGGATGGTCGAATATCCATGAAGTCATGTGACCTTCGGACAGGTCGCTGCCGATCATGTCAGGCGCCGCGTCGAAATCGGTCGCGACAAGCATGTTCAGGATTGCGCGTCCGCTAGGCTTCAGCCGTGCCGTGATCGAATGACAGGTTGCCGGATCGAACTGCTCCTCGAAGCAAAATCCGGGTCCGCCAACGTCGATCGCTATGCCGTCGAAAATACGTGTCTCGGCTAAGAGATATTCCTTAAAATCTTCGACGATGCAGGGAATTTCCTCGGCAATCCGAAGAACCGCTTGGCGAGGTCGAAGCTGACGGGGTTGTGGTCGACGACGGTCACGCTCTTGCCTTGGCGTGCCAGCATCGTCGCGAGGTTGCCTCCGCCACATCCGAGAAGCAGGACACTGTTCGCGTCGCTTAAGAACCCTTCCATCATCTTGACGTACGGGAGGCGACTCTCCCCGGACGCCGAGCTTTGGCTCTGGAAAACCTCGCCTTCGCGATAGAAGCGGTC
The DNA here is from genome assembly GCA_963739755.1 of uncultured Alphaproteobacteria bacterium. Classification (GTDB taxonomy): domain Bacteria; phylum Pseudomonadota; class Alphaproteobacteria; order Rhizobiales; family Xanthobacteraceae; genus Bradyrhizobium. The sequence continues at coordinate 66,532 of CAVUCB010000005.1, read as the reverse complement.
GCCCGTCCGTTCGCTTTCCCAGATCGCGATCTCGCCCAGCTTGCCCTTGTATCTGCCGAGGATCTTCAAAGCTCATTCTCGTTTAATTGTGATGTATTTGACATCAGTAGCGATCTTTCATAGATGTATAGCTAACGATCATATCTGAGTCTAGTCGCATCTCCGAGATGACGAACCGTTCGGGTCCGAGATTCCGGTGAGGCCCAAGCTGAACGATGACGGTGGGGTTGTTGAATGTCGCAACCGAAAAACGCTGAACCCGTTGCGCGGGCCAAACGCGACCCTTCGATCTATGTCTCCAGGACCGTCGGTCTCGCTACCGGTGAATCAAGTCGGGTCGGCTCAAAAACTTTATTGAAGGCGATTTCAACGCGATTTTCGAAGGCGCCACCGTCCGCCTAAAGGAGGAAAATCGATACCGCACGTTTGTCGATCTCGAGATGATCGCCGGACGGTTGCCCACGACCATCTGGCATTCGAAGGGCCGCGCGCGTGAGGTGACTATCTGGTGTTCGAATGACTACCTGGGCATGAGCCAGAATCCAACCGTGGTCTAGGCCATGGTCGACGCGGCACTTCGTCTGGGCACCGGTTCGGGCGGCACTCGCAATATTGCGGGAACGAACGATCCATAGCCGTCAAGGAACAACATGAGTTCGACACGCCCATACAAGTTCATCGACCATACGTTTGATGTGGTTGTCGTCGGGGCCGGCGGAGCCGGTTTGCGTGCCACCCAGGGAGCCGTCGAAGCTGGCTTAACGACCGCCTGCATCACAAAGGTGTTTCCGACACGCAGCCATACGGTCGCAGCCCAGGGCGGCATTGCAGCCAGTCTCGGCAACATCGGCGAAGACAGTTGGCAATGGCATATGTACGACACGGTCAAAGGGTCCGACTGGCTCGGCGACCAAGATGCAATCGAATATATGTGCCGGCAGGCCGTCCCCACCGTCATCGAACTAGAACATGCGGGCATGCCGTTCTCCCGCACCGACGATGGAAAAATCTATCAGAGGCCGTTCGGTGGTCACATGAGTGACTTCGGCAAGAATCCGGTCCCCCGCGCTTGCGCAGCGGCGGATCGAACAGGCCACGCTTTGATCCACACGCTCTATGGGCAGGCCCTGCGGGTCGGTGCCGAGTTTTTCATCGAGTATTTTGTGCTCGACCTCATCATGGTGGACGAGGAGTGCCGCGGCGTCGTTGCGTGGTCGTTGATGGATGGAACGCTGCATCGCTTCCGCGCACAGACCGTCATCCTGGCGACAGGCGGCTACGGTAGAATCTACTTTTCTTGCACTTCTGCGCATACCTGCACAGGCGACGGAGGCGGTTTGGTCCTGCGCGCCGGCCTACCATTGCAAGACATGGAGTTCATGCAGTTTCATCCGACCGGCATCTACGGGGCGGGCTGCCTCATTACGGAGGGTGCGCGTGGAGAGGGCGGCTTTCTGGTGAATTCCGAGGGCGAACGCTTTATGGAACGCTACGCGCCTTCCGCCCGGGATCTCGCGTCACGCGACGTCGTCTCTCGCGCCATGACGGTGGAAATCCGCGAAGGGCGCGGCATCGGTCCGAAAAAGGATCACATCTACCTGCATCTTGATCACCTGGACGCAGTGATGCTGCACGAACGGCTGCCGGGCATATCGGAATCGGCACGCGTTTTCTCCGGCGTGGACGTCACGCGACAACCGATCCCCGTGCTGCCGACAGCCCACTACTGCATGGGCGGCATCCCCGCAAACTATCACGGCGAGGCTATCCGACCGACTGATGGCAATCCGGACGCGACTGTGCCCGGCCTAATGGCCGCAGGAGAGGCCGCCTGCGTCTCCGTTCATGGAGCGAACAGGCTGGGCTGCAACTCACTCCTCGATATTGTCGTGTTCGGCCGTGCCGCGGCACTACGCTGCGCCGAAAAATTGACCGCGAAAGCGACGCAGCCAGAGCTACCACCCGACGCCGGAGAAGCGACGTTGGCTCGGTTCGACAGACTACGTAACGCCAAAGGCGGAACGCCGACACCTATTCTGCGGCTTGAGATGCAGCGCGCGATGCAAACCTACGCTACCGTTTTTCGGACGGGAAGCATTCTCCAACAAGGCAGGGACGAATTGCGCAAGGTCTGGGAGGCCCTATCCGACATCGCCGTGTCGGACAGATCGATGATCTGGAATTCCGATTTGGTCGAAACGCTTGAGTTTGAAAATCTTCTTCTTCAGGCGACGGCGCTGGTGGATTCCGCCATCGCCCGCACCGAGAGCCGAGGTGCTCACGCTCGCGAGGATTTCCCAAAGCGGGATGACAAAAATTGGATGAAACACACGCTTGCCTGGGTAGATCCAAATGGGGCTGCACACTTGGACTATCGGCCTGTCCACACATACACCTTGAGCAAGGACATTCAGTATATCGAGCCGACGGCCCGCGTATACTAAACCGCATTCCGGTCGCGATGAAAGCAGATGAAGGAGTCGCGTCGTTTGACGAAAATTAAATCGGATTGGAGTCGCCTTTGACCAAGGCGTCTCTTAGTTGGCGAACTTAGAGAGCGATCCCGCCAGCCTTTCCGCCGGAGGACAATCTCGGTGGCATCCTGCAAAAGATTAGGGCCGGTGGCGACCAGCACCCCGCCAACAGCCGCTATGAAACGCTTGAGCGCATCAACGACTACACCGCCAACTACCGCCATGGCCGGGACCCGACCGGTGCGTCGGAGCCGGTGCTCGATCAGACCGAGCTCATGGGCCACGTCAATACGACGCTCAAGATCGTCAACGCACTTCCGACCTAGCCCAGAGCGCGCTCGTTTGTCCGCCCCCTCGAGCACAACGGCTACACGCTGGTCGACGGCGGCGTCTGGGCCAACAATCCGATCATGTTGGCGGTCATCGAGGCGCTGATCTGCTCCGATCTCGATCGGGACCAGATCGACGTGCTGAGTCTCGGCTGCGGCGACGAACCGTATGTCGTCTCTTCGCTGCAATCGGCCCTCGGCGGGAAGCTGACCTGGTACGATCTGATCTTCGCGGCGATGCGCCTGCAATCGCTGTCGGTGACCAGCTGCTCGGGCCGCCGGCGGTGAGGCGCATCGACCCACCCGCGAACCCGAACCCTATCATGCTCGACGACTTCCGCAGGTCCCGGGATGAACTCGTTCCGGCGGCCCTGAAGGCGATCGACGAACACGGTGACGCGCTCGCGGCGGCGTTTCTGGGATCGCGTGCTCATCCATATGAACCTGTGCCCCTGCCCGCTGCTTGATGAGGGCGGCGTCAAGCCGAGTTGCCGAAGTAGTGCCCGTAGATCGCGTGTGTGATCTCCTGTCTCAGCCTCGCCATCCGCTCCGAATGCTTGTCGAGGTCACCGGGCTTGTCGAAGAAAATCTTCGCCGTCATCTTGTCGCGCGAGGTGTGGATCAGGCGATCGTTGGTCGTTCCCGCCACCCAAAGTCCATGGACGACGCGCGTCCTGAATTGGCAGCGAAGGAAAGGATACCGACGATAGTCAGCGAGAGGGCCTATGCCGAGGCCGGCTGCCTCATCACCTACGGGGCCGGCTTCGCAGATACCTTCCGCCGTGCTTCTGAGTATGTCGATAAGATCCTCAAGGGGGCAAAGCCCGCCGATCTTCCAATCGAGCAGCCCACCAAATTCGAACTCATGATCAATCTCAAGACCGCCAAGGCGCTTGGCCTGACCGTGCCGCCCGCGCTCCTCGCACGCGCCGACGAGGTGATCGAATGAGAACGGAGACTTCCGAGTTTGGCACGAAGCGGACCTAGCGCGATGTCCGACTTGAGTCCGTTATGCGGCACAAAAGCGGACATGAGCCGCACGCGCGGATTCCGATTTTCAATCGTCTGACTTGATTACAAATTCCCCGAAATCGAAGTGCAATCTTGAGCGCGCTTCGTCCAACTCTGAGAAAAAGCCGGAGTCATCATGGTCGGCTGCCTCCACAAAATAGGCGCCAGCTACGCCGCGAATTACAACTAAATACGGCCCGCAACCTTGCTCTGCAGCAAATTCTTCTATCGCCGGCGCGTCGTTTTTGAGAGTATCAACGCAGGCATCATGCAAACTGTCGATCTGAATTGGCGTTAAAATCACTACACTCCAAAGCACGGTAGTTGGCTTGATCTGGCAGAGTCCGAACTCGGCGTCCTCACGTCCCAGTGCCTCGACCGTCGGGTTGCCGATAAACAGACCCTCGTCGAGGAAATCGCCGCATGGGAGCACGACCGCAATGCCAACCACACCAAGGCCAACTGGCAATTCTCAACCCCCAATGCCCGCATCACAAGCACCTCTACCCTGCAATCTGAATGAATCGGGCGACTAGGTCATGTTTGATTTCATAGTCGGGCTGTTCTTGGTCGGACTCGTCATTATGGGAATGGTCGCGTACCCGCCCTTTCGAAATTTCGTATTCGTCGTGCTTTTCCTGATCGGTGGGGGCACTTGGTGGCTGATCGACTCCTCCAATAAAAGCGCGGAGAAAAGTCGAGCTGAGCGATCCGCCCAAGAGTACATCGCGGCCACCGCTATCAAGCTCGCTGATTTAAAGCTTGAAAACGTGAATCTTAAGAAGACGAGTTATGGCCATTCCGATTTTATTTTGGATGGCACGGTTACGAATAACTCGGCCTTCCCTTTGGGTACAATGTACTTCGAGATCACAATTACTGACTGCCAAAATGGCAATTGCCGTGTTGTAGGACAAGCAACGGGAAGCGCGAGCGTTACAGTACCCGCCGGCCAAGTGAGGGCCTTCAATTCGTATGCGCTACGATTTGACAATCTGCCGCCCGTCAACGGCGCTCGCACTTGGAGCTACAAGGTCACTAATTTGAGGACGACGTAGCTCCGGACCGGGCCGAGGGCTTTTCTAGCCTGTCAAACTGAAGAGCTGGCGATACGGTCCTATGGTGAAATGAATAATCTTTCGCTGGCCGAAACAAATGCGATAATCGCACTTCACCGGCGTGGGGTGAAAAAAGCATTGATCGAGAAGCTTTCGGAGGGAACGCCGCCGGCAGCAACAATCACCACGGGTAAACTGTTGATGGCTGGATCAAAGAACATGCCCCGGGCTTAACGCGACAGGAAGCCATTTGCCGGCTGGTCGAGATCGGGCTGAAGGCGAAGGGAAGGGCCTGATGAAAAAGTCTGACCTCTATCGGCGGAATGCCGAGAAATGCGTGCAGATGGCAGAAGCTGCGAAGGGCGAACCGGCATACAACCGGTTCAAGAGAATGGAAGCTGCGTGGCTCGCTTTGGCAGAAGAACAGGACTGGCTTGACGGCGAGCGATCCGGGCGGAAGGGTACTTGGTCCGACGATGAAGAGCGCAAGCTGATGGAAATGCGTGCTGCCGGAAAATCGTTCCCACTTATTGCAAGGGCGCTCGGCCGCTCTCAGGCATCCTGTGCCAGCCGGTGGTACCTTAAGATTAGGGAGGACAGCAGGGACTCGTCTGGCACCCCGCCAGAGGCGACGCCCTAGGTTTCAGGCCATTATGGGCGGCTTGCGCGCATGTACTTTCAGGCCGAAGGAGCGGGGTCGATGGGACGCATGCCACGCAAGCCGATAGAACAGAACTACCGCCCGGGGTCGAAGGCCAAATATAATTCGATTACCAACCACTGGTTCGTTTCGGTTGAAACGCCGAAACACATGCGCTTTTCTCGTCATGCGAGAGAGACAAAATCATTTCCGACTGAAATCGAGGCCAAGCGATTTGCGAAGGCGATGTTGTCAGAAGGACGAAAGGTCACTGCGGGCACCTTGAGCCCTCATCAGCCGATACGACGCACTGTTACAGCCTCGGAAATCTATCAATGGATTAAGGAAAAGGAAAAACGGGCTCGCGACCCGATCGTTAGCAGATGATTTTTGAAACATCTTCCCTCAACAAAAAGGCCGACATTTCTGTCGGCCAAGTTGCTGGAAAATGCAAATCGAGGTCAGTAACGCGCGGTTAGCGGTGCGCCGAGGCCCCAGCCGAAGCGGTAGTTCACGCGCAAGGTGACCATATCCACGTCCTGGCTGATCCGATTGTTGAGAAAAGCGGCAGGGATCGTGGCGACCGAGAACGAGTTGTTTGAGTTACCCATAAACAGATGGTCGTATTCAATACCGGCGGACCAGTTCGGTGCGAAGCCGTACTCCCAGCCGACTCCCACGGTACCACCCCAGCGGGTCGCGGTTGCTGCGGCCAGTTCACCGCCGCCAAGCGTGCTAAGTATGCTGAAACGGTTGTCCGTCACCGCCGCACCGCCCTTCACGTAGAACAGTGACGCGTTCCAAGCATAACCGATTTGGCCGGTGAAAAGGCCGATGGCATCAGTTTTTGTGCGGGTCGAGAACAGTGGATTGATAATGCTGACACGCGTGTTGCTGAGGTCTGCCCAATCACCCTGAGCTTCCACGCCAAAAACCCACTGACTGGCTTGCCAACGGTAGCCGAACTGCCCGCCTACCACGCCTCCGGACCGCTCGCGGCAGCCGTCAGCGAGGTTAAAGCCGCCCCCAAGGAAATCCACACAATTGCGGCTCTGGCCCCAGCCGCCATTGGCGCCGATGTAGAAGCCACTCCAATTGTAGATCACCGGAAGCGGGGCCGGGGGCGGTGCCTTGACGGCCATGTCAGCGGCCAACGCGGGGGCGGCCATGCCCAACAAAGCTACTGATCCGACGGTAGCCAACAGAAATTTCTTCATCGTATCCTTCTCCATGCCGTCGCCTTGTCGCGACCCCAAGCGGTTGTAAATGGCACCCCGAACTGCAACTTTAAATTTGCATGATTTTCCCGGAAAAGGCGTAACTTTGGGGCAACAGTCCATTTTTCAAATGTGGTGGACCCGTGACAAGCGGGTGCCAAGGCGGCGGGGCATCGGACGATAGCCCGATCCAAAAACTATGGGCAGGCTCGCGTCAGGCAGTCCGCAGCGCCCGCGCATGGCCCCCAAGCGAAGCTATAACCGACCAGCAACTCATGGCGATCATCCGAGGCGGATCACGTGAACAGCTGATTGAGCCTGCGCTTATTTGCGGGCCTATTCCGGCGAAGTAGGCCCGTGTGGTTACGCGGTGGTTCCATTCTCTGTGGTCGAATTTTGGTCCGCGCCCGCGCAGAAATTATTGAGGAAGATCAATGGATTGCTGGTGCCGCAAGAGGGACTCGAACCCCCGACCCCGTCATTACGAATGACGTGCTCTACCAGCTGAGCTATTGCGGCGGCGCGCTTGGCAAAACGTCCAAAAACGCGTGCGCACCTGATATCGGGCGCAGGTCGGATTGGCAAGAAAAACGGCCTTATCCGCGCATGATCTTATCGGGAAACCGGTGCCCACTTTCCCGGATCATGCGTTTGAAGGATTTGTTACCCGCCCCAGCGGGCCAGGAAACCGCGCCAGCCGCCTGCCTGCGCCTTGGGCGTACCGATTTGTTCCACGAATTCATCGGTCGGCGCCTCGTCATCGATGCCGGGATCGTCGGGGGCGCGGACGATGGGGATGACGGGAAGCGGCGCGGCCGGCTTGTTGAGGTCGGCGCGGGCGCGGAACAAGGGCGCAGGGGCGGCCGGGGCCGGTGATTCGGCCGGGGCTGCGACTGCCGCCGGCGCGGGCGCCGCGGGCGGGGGCAATGTGACGACCGGCTCGGCCGGCTTTTCCGCCGGCTTTGCTTCGGAAGTTTCTTGCGCCTTTTCTTCTGCCTTTTCTTGCGGCTTTTCCTCCACCTTCGCCGGCGGCGCATTGTCCTGCACCGGCGGCGTCACCGGCGCTTCCGGCGCGATCTCGTGCGGCGGCTCGGCGAGGCCTTCGTTCACACTCGTGTCCTTGCGCGGCGAGGGCGCGGCCAGCATCGCTTCCTCGAACGGCGAGGTGTCGATGGTGGGGCCCCGCTCGGAAGACGGCAGGCTCGCCACCGGCGTCTGCCACTGGAACGCGTCCAGCCGTCCCGTCACCGGCGACACCGGACGCCAGCGGTCCGAGACATAGCCGTCCGCGGTCCAGGCCGGATCGTGCCGCGCGCGCACCGCGCGCAAGGTCCAGGCCCGCGCCTTGCCGCTGTCGCCGTGCTCGGTGCGCTCGATCTCGGCCATCAGCAGCGCCACGCGCTGGGTCGGATTGCTGGTGAGCGAGCCCAGTGCCTCGCGCGCCTTGCCAAATTCGCTCGCGTCGATCGCGGCGCGCGCAATCGCGAGCTTGCCTTCGACATGATCCGGCGTCTTCGCCGCCAGCGTCTCGATCCGCACCAGCCGCTGCCGCGCCGAATCGCCGAGCCGCACATGCGAATAGGCGTCGGCGAGATCGGGATGCGGATGCTTGAGCCAGGCGGCCTCGACGATGCGCATCGCGCGGCGTATCTGATGCGCCTCGCTCTCGAATTTCGCGGCGAGCACCGCGGCCGGTACCAGCGTCGGCGCGAGCTTCACCGCCTCCATCGCGCTCTCGCGGGAGAGATCGCGATCGATCTTTTCCAGTTCGAGCGCGCGCGCGGTGAGCAGCACGCCGCGGCGGCGGCGATAATTGGCCTTGTCGATCAGGCCGGACTCGAGATCGTTGTCGAGGATCTTCAGCGCACTGTCCCAATCGCCCTGCGCGCAGCGGAAGCCGAGCACCGCGTGCGAGGCCCAGCTCGACGACGGCGACATCTTCAGCGCCTCTTCCGCGATCAGCACGGCCGCGACCGCATCGTCGGCGCGCTGCGCCTCGATGAACAGGCCGCGCAGGCCGAGCAGCCTTGTGTCCTCGCGTTCGGCCATGGAGCTGAACGCAGCCTTGGCACCGGCGCGGTCGCCATCGAGCTGCGCCGATTGCGCATGCAAGAGCAGCGCGAGCGGATCATGGCCCGCAAGCCGTCGCGCATCATCGGCGTGGCGACGTGCCGCCGCAGCATCACCATGGCCGATGGCGAGCAGGCCGTGGGTGATGGCGTGGCGTCCACGCGCTACGCGGCGCTCGCGCCGGCCGCGGCGGATGCGCCCCGGCGTGAGCCACAGCATGCCGAAGAAGCCCAACGCCATCATCGCCGCGACCACGATGATGCCGAGGAACAGCGCGAACACCGGCAGCGATACGATGTATTTCGGGCCACCCCAGGACAGTGCGACCTCGCCGGGCTGGTCGGCCACCCACGCGGCGCCCCATGCGGCGAGCGCGATCAACACCAGAAAAAGAATAATGCGAAGCATGAAAACCCTATTGCGCCGCTTTCGCGAGCGAAGCGATGGTATCTTCGGCAAATTGACGGGAAGCGACGAGCGCGGCGTCGCGTGCCGCCGCCTTGTCGAGCCACGCTTGCGCCGGCGCGCGGTCGGCGGCATCGAGCGAGGACAATTCACGTCGGGCTTCAGCGAAATCGTTGCGCAGCGCCGCCGCGGTGACGCGCGCGACCACGGCGCTGCGGTCATTGCCCACCGCGTCCGTGCGCTCGACGCGAACGAGTTTTGCCGCGCCTGCCTGCAGGCGATCGACAAGGCCGGTGCCGGTGGCCGGGGTTTCCGTTGCCGGCGACAGCTTGGGCACCAGCGCGAGCAGCTCGCGGGTTAGTGCTGGCGGATTGGGCACGCCCTTCGCCGCAAATTCGTCGAGCGGCTTCAGCTTGGCCGGATCGGGCGAAAGCGCCTTGGCCGCGGCAAGCGCGCCGGCAAAGGGATCGCCATGGCGGACCGCGACATCGAGCAGCGCGGCCGCCACCACGCGGCGAAGCGGCAGGTCATCCTGCGGCTTGGCGGAAGCGACCTTCTCGTTCATCTGCGCGATATCGGCAGCCTGCGCACGGGTCGCGCGCTCGATCCCGTCGATGCGCTCGTTGATGGCGGAAAGATCGACCGTGGGCGCGGGCGCAGCCGTGGAGTCGCCAGGCGTGGTCTTCGCGGCGTTGACGGCGGCGGCGAGTTTCTCCGATTGCGCGCGCAGGCCCGCGATATCGCCGCGCAGTGTCGCCACGGATTTTTCGATGCCGTCGATACGCGCGGTCACCGCGGGATCGGTCACTGGCGCGGGCGTCTTCGATACCTTCGAACTCGAGACCGGCGACACGCGTGGTGAGATCATCGACGGCGGCGGCGCTCACCTGCGGCGCAGGCGATGTCTGCTCCGCAGGCCAGCCCAGCAGCCAGCCGACCGCGATCACGACTGCTGCGGCCACCGCGCCGGAAACCGGCGCGACGACCCAGGGGGACCTCGAGCGCGAGGCCTTGGCAGGCTCGGGCTTCGGCTCCGCCTCGTGCCGCGGTTCGGCGGCAGATTTGGTCTCGGCAGATTTGGCCTCGGTCGCCTTGGCCTCGCCGGCCTCAGGCACAGACCCGGTCTCGGCAACTTTCGTGGCCTCGAGATCGATCGTGGGCGGTTCGCGCTTGGCCTTGCCGGCATCCGGCGCGGGTCCAGCTTCCTCTAGCACGTCATCGGCCATCCCTGCGGTTCCCTGCTTGTGATGCCAGTACATTATACCGGAGTCGGCCGGATACCGGAATCGGCCGGCTCTCTTACGCCAATCAGGGCCGTAAAGCACGCTCCAATGCCCCAAACAGGGCATTTTCGTCGGGCGAGGCGGCCGCCAGTACCTGCAGCGCGCCGGCCTCGCGCAGGATCGCCGCCACATTGGCCGAAATGCAGCATTGTGGCACCGCGAGCGCTGTTATTTCGACCCCCTCCGCCCGCGCCGCTTCCAGGAAGGCGCGCGCGCTGCGCTGGGAATAGTGCAGCACCGCTTCCACTTCGTTGGCGGCGAAGGCGTCGCGGGTCTCGCGCGACAGGCTTGATAGCGCGGTCATCCGGTAGGTCGTCTGCGTCACGACCTCAAAGCCGGACTCGGAGAGTTCACCGGCGAGATCCCGCGATAGATCGCTGCCGGCAAGATAAAGCAGCCTTTTGGCCTTCTTCGCCTTCAGGCTCTTGCGCACGAGGTCGCGCAATTTGCCCGCGTCGCCCTCGGCGGAGATTACCTGGCCAAAGCCGAGGCGGTGGGCCTCGGAGGCGGTATGTTCGCCGACCGCGAACAACGGCAGCTTCAGGAGCGCGCCGAGTTGCGCCTCGACTGCGCGCAGCGCATTGGCCGAGGTCGCGATCACAGCAGCAAAATCCGCATCGAGATCGTCCGCCAGGGGGAAGGCCTCGAACCGCAGCATTGGCGCCAGCACAGCCTTAAACCCCCGTTCACGCAACGCGCGGGCGGTCGCCTCATTGTCGGGATGCGGGCGGGTGACGAGAACGGCCATGTTTCTGCGATTGCAAGGAGGGTGTTGCGCGGTTACTTACGAGACCATTCGAATAGCGCAAGGGCTTCTCTTGGATAACGCAAAGCCGATGCTGGTGCTGGGGATCGAGACCACCTGCGACGAGACCGCGGCAGCCGTGGTCGAGCGGCAGGGCGACGGCTCGGGGCGGATCCTGTCCAATGTGGTGCACTCGCAGACCGAGGAGCATGCGCGCTTCGGCGGCGTGGTGCCGGAGATCGCCGCGCGTGCGCATGTCGATCTGCTCGACGGCATCATCGACCGCGCGATGAAGGACGCCGGCCTCGGCTATGAGCAATTGTCAGGGGTTGCGGCCGCCGCCGGGCCCGGCCTGATCGGCGGCGTGATCGTGGGGCTGACCACCGCAAAGGCGATCGCGATGGTGCACAACACGCCCCTGGTCGCGGTAAACCATCTGGAAGCGCACGCGCTGACGCCGCGGCTCACCTGCTCGCTCGCCTTTCCCTATTGCCTGTTCCTGGCCTCCGGCGGCCACACCCAGATCGTCGCGGTCGCAGGCGTCGGCAATTATGTGCGGCTCGGCACCACCGTCGACGACGCCATGGGCGAGGCCTTTGACAAGGTCGCCAAGATGCTGGGCCTGCCCTATCCCGGCGGACCGCAGGTCGAACGATCAGCCGCTGGCGGCGATCCCACCCGCTTTGCCTTTCCGCGGCCGATGATCGGCAGAGCCGACGCGAATTTTTCTCTGTCGGGGCTCAAGACCGCGGTGCGCAACGAAGCGAGCCGGCTCTCGCCGATGGAGCCCAGGGACATCAGCGATCTCTGTGCCAGCTTCCAGGCCGCGGTGCTGGAATCGACAGCAGATCGGCTGGCCGTCGGCCTGAAATTGTTTGCGGAGATTTTCGGCCCCGCACGGGCTTTGGTCGCCGCCGGCGGCGTTGCCGCCAATCGCGCCATCCGCGGCGCGCTGCAGGATGTCGCGGCCAGGGCCGAGACCACGCTGGTCATTCCGCCGCCGGCGCTCTGCACCGACAATGGCGCGATGATCGCCTGGGCTGGCGCCGAGCGGCTGGCGCTCGGCATGTCAGACACAATGGAGGCGCCGCCGCGGGCACGTTGGCTGCTCGATGCCGAAGCGAAGGTGCCGACGGGATACGCGAACTCCCGCGCGGGATTTTGATCCGTGGCTTCCTTCAATTCGGTCGGCGTGATCGGGGCGGGCGCGTGGGGCACGGCGCTGGCTGGCATCGCCGCGCGCGCCGGGCGCGGCGTGACGCTCTACGCCCGCGATGCTGGTCACGCCGGGCGGATCGCCTCGACCCGCGAAAACCCAAAGCTGCCCGGCGTCAAACTCGCCGCCGACATCGCGGTGACGCATGATCTCGCGGCGGCCAGCCGCGCCGACATCATGCTCGTGGCGACCCCCGCACAGCATCTGCGCGCTGCGGTCAATGTGCTGGCACCGCATCTGCGCGAGGCGATACCGGTGATCGCCTGCGCCAAGGGCATCGAGCATGGCACGCATAAATTCATGACCGAGGTGATCGCAGAGTCCGCGCCGCACGCGCGGCCTGCGATCCTGTCGGGCCCGAGTTTCGCCGATGACGTCGCGCGCGGGTTTCCGACAGCCGTGACGCTCGCGGCAAAGGACGAGCAGCTTGCCGCGGACCTCGTGCAAGCGCTGGGCTCGGCGACCTTCCGCCCCTATCACACCACGGATGTGCGCGGCGTCGAGGTCGGCGGTGCGGCCAAGAACGTGCTTGCGATCGCAGCCGGCATTGTCGTCGGCAAGAAGCTCGGCGCCTCCGCACAGGCAGCCCTCACCACACGCGGCTTTTCGGAGCTCACCCGCCTCGGCCGTGCCCTCGGCGCGCGCTCCGAGACCATGGTCGGGCTGTCGGGCCTCGGCGACCTGATCCTGACCTGCTCCAGTCCGCAGTCGCGCAACTTCGCGCTGGGCCTTGCGCTCGGACGCGGCGAGCCGCCACCGGCGGGCAAGCTCGCCGAAGGCGAGTTCACCGCGCCCGTGATGATCGAACTCGCGGCTTCGCAAAGGATCGAACTGCCGGTATCAATGGCGGTCGCGGCGATCCTTTCCGAAAGGCTCACCATCGACGCCGCGATCGAGGGTCTGTTGACGCGTCCCTTCAAGGCGGAGGAATGAGACGCCTCGTCAGTTCGGGAGCACGAAGCGGACGAGATCATCCATTCCCGAGCCGATGCGATCAGGCACGACGCCAAGCTCCTCAGCCGGCGCCTTGGCGCGATTGACCCAAAAGGTCGGATAACCGAACCATTTTGCTCCGGCCGCGTCCCACCCGGCAAACGCTGCGAAAACGATCTCGTCTTTCCGCAGGCCGAAGGCATCCACCCCCATCTGGTAGGCACGAGAGTCCGGCTTGAATGCACGAACCCGATCGGTCGTGAGATGCTCCTCGAAAAAGCCTTCGAGACCGGAGTTTTTGACAGCGGCGTCCAACATCGCAGCGGTGAGATTGGAAAGAAAGGCGATGCGGACGCCGGCTTCGCGCAGCCGCCTTAGCGTCGCCATCACATCGGGCCATGCTTTCAGTTCCAGCCAGGTCTGCATCAGCCGGTCGCGCTGTTCGGCGGACAGCTCGATTTGCAACATATTGGCCGCAAACAGCAGCGCCTGCTCCGTCACCTGCCAGAAATCCACATAGCGGCCGCCAAGCGTCCTGAGCCAGGTGTATTCGAATTGCCGCGCGCGCCAGGCGTTGCTTAGTTCGATCCCTTTGCCGGGAAGGATTTCTTCCGCTTTGGCGAAGACTGGGCGTGCGTCGACGATGGGAAAGCCGTCGAAGGCAATCGCCTTGAAGGTGGCGCGATCGGCCGCACGCAACGTATCAATTCGAGCCGCCGCGGCGGCCGCCAGCGCCGTGAACTGGCGGCGGTTCAAGAACATCTGTCACTCCGTGATGGGCTATTCGGGCGAAAATTGCGCAATCGAGCCCTGACCAATGAACAGACATCGGCGGCGATTATTCCCTAACCCAGGAGAATGAGCCGGGCCGCTCCGGAAGCGGCAGCCCGCGCTTCACGGCGCCTATTCATCGTAATAACGTCAGCCCAACCGGCTCGAGCCGGCCAAAACAAAAAATGAATCCCAAAAGGGGGAAACGCATGCGTAGATCACACCGCGCCATCGTATCGATGGGCATCACCTTGGCCGTCGCGGCCATGTCGGCGGCTGCGAACGCACAAACGACGGCATCTTACGACGAGCTCGCCAAGACGGAGGCGTCAGCCAACGCCGAAAACGGCAAGCGGGTCGCTCCGCTCAAATCAATCGGCAATCCCGGCGATGAAGTCAGCCCTGAAATGCAGGCGATGATTGGGGCGCCCTATCCCGCGCACTTCAATGCCGACCCCAAGAGTGCAGCTGAATGGAAGGAACTCATTGATCGCCGCGCCAAGCTCGCGATCGCCAATATTCCGGCAATGAAGGAGAAGCTTGGCGTCAAGGTCGAGGAGACCAGGATTGCCGGCGTTCACTGCTTCATCGTCACGCCAAGCAAAATCCCGCCCGAGAACCGGCGACGCCTGCTGGTTCACGTCCATGGCGGCGGCTACGTCTTCGGTCCCGGCGAGGCCGCGATCCCGGAAGCGATCATGATGGCCGGCTTTGGCGGTTTCAAGGTCATCTCCGTGGACTATCGCATGCCACCGGATTTTCCCTATCCTGCCGCGATGGACGATGCCATGGCGGTCTGGAAGGAGGTCGTGAAGACGCATGATCCCCGGCGCATGGCCATCTTCGGCACGTCGACGGGCGGCGCGATGACGCTTGCGATGGTGCTGCGGGCGAAGGACGAGAAACTTCCGCGGCCGGCCGCGATCGCACCGGGCACGCCGTGGTCGGACATCGACAAGATCGGCGATACCTACGAATCCAACAAGTGGGTCGACAACGTCCTGGTGACGTGGAACGGCTGGCTCGGGCGCGCAGCAAAGCTCTATGCGAACGGCGAGAGCCTGAAGAATCCCTACATCTCGCCGATCTATGGCGACTTCAAGGGTTTTCCGCCGACGATCCTGACGTCGGGCACGCGTGACCTGTTTCTCAGCAACACGGTCCGGACCCATCGGAAATTGCGCCGCGCCGGGGTCACTGCCGAGCTCAACATCTATGAAGGGCAGTCCCACGCCCAATACCAGTTCAACGCCAATGCCCCCGAGAGCAGGGAAGCATTCACCGACATCGCAAAATTCTTCGACAGGCATCTTGCGGAGTAGTGAGCGACCTTGACGCAGGATTCGTCATGCCCGCGCTACAGGGCGTCCCTTGATCGCGCGGGCATCCTCGTCTTGAATGATGCGAAGGAAAGAACGCTTGGGTGGCCGGACGTCCTGGATGCCCGGCCATAACGAAAGATCGGTGGATGTCATGAACTACTGGCTGGTGAAATCCGAACCGTCGGCCTGGTCGTGGGACCAGCAGGTGGCGAAGGGCGCCAAGGGCGAGGCCTGGACCGGCGTGCGCAATTTCACCGCGCGCCAGAACCTCGTGAACATGAAGAAGGGCGACAAGGCGTTCTTCTATCATTCCAACGAGGGCAAGGAGATCGTCGGCATCGCCGAGGTCATCAAGGAATCCTATCCCGACCCGACCGACAAGACCTGCAAATTCGTCTGCGTCGACATCAAGGCCGACAAGCCGTTGCCGACGCCCGTAACGATGGCCGCGATCAAGGCTGAGAAGAAGCTTTCAGCGATGGCGCTGGTGAAATATTCGCGTCTGTCGGTACAGCCGGTGACGGCGGACGAATGGAAGTTCGTCTGCAAGATGGGCGGGCTTTAGCGCGCCCTTACGCCGCGGCCGCCATCACCACCTGCGCCAGGAGCTGCTCGCGCTTGGACTGCGAGCGCTGGCCTTTCATGGTCGCGGCGAAGCGCTCCAGAATGCCGTCCTCGAAGGCGGTGACGATGGTGTCGTGGACGTAGCTCTTGCGGCAGATCGCCGGCGTGTTGGAGAGCTGGTCGGCGGCGGCGCGGATCGCTTCCAGCACCTGCCGCTTGCGGCCGCGCTCGCTCGCCGCCGGCGTGATCCGCGACAGCAATTCCACCACGACAGCAGAGGCCATCAGGGTGCGAAAATCCTTCAGCGAAATCTTGATGCCGGCGATCTCGCGCAGGAACGTATTCACGGTCGTGGTCGAGACGCCGCGTACGACGCCGTTGGCATCGCGGTACTGGAACATGCGCTTGCCCGGCACGGTGCGCAGGATGCCGATGGCGCGCACGAGTTTGGCCGCGTTGCATTCCTTGCGCACGGCCTTGCCGCCCTTCGCCTTGAAGGTCAGCACGAAACAATCTTCTTCCAGTATGACGTTGGATTTCAGCAGCGTGGTGGCGCCACGGGTGCCGTTCAGCCGCGCGTAGGATTCATTGCCGGGACGGATCGCGGTGCGCGCGATCAGCTCGATCACGGCCGACAGCGCGAACTCCCGCGTCGGCTCCTCGCCGGCGAGATGCATGGAAACGTTGCGGCGGATCTTCGGCAGCGCCGCGACGAGCTTCGCCAGCCGGTGCGCCTTGCGCTGCTCGCGCACCTTCTCCCAGTCGGCGTGATAGCGGTATTGCAGCCGGCCTGCGGCGTCGACGCCGACCGCCTGCAGATGCGAACTGGGATCGGGCGAGTAGCGCACCTCGCGATAGGCCGGCGGCACCGCCATCCGGTGCAGCCGGCGGATGGTGCCGGCGTGGCGGATCTGCGTGCCGTTGGCGCGGATGAAGGAATAGCCCTTGCCGCGGCGGATGCGGCGGATGGTCAGCTCGTTCTGGTCGCCGAGCTTCAGGCCGAGTTCCTGGGCAAGCTCTTCAACCGAGGTCTTGGGCGTCGACTTCTCGGCGGCGGGCTTTGGCAATTGGCCCAGCATCTCCGCCAGTGCCACGGCAGGATCGGCGGAAGCGGGCCGCGCGGGCTCGAGATTCTGCTGATCCATCATGGTCTTGATCGCCTTGCTCCTGTGCTCTTCCGGTAATGCCCTCTCGCGAGGCTTCGTTCCGGAGGAGCCGTCCGGTATCGGACCGGCCTGGGGAGGCCATTTAGGGGGTCAGGCGCCGGATGGCGAGTCCCAATTGCGAGAATTGGTTATTAGATACCTTTCATGGCTGGCATTCCGTCGCCTATCGTTGATTTCAGACCAAGAAAAAACCCCGAAGGTGACAGCGGCGCCCCGGCCGACCCGGCTCGGGGGCCGGTTGATGCCGCGCAAAGCGAGCGCCAGCCGAAGGTTCTATTCGTCGCGCTTGTCGCCGCCATGCGCGCGGACGCATAATTGCGTTAACAATGGAGACGGCTTCAGCGTCGGGAGAATTTCGCTGATGCCTGTGTGGGAGGAAGCGATGTCCGAGAAAATTTACGACGTGACCGGCGAATGGGCGAAGCGCGCCTGGATCGACCAAGCCAAGTACAAGGACATGTACGCCCGCTCGGTCTCGGAACCCACCGCCTTCTGGGCCGAACAGGCCAAGCGCCTAGACTGGATGAAGGCGCCGCACAAGATCGACAACTGGTCGTTCGCGCCCGGCAACATCTCGATCAAATGGTTCGAGGACGGCGTGCTCAACGTCGCCCATAACTGCATCGACCGGCACTTGCACAAACGCGGCAGCCAGACCGCGATCATCTGGGAGGGCGACGATCCTTCGCAATCAAAGCACATCACGTACAAGGAGCTGCATGACGAGGTCTGCAAGATGGCCAACATCCTGCGCACCCGAAACGTCAAGAGGGGCGACCGCGTCACCATCTACCTGCCGATGATTCCGGAAGCCGCCTACGCGATGCTCGCCTGCGCCCGGATCGGCGCGATCCATTCGGTGGTGTTTGCGGGCTTCTCGCCCGACAGCCTCGCCCAGCGCGTCAATGACTGCAAATCCAAGGTGATCATCACCGCCGACGAGGGCCTGCGCGGCGGCAAGAAGGTGCCGCTGAAGGCCAATGTCGATGCGGCACTCGCCAAGACCGAGGGCGTCGACTGGGTCGTGGTGGTCAAGCGCACCGGCGGCAAGGTCGACATGAAGCCCTCGCGCGACCTCTGGTATCACGAGGCGGCTCAGATGGTGACGACCGAATGCCCGGTCGAGCACATGCATGCGGAAGATCCGCTGTTCATCCTCTACACCTCAGGCTCGACCGGCCAGCCCAAGGGCGTGCTGCACACCACCGCGGGCTATCTCCTGTTCGCGGCGATGACCCATCAATACGTCTTCGACTATCACGACGGCGACATCTACTGGTGCACCGCCGACGTCGGCTGGGTCACCGGCCACAGCTACATCCTCTATGGGCCGCTGGCGAACGGCGCGACCACGCTGATGTTCGAGGGCGTGCCGAACTATCCGGACAACTCTCGCTTCTGGAATGTGATCGACAAGCACAAGGTCAACATCTTCTACACCGCGCCGACCGCGATCCGCGCGCTGATGCAGGCGGGCGATGATCCCGTGAAGAAGACCTCGCGCAAGTCGCTGCGGCTGCTCGGCTCGGTCGGCGAGCCGATCAATCCGGAAGCCTGGGAGTGGTATTACCGCGTGGTCGGCGACGATCGCTGTCCGATCGTCGACACCTGGTGGCAGACCGAGACCGGCGGCATTTTGATCACGCCGCTTCCGGGCGCGACCAAACTGAAGCCGGGCTCCGCGACGCAGCCGTTCTTCGGCGTGGTGCCCGAGATCGTCGATGCCGACGGCAAGGTGCTGGAAGGCGAGGCGACCGGCAATCTCTGCCTGACGCGCTCATGGCCCGGGCAGATGCGCACGGTCTATGGCGATCACGCCCGCTTCGAGCAGACCTATTTCTCGACCTACAGGGGCAAGTATTTTACCGGCGACGGCTGCCGGCGCGACGCCGACGGCGATTACTGGATCACTGGCCGCGTCGACGACGTCATCAACGTCTCCGGCCATCGCATGGGCACCGCGGAGGTCGAGAGCTCGCTGGTCGCGCATGCCAAGGTGTCGGAAGCCGCTGTCGTCGGCTATCCCCACGACATCAAGGGCCAGGGCATCTATGCCTATGTGACGCTGATGGCCGGCACCGAGCCGAGCGAGGAGCTGCGCAAGGAGCTGGTCGCCTGGGTGCGCAAGGACATCGGGCCCATCGCTTCGCCTGACCAGATTCAGTTCGCCCCGGGCCTGCCGAAGACGCGCTCCGGCAAGATCATGCGCCGCATCCTGCGCAAGATCGCCGAGGACGAGCCGGGCAGCCTCGGCGACACCTCGACGCTTGCCGATCCCGCCGTGGTCGATGATCTCGTGAAGAACCGGCAGAACAAGCGGGAGAAGTCAGCCTAAGACTGGCGTCGTTCCGGGCCGCAAAGCATTCCGGGTTCGATGCTCACGCATCGCCCCGGAATGACCTTTGAGACGAACCCTCACGTAAACGTCAGGAACTGTGGCGGGCCTGCGGCGGTTTTCCGGCAGGTGTTGTTTCCAAGTCATTTACTTTAATTTGAAGATTTCCTTTTCTCCCCCCGCTCAAACAAGTCCGAAGCCCCGCGTGGAAACCATCTGGTTAACGCGCGCGGTTAAAAACGCGTGGGCAGGCCGGCTTTTGGGCCATTTTTAGCGAAACCAGCGCTCCTTGCGGGGCGGGCGAAGCGGAGAAAGTGTGATGTCGAAGCGGATCGCGGTGGCGCTGGCGGTCACCATCGGGGCAAGCCTTCTGGCGATGAATGCGGCGCAGGCGCGGCCGGAAATGGTACCGGTGCGCGGCGCCGAGTTCACCCCCGGAACCATCGTGGTGAAGACCAACGAGCGTCACCTCTACCTCATCCTCGATGACGGCCATGCGATGCGCTACCCCGTCGGCGTCGGCAAGTCCGGCAAGCAGTGGGCCGGCGAGACCCGGATCGACGGCAAGTACCGCAACCCGGCCTGGTCGCCGCCCGCCGAAGTCAAGCACGACAAGCCGAACATGCCCGACGTGATCCCCGGCGGCTCGCCGAAGAACCCGATGGGCGTCGCCGCGATGACGCTCGCCGGCGGCGAATACGCCATCCACGGCACCAACATGCCGGGCTCGGTCGGCGGCTTCGTCTCCTATGGCTGCATCCGCATGCTGAACGACGACATCACCGACCTCTACGGCCGCGTGTCGGTCGGCACCCGGGTCCTGGTGACCCGCTAAGCCGCGCTAAAAATTCCGGAATGCAAAAGCCGCGCTCGTTGCGCGGCTTTTGTTTCAGAAATCCGACGCGATGCCCTTGTTCTCCCAATCGCCATAGCGCGTCGGCTCCGGCCCTTTCGGGCCCTGATATTCCTTCGGCATCGCCTTGGCATTGGCGGCCGACGCCTGGCGGCGCGCCTCGGCTTCGGCGAGCGCGCGCTCCGCGGCCGGCGTCAGTGGCTTGCGTTCAGTTGGCTGGGGATTGTCACTCATCGCGATATTCCCGTTGCTGGAACCGACGGCTCAAAAAAAATTTCCCCCTCAACACATTGTGCGGCACGGTGAAAAAGCCAAGGGCGATTCTTATATTTGGCATATTCGCGTGTCAGAGCTGAGCCCGTTCAACGGCATGCCCCGAACGCCAGCAGAATTGCCTCTTTCCCTCCGGGTAACTTTCGAGCATGCCTTCGCAAAGATTAGCCCGACCTGCTGAAGTGCCCGGTCTCGCGGCGCGGCGGATCGCTGCAGATATCCTTGACGGCGTGCTGCACAAGCAGCGCACCCTCGACGAACAGCTCGACGGTGCGACCGCCCATCCCGGTCTGAAGGCGCTTGCCGATCGCGACCGCGCGCTGATGCGCCGCCTGGTCGCGACGATTTTGCGCCGGCTCGGCACGCTCGGTCATCTGCTATCGCGATTGCTCGATCGCGGCGTCCCAACCGACGCGCCGCGCGCGCAGAGCGCGCTGTTGATCGGCGCGGCGCAGATTCTCTGGATGGACGTGCCCGATCATGCCGCGGTCGATCTCTCGGTGCGCCTCGTGCAATCGGACCGGCGGGCCGCGAAATACGCCGGGCTCGTCAACGCGGTGCTGCGCCGCTGTGCGCGCGAAGGCGCCGGCCTCGTCGAGGAAGTCAAGGCCGAGACGCTCGACATTCCGCCCTGGCTGTTGAAGCGCTGGATCGCGCATTATGGCGAGGCCACCGCGAGAGAGATGGCGCACGCGATCGGCCACGAGCCCTCGCTCGATCTCACGGTGAAGTCGGACGCCTCGCAATGGGCGACGCGGCTGCATGGCGAATTGCTGCCGACAGGCACCGTGCGCACGCTGCTGCAGGGCTCGGTGACCATGCTGCCGGGTTTTGCCGAAGGCCAATGGTGGGTGCAGGACGCCGCCGCTGCATTGCCGGTGCGGTTGTTCGGCGATGTCAAAGACAAGACCATCGTCGATCTCTGCGCGGCACCCGGCGGCAAGACCGCGCAGCTCGCTCACGCCGGCGCGCGCGTCATCGCGCTCGACCGTTCGCCGGCACGCGTCGCGCGGCTGAAGGACAATCTGGCGCGGCTCTCGCTTGCCGCGGAGACGGTGACCGCCGACGCCACCGAATGGCAGGGCGAGGCCGGCGGCTACGACGGCATTCTGATCGATGCGCCCTGCACCTCGACCGGCACCATCCGCCGGCATCCCGATGTCGCCTGGCTCAGGCACGAAGCCGACATTCCCGCGCTGGTCGGCTTGCAGAAGCGGCTGCTGCAGAAAGCGGCCTCGCTGCTAAAACCCGGCGGGACGCTGGTCTATTGCACCTGTTCGCTGGAGGTGGAGGAGGGCGAGGCCCAGATAGCGGCGCTGCTATCGGCCGAATCCAGCCTGAAACGGGCGCCGGCCGTGGCGAGCGAGGTCGCGGGGCTCTCGGAAATCCTCAATTCCGAGGGTGATTTGCGCACCCTGCCCTGCCATCTGCCCCATGCCGACCCAAGGCTGGGCGGGATGGACGGATTCTACGCCGCGAGGCTGGTTAAATCCTGATTTTGCACCGGATTTCCGCCGGAAGCGACATGATTCGCGCCCTTGCAAGAGGGTGTCACGTTCATGTTTCCGGATTAAAAGGATTCGCAAGGAATCCTCTCCCCTTCAAGGCAAGGCGTGTCGGTCGCTCAACGCAGACGCATTTCGACCCTGATCATGGGCCGTTTCGCACGGAGCATGGTCGCGCGCGTCAGCGGCAGTTCGGTGGCGCTGTCGAGATTATGGCCGGGCCGCACCGACCGGCTGATCATCGCCCCGCACGACCTGCGCACCGCCGACGCCACACGCGCCGCCGAAATCTATGCCGGCCGCTTCGTCTTCGCCGGCAAGATCGTGACCTGCCACGGCCGCTCGATCTTCGACCTCGAGCCGCCGTCGGAGGACTGGGAGGTATCGCTGCTCGGCTTCGGCTGGCTGCGCCATTTGCGCGCCGCCGATACCGCGCTGACCCGCGCCAATGCCCGCGCGCTGGTCGATGACTGGATCTCCAATCCCGGCAACAGGCGCCCGATCGGCCGCCGTGCCGACGTGCTGTCACGGCGGGTGATCTCGCTGTTGTCGCAGGCGCCGCTGGTGCTCGGCGATACCGACAGCAAATTCTATCGCCGCTATTTGCGCGGGCTGACGCGCGAGATCCGCTATCTGCGCTTTGCGATGCTCGACATGCCCGACGGCGTGCCACGGCTGCAGGTCTTGATCGCGCTGTGCTACGCCTCGCTCTGCCTTGCCAACCAGGCGCGGCATATCCGCAGCGCCAGCCGCAAGCTCTCGGACGAATTGCAGCGGCAGATTCTGCCCGATGGCGGCCACATTTCCCGAAACCCTGGGGCCCTCATCGACCTTCTCATCGACATGCTGCCGCTGCGGCAGACCTTTGCCGCGCGCAACATCGCGCCGCCGCCGGCGCTGCTCAACGCCATCGACCGCATGATGCCGATGCTGCGCTTCTTCCGCCATGGCGACGGCACGATCGCGCTGTTCAACGGCATGAGCGGCACGCCCTCCGATCTGGTGGCGACCCTGCTTGCCTATGACGACACCCATGGCACGCCGATGGCGAGCATGCCGCATACGGGCTTCCAGCGCCTCGATGCCGGTGGCACGACCGTGATCATGGACACCGGCCCACCGCCGCCCCCGAATGTGAGCCATGAAGCCCATGCGGGCTGCCTGTCCTTCGAGTTCTCCTCCGGGCCGAGCCGCATTGTCATCAATTGCGGCATGCCCTCGACCGGCCGCGAGAACTGGCGCGCCTTCGCGCGCTCAACCGCGGCACATTCGACGCTGACGTTTGCGGATATTTCGTCCTGCCAGTTCGTCGAGCTGTCGGCAATGAAGAAGTTCCTGCAGGGCGCGCCTGTTGTCAGCGGGCCGGAGATCGTGGAGAACTTCCGCGAGGTCGTCACCAATGGCGAACTGCTGACCACGTCGCATGACGGCTATCTCGCCCGCTGCGGGGTGATCCATCGCCGCGTGGTGATGGTCTCGCCCGACGGCACCAAGCTCGACGGCGAGGATGCGGTGTCGCCCGCGCAGGGCGGGCGGATCAAGGGCCACGACACCAACTATGCGCTGCGGTTTCATTTGCACCCCTCGGTGAAAGCGAGCCGGCTCTCCGACGGGCGCGGCGTCATGCTGGTGCTGCCGAACCGCGACGTCTGGACCTTCGAGGCGCTCGACGACAAGGTCGATCTCGAGGACAGCGTGTTCCTGTCCGGCAATGACGGACCGCGCCGCACCGCGCAGATCGTGATCCACCAGGATGCCCGCCACGCCTCCTCGGTGCGCTGGAGTTTTGTGCGCTCGACCACGTCGCCGGCCGCGACGAACGCCCGCCGCAGCGCGCGCCGCGAGCCGGAACTGCCGTTGTAGATTTTTGGTCCTGAGCCGTGCCGCTCAGGACTCGAAGTAGAACTCCTCCATGTCGGCGATGAGTCCGGGCTGCTGCGGCTTCCATCCCAGGAGCTTTTGCGTGCGCGCGCTCGAGGTCGGAACATCCACGCCCGCAAATTGCGCGAACCAGCCGAAATGTCCGGCCGCCTCTTCGGAAGACTTGGACACCACGGGAATATTGAGGCGGCGGCCGATCACGGTGGCGATCTCCTTGAACGGCACGCCTTGTTCGGCGATCGCGTGGAACGGTCCACCGGTGGCGCCGCGCTCCAGCGCGAGCCGGTAAACCTTGGCAGCGTCGAACCGGTGCGCGGCGGGCCAGCGGTTCTCTCCGTCGCCGACATAGGCCGATACGCCTTTCTCGCGCGCGATGGCGATGAGACGCGGAACGAAACCATGATCCCCATGGCCATGCGTCGTCGGCGGAAGCCTGACGAACGACGCCCGCACGCCGCGCGCGGCCAATGCTGTGGCCGTCGGTTCCGAAACGCGGGGGAAGCGGGCCGCATGCTCATCTTCTTCGGTGGCGAGCCGGCCCGGCGCCAGCAGCGCCACGCCTGAGGTGACGAGCAGCGGACGGTCCGAGCCCTCGAGCGCGGCGCCGATCGTCTCGATGGCGCAGCGGTCCATCGCGCAATTGTCGGCGAATTTCGAGAACTCGTGATTGAAGGCCAGATGAAGCACGCCATCCGCGGCGGCGGCGCCACGGCGCAGGCTGTCGAGATCCTCGAGCGAACCGCGGTGGACCTCGACGCCCTGAGACGCCAGCGACGCGGCGCCCTCGTCGGTACGGGCAAGGCCGAGGACCTTGTGTCCCGCGCCGATCAATTCCTGAACAACAGCCGAGCCGACGAATCCGGTCGCACCGGTAACAAAGACGCGCATGCAAAAATCTCCAGGTTTGGTTGGAGCTCAGTATTGCGCTATGCTTATCGTGGTAAAGTAGTGATGTTATCAGGGTATAATGGCTAACAGGATGAGCGCGACCGACGACAACCTGCTCGGGACTTACCTGAAAGATCGACGTGCCAAGCTCGATCCGGCCGCGTTCGGCTTTGGGTCGGAGCGTCGCCGCACGCCCGGCCTCCGCCGGGAGGAAGTGGCGCAGCGCGCTAATATCAGTCCGACCTGGTACACGTGGCTCGAACAGGGGCGCGGCGGCGCGCCCTCCGCGGACGTGCTTGATCGGATCGCCCACGCTCTCATGCTGACGGACGCCGAGCGCGAACACCTCTTCCTGCTCGGCCTCGGCCGACTGCCGGAGGTCCGCTATGAGAATTGTGAAGGCGTCACGCCACGGCTGCAACGCGTGCTCGATGCGCTGGAGCCGAGCCCCGCGCTGATCAGGACCGCGACATGGGACGTGGTCGCCTGGAACCAGGCGGCGACCGTTATGCTGACCGACTATGAATCGGTGCCCGTAGAACAGCGCAATGTCCTGCGCTTCATTTTCCTCGATGCCCGAGCCCGTGCTGCACAATACGACTGGACCAGCGTTGCGCGCTTTGTGGTCGGAGCATTCCGGGTGGACGTGGCACGCGCAGGCGCGGCGGCGAAGGTGAGCGCGATGGTCGACGAGCTCTGCCGGTTAAGTCCTGAATTCGATGCGATGTGGCGCGACAACAACATCAGCACGCATCACGAGGGCGTCAAGCACATCCGACATCCTGTTCTCGGTCGCCTCGCCTTCGAATATTCTGCCTTCGCGGTCGATGGCCGTCCGGATCTCAGCATGGTGGTCTACAATCCGACGATGCCCGAGGACATCGACCGGATCAGGTCGCTGATGTCAGCGCGGGCAGCGGCGAACACCCGCGACAAGACGTAGGATCAGCCTCAATCTTGCCGTTGTGAACGTCGGCGGAAGCTGCTAACCAACCGCCGCTCGCGCGACTGGCGACTTTGGATGGAGCACCATCGGGAAGCGCGGGACTATCTGCCGCGCGCCTGGGCACCCCCTTTAAACAGAGGATCTTGCCCATGACCGATCAGTTCCGCCGCGTCACCCGCGCCCTGTTGTCCGTATCTGATAAATCCGGCCTGATCGAATTCGCCCGTGCGCTGGCCATTCATGGCGTCGAACTGGTTTCCACCGGAGGCACCGCAAAGGCGATCGCGGAAGCCGGATTGAAGGTCAGGGACGTCTCGGAACTGACCGGCTTTCCCGAGATGATGGACGGCCGGGTCAAGACGCTGCACCCGAAGGTGCATGGCGGCCTGCTCGCGATCCGCGATAATGCCGCGCACGCGAGTTCGATGAAGGCGCATGGCATCGCGCCGATCGATCTTCTGGTCGTGAACCTCTATCCCTTCGAAGCGACGGTCGAGAAGGGCGCGGACTTCGAGGAGTGCATCGAAAATATCGATATCGGCGGGCCTGCCATGATCCGCGCCGCGGCCAAAAACCACAACGACGTCGCCGTGGTTGTCGAGGCTAGCGACTATCAGGCCGTGCTCGATGAGCTCAAGGCCAACCAGGGCGCAACCACCCTGTTTCTGCGCCGCAAGCTCGCCGCCAAAGCCTATGCGCGCACCGCGGCCTATGACGCCGCGATCTCGAACTGGTTCGCGGGCGAGCTAAATACTGAAGCACCCGACTTCCGTGCCTTCGGCGGACGGCTGATCCAGGCGCTACGCTATGGCGAGAACCCGCACCAGAAGGCGGCGTTCTATCGCCTGCCCGACAAGCGGCCGGGCGTTTCGACCCTGCGCCAGCTGCAGGGCAAGGAGCTGTCCTACAACAACATCAACGACACCGACGCGGCGTTCGAATGCGTCGCCGAATTCGATCCCAGGCGCACCGCGGCCTGCGTGATCGTCAAGCATGCCAATCCCTGCGGCGTCGCCGAAGGTTCCGATCTCGCCAGCGCCTATCGCAAGGCGCTCGCCTGCAATTCGACCTCGGCCTATGGCGGCATCATCGCGCTGAACCGCACGCTGGATGGGGAAACCGCGCGCGCCGTCACCGGCATCTTCACCGAGGTGATCATCGCACCTGATGCCACCGACGAAGCGATCGCGATCGTCGCCGGGCGAAAGAATCTTCGACTACTGCTGACCGGCGGATTGCCCGACCCGCGCGTGATCGGCCTGACGGCGAAGACCGTTGCCGGCGGTCTCTTGGTGCAGAGCCGTGACAACGCCGTCGTGGACGATATGGTGCTGAAGGTCGTGACCAAGCGCGCGCCGACGGAACGCGAGATGCGCGACCTGATCTTCGCCTTCCGCGTCGCCAAGCATGTGAAGTCCAACACCATCGTCTACGCCAAGGACCTCGCCACGGTCGGCATCGGCGCCGGGCAGATGAGCCGCATCGACTCCGCGCGCATCGCCGCGCGCAAGGCGCAGGATGCGGCTGCCGAATTGAAGCTCGCCGAGCCCCTGACCAAGGGCTCCGCCGTCGCCTCCGATGCATTTTTCCCGTTCGCAGACGGCATGCTGGCCTGCATCGAGGCCGGCGCCACCGCGGTGATCCAGCCCGGCGGCTCGATCCGCGACGACGAGGTGATCAAGGCCGCCGACGAACACAACATCGCCATGGTTTTCACCGGTATCAGGCATTTCCGGCATTGAGGGTCATCCCGTCGGATGACTCCGGCACGGCCGTCCCCATCAAAAATCTCATCCCGATCACGCCTCCGCGCTTTGCACTGGCGCGGTCGCGCCATGTAACATCGCAGCGGCGTTAAGGGCCTCAACCGCTGCGAGATATGATAATGCATATTGTATTCAGTCGGCGCCAATTCGCGGCGCTCGTGTTTGCCGCGGTATTCGCGCTGCCTGCGAGCCTTCTCGCCCGCGACGCCTATATGCCAGCGGCAGCCGGCAGCATTCACGCCGTCCCCGCCGAGCACGGCCTCGTCGTGGCGCAGGAGAAGATCGCGGCGAGCATCGGCGGCGACATCCTCAAGCAGGGCGGCAATGCCGTCGATGCGGCGGTGGCAACCGGTTTCGCCATGGCCGTCACCTACCCCCGCGCGGGGAATATCGGCGGCGGCGGCTTCATGGTGATTCACCTTGCCGATCGCAATCAGGATGTTGCGATCGACTATCGCGAGACCGCGCCCGCCGCGATGACGGCCGACATCTTCCTTGGGGCCAACGGCAAGCCCGACAATGCGAAGTCGCGCGATTCCGCGCTCGGCATCGGCGTGCCCGGCACGGTCGCTGGCCTCGCGCTGGCGCTGGAGAAATACGGCTCCGGCAAATTCACGCTGGCGCAGATCCTGAAGCCATCGATAGAACTTGCGCGCGACGGCTTTGTGCTGACCGACGACATGGCCGACACTTTGCCGCAATGGTATCCGCGGCTGGCGAAATGGCCGGCGTCGGCGAAGATTTTCGCGCGCGCCGATGGCACGCCGCTGCAAGAAGGCGACAGGCTGGTGCAGGGCGATCTGGCGGCCACGCTGGCTGCCGTCGCCGAGCAAGGTTCGCGTGGATTCTACGAAGGTCCGGTCGCGGAGAAATTGGCGAATGCCATTCGCAGCGCCGGCGGCATCATGACCGTGGATGATCTCAAATCCTATCAGCCGGTCATTCGCGCGCCGGTGCGCGGCACCTATCGCGGCTATGACATCGTCTCGATGCCGCTGCCCTCTTCCGGTGGCACGGTGCTGCTGGAGACGCTGAACATTCTCGAGGGTTTTCGGCTATCCGACCTCGAGCAGGGCTCGGCAGCTTCGCTGCACTTGTTGATTGAGGCGATGAAGCGCGCCTATGCCGACCGCGCCCGCTATCTGGGCGACCCCGCGTTCGTCAACGCGCCCACCAATATCCTGCTTGCCAAGGATTACGCGACCAAGCTTCGCGCCGAAATCGATCCCGAGCACGCCACGCCGGCGGACAAGGTGACCGCGGCGCTGCCGCCGCGCGAAGGCAGCAACACCACGCATTATTCCGTGGTCGACAGCCAGGGCAATGCGGTGGCCAACACCTATACGCTGAACTTCTCCTATGGCGTCGGCATGGTGGCGGAAGGCACCGGCGTGCTGCTCAACAATGAGCTCGACGATTTCACCGCCGCGCCCGGCGCCTCCAACGCGTTCGGGCTGGTCGGCTACGAGGCCAACCTGCCGGGCCCCGGCAAACGGCCGCTGTCCTCGATGTCGCCGACCATTGTGCTGAAGGACGGCAAGCCGGTGCTGGTGACAGGTTCGCCCGGCGGCAGCCGCATCATCTCGACCGTGCTGCAGGTGGTCGTGAATGTGCTCGACTATCACATGGACGTCGCGGCCGCCGTCGCCGCACCACGGCTGCACCATCAGTGGCTGCCTGATGATGTGAAGGTCGAGCCGGGCTTTCCCGAGGAGGTTCTCGCAGGATTGCGTGCAAAGGGCCACAGCGTGACGGAATTGATGGGCTATTCCTCGGCCAACTCGATCTTGGTCACGGCAAACGGCTTGCTCGGCGCGCCCGATCCTCGCACCCGCGGCGCGGAAGCTGCGGCGCAATAATCTCCAGGGATTGTAGGTTGGGCAAAGCGCGAGCGTGCCCACCATCCGGAATGAGCTGACAGTTGGTGGGCACGGCACAAGTGCGCCTTTGCCCACCCTACAGCACCGGAGTAGGATTTGCCCCGGGAGGATTCAAAAAATGACATCGCTCAAGGGCAAGACGCTGTTCATCTCCGGCGCGAGCCGCGGCATCGGCCTGGCGATTGCGCTGCGCGCCGCTCGCGACGGCGCCAATGTCGCGATCGCCGCCAAGACCACCGAGCCGCATCCGAAACTCAAGGGCACGATCTATACCGCCGCCGACGACGTCCGCGCCGCCGGCGGCAAGGCGCTGCCGGTGGTTTGCGATATCCGCGACGAGGCGCAGGTGATCGCGGCGATCGAGCAGACCGTTACGGAGTTCGGCGGCATCGATATCTGTGTGAACAACGCCAGCGCCATCAGCCTGACCACTTCGCAAGGAACCGACATGAAGCGGTTCGACCTGATGATGGGAATCAACACCCGCGGCACCTTCATGGTGTCGAAATACTGCATCCCGCATTTACGGAAGGCAGAAAACCCGCACATCCTGATGCTGTCGCCGCCGCTCGACATGAAGGCCAAATGGTTCGAGCATTCGACCGCCTACACCATGGCCAAGTACGGCATGAGCATGTGCGTGCTTGGCCTTTCCGGCGAGCTGAAACCCGCCGGCATCGCTGTCAACGCACTGTGGCCGCGCACGACGATTGCGACCGCGGCCGTCGGCAATCTCCTCGGCGGCGATGCCATGATGCGCGCGAGCCGCACGCCCGAGATCATGGGGGATGCCGCCTACGCGATCTTCACGCGACCCTCGCGCGAGTTCACCGGGCAGTTCTGCATCGACGACAAGGTGCTTTACGCCAGCGGCGTGCGCGACTTCGAGCGCTATCGCGTCGACGCCAGCATGCCGTTGATGTCGGACTTCTTCGTGCCCGATGACGACGTGCCGCCGCCCGGCGTCACCGTGCAGCCGCTGCCCTCGGTTGGCGGAGCGCCGAAGGCGCGCTAAGACGGGGCGAGGAAACGCGCGAGGACATCCGTGATTTGGCGCAGGCTGGCAGTCGCGGTCGGGCTCTTCGCCGCCGTCATGGTCGTGCTTTACGTCATCTATCGGCCCGACCGCGCGATCCGCGCCGCGACCGGCTCCGTTGCCGACGCGCTCTGCGCAAAAACCTTCGTCTCCGGATTCGATCCGCAAGCAAGTTTCGCCGAGATCATGGAGCGCCGCGGCATTCACCGCCTGCGCTTCGGCATGCGCCATCGGATCGACCGCAACGCGAGCACCGTCGATGTGACGGTGGCGGGTCTGTTCGCGACCCATGCCATCTTCCACGAGGGCCTGGGTTGCGTGCGCGTGCAGGGCGGCAAGGAGCCCTATCTGCTCAAGAGCGATATCGTCGCGCTGAAGACACCGAAGGCGCCGCCGCTCTTGCCCGAGATCGCCGGTCCTGCCGTCGTCGAGCCGACCGAACCCGCGCTGAAGGCTGCGCTCGACCACGCCTTCGAGGAGCCGGCCGAGCCGCCGTTCCGCCGCACCAAGGCGGTGGTCGTAGTCCGCGACGGCCGCATCATCGCCGAACGTTACGCGCCCGGCATCGGCATCGATACGCCGCTGCCGAGTTTTTCCATGACCAAGTCGGCCATCAACGCGCTGCTCGGCATCATGACGCAGCAGGGCCTCACCTCGCCATCGCTGCCGGCGCCGATCCCGGAGTGGCGCGGCGCCAACGATCCGCGGCGCGAGATCGAGGTCGGGCATCTCATGAAGATGACATCGGGGCTGGCGCTGGACGAAACGGATTCACCGCTCAATCCGTCGGAGCAGATGTTTCAATATAACGACATGGCCGGTTTCGCGGCGCAGGCGCCGCTGATCGCGCCACCGGGCACGCGCTGGGCCTATTCCAGTGCGACGACGCAAATTCTCGCGCGGATCATCCGCGACGCCGTGGGCGGACCCGAGCAGACACTCGCCTACGCCTGGCGCGAGCTGTTCAATCCGCTGGGCATGC
The DNA here is from genome assembly GCA_963739755.1 of uncultured Alphaproteobacteria bacterium. Lineage (GTDB taxonomy): Bacteria > Pseudomonadota > Alphaproteobacteria > Rhizobiales > Xanthobacteraceae > Bradyrhizobium. The sequence continues at coordinate 34,983 of CAVUCB010000005.1, read as the reverse complement.
GCAACGTGACGCTGGCCTTCGACGGCTCCGGCACCTTGCAGGGCGCCAACAACATGCTCGCGAGCGCGCGCGACTGGACGCGATTCGGCACGCTCTATCTCAACGACGGCGAGGTCGGGGGCAAACGCATCCTGCACGCGGACTGGGTAGCTTATTCCGCTGCGGCGACGCTCGACAGCGATTATGCCGCGGGATTCTGGACCAATCGCAGCGAGCATCCCTCCGCGAAGGGCCGCGTCCGCCTCGGCATTCCGCGCGACGCGTTCTATGCGTCCGGCAATCTCGGCCAGCGCTGCGTAATCATTCCGTCGCAGCATATGGTGGTGGTGCGCATGGGCGATGCGGTCGATCCCACGGGCGACATCAGAGGGCTCGGGCGGCTGATCAAGGAAGTGATCGAGACGACGAACCACTAATGTAAGATCGTCACCGCCCCACCTGATACGGCCCGCCCTTTTCCAGCGCGCGTTGGTAAGCGGGGCGCGCATGAATGCGCTCCAGGAACGCCATCGCCTTGGGATGGCCGTTCTCCAGTCCACCACGCGCGGCGGCAGCTTCCAGCGGAAAGCTCATCTGGATGTCGGCCGCGGTGATTTCATTGCCGGCGAACCATTCGCTTTTCGACAATTCCTCTTCCCAATACGCCATGTGCTGTTTGAGCTGCGGATTGACCAGGCCCGTCAGCGCCTGGTTGGAGACCTTCCGCACCAGCGGTCGCAGCAGGGCCGGCGCGCGGCGCGGCATCAGCGTGAACAGGAGTTTCATGAACAGCGGCGGCATCGCCGAGCCTTCGGCATAGTGCATCCAGTAAGTGTAGCGCAGCCGCTCCGGCGTCTTCGGCGGCGGAATGAAGCGGCCATTGCCGTAGGTGTCGACGAGGTATTCGACGATTGCGCCCGATTCCGCGATGGTGTTGCCATTGTCGGTGATGACTGGCGATTTGCCGAGCGGATGGATCGCGCGCAATTCCTTCGGCGCGCGCATGTCGCCCTGACGCTGATAGCGCACGATCTCATAGGGCACACCAAGCTCTTCGAGCAGCCACAGCACGCGTTGCGAGCGTGAATTGTTGAGATGATGAACCGTCAGCATGGATGTCCCCCCGGCTTGAACGCTGTTGCCTATCAGGCCGTCCCGGAATTTGCGATGCGGCCAAGGAATCGGCTCGCATATTTACCCGGGTGATATTGACTTGTCATTTTCATCCGGGTATTAATTGAGTGATGAGGAGCATCCCATGACCGAGAATTTCACCGCCTTTGAGGGCCAGCGGCGGCTGGCTTCCGGGCCGCTGGCCGAAATCGCGCTTGCGGTTAAAGCCGCCGAGCGCCGGGCCCCCGAGCCGGTGCTGATTTTCAGTGACGCCACCGGCCGCGCCATCGATCTCGACCTGCGCGGCAACAACGACGACGTGCTGGCGCGGCTTGGTGCCGCAGGCGCGACGGAGGCGGCGCCCGCCGAGCCGCGCGGCCGCGGGCGGCCCAAACTTGGCGTCGTCGCACGCGAGGTGACGCTGCTGCCGCGGCACTGGGAATGGCTGAATGCGCAGCCGGGCGGCGCCTCGGTCGCCCTGCGCAAGCTCGTCGACGCGGCCCGCCGCAACAATGGCGATGCGGACCGCAGCCGCGCCGCGCGCGACGCCGCCTATCATTTCATGTCGGCGCTCGCCGGCAATTTCAAGAACTTCGAGGAAGCCTCGCGCGCGCTGTTCGCCGACGACCGGCGGAAATTCACCACCCTGATCGCGGCGTGGCCGGCCGACATTCGCGACCATATCGTCAAGCTGGCCGATGCCGATCATGAATAATTGATCGCTTGAACATCGGCGGCCGGGCTGGTTGAATGATAGCGATCATACAAATGACCGCCCGGGAGGCCGCGCTTTGAGCACCAGTCCGCAATTCTTGTTCGATTTCGGCAGCCCAAATGCCTTTTTGAGCCATGAGGCGATCCCGGCCATCGAAAAACGCACCGGCGCCAAATTCGAATATGTGCCGATCCTGCTTGGCGGCATTTTCAAGTCGACCAACAACAAATCGCCGGCCGAGACGCTGGCCGGCGTCAAGAACAAACGCGAGTTTCTCGCCATCGAGACCGAGCGCTTCGTCAAGCGCTTCCAGGTCCAGCCCTATGTCTGGAATCCGTTCTTCCCCATCAACACGCTGAATTTGATGCGCGCCGCGGTCGCCGCGCAATTCGAGGGCGTGTTCGAGAAATATGTCGAGGCGGCGTTCCACCACATGTGGCGCGAGCCGAAGAAGATGGACGATCCGGAAGTGGCGGCAAAAGCGCTGACCTCGTCCGGCCTCGACGGCGCAAAATTGCTGACGCGCGCCCAGGAGCCGGATGCGAAAGCCAAGCTGCTCGAGAATACCCAATCCGCCGTCGAGCGCGGCGCGTTTGGCTCGCCGACCTTCTTTGTCGGCAAGGAGATGTTCTTCGGCAAGGAGCAGCTGCGCGAAGTCGAGGAGATGGTTTCGGGGAAGTAATCTCTGAGATCGCCTCATGGATGAGGAGATAGAGAGAGCAGGATGCAAAAGCGTAACGCCACCGTCGCCGTCATCGGCGCCGGCGACTATATCGGCGCCGAGATCGTCAAGAAATTCGCCGCCGAAGGTTTTGCCGTGTTCGCCGGCCGGCGCAACGGCGAGAAGCTCGAGCCGCTGGTCAGGGAAGTCGAGGCCGCCGGCGGGACCATCTTCGCCCGCTCGCTCGACGCGCGGAAGGAAGAGGAGGCTACGGCCTTCCTCAACGACGCCGACAAGCATGCGCCGCTGGAGGTCTGCATCTTCAATGTCGGCGCCAACGTCAATTTCCCGCTTCTGGAAACCACCGACCGCGTATTCCGGAAGGTGTGGGAGATGGCCTGCTGGGCGGGTTTTGTGGCAGGACGTGAAGCAGCGCGGCTGATGGTGCCGCGCGGCCAGGGCAACATCTTCTTCACGGGTGCCACGGCGTCACTTCGCGGCGGCAGCGGATTTGCGGCTTTCTCCAGCGCCAAATTCGGCCTGCGCGCGGTGGCGCAATCCATGGCGCGCGAGCTCGGGCCGAAGAACATCCATGTCGCGCATCTCATCATCGATTCCGGCGTCGACACCGCCTGGGTGCGCGAACGCCGCGAGCAGATGTGGGGCAAGGAAGCGCTCGACAATCCCGATCTGTTGATGCCGCCGGCTTCGGTTGCGGGCGCCTATTGGCAGCTCTATCAGCAGCCGAAAAGCGCCTGGACCTTCGAGATGGAAATCCGCCCGTTCGGCGAAAAGTGGTAGAAGACGCCACCTGAACGACAACAAAGGAAGAAGAAAATGCGTGTTCTCGTGGTCGGCGCTGGCGCCATTGGCGGATATTTCGGCGGCAGGATGCTGCAGGCTGGGCGCGATATCACGTTCCTGGTGCGACCGAAGCGGGCCAGCGAGCTGGCTTCCGCCGGCCTCGTGATCAAGAGCCCCAATGGCGACGTGACGCTGAAAAATCCGCCGACCGTGCAGGCCGACAGCATCAAGGACAAGTCCGACATCGTGCTGTTGAGCTGCAAGGCTTACGACCTCGACGACGCCATCAAATCCTTTGCGCCGGCGGTCGGATCGCAGACCTCGATCATCCCGATGCTCAACGGCATGCTGCATCTCGACACGCTGGACCAGAAGTTCGGGCGCGACCGCGTGCTGGGCGGTCTCTGCGCGATTGCGGTGACGCTCAACGAGCAGCGCGAGGTGGTGCAGCTGCAGCCGATGCAGTCGCTGAATTTCGGCGAGCGCGATGGCAAGAAGTCGGATCGCGTCCGCGCCATCGCGGAAGTGTTCTCCACGGTCAACGGCGCCGTACCGAGCGAGAACGTCGTGCAGGACATGTGGGAGAAATGGGTGTTCCTGGCGTCGATCGCCGCCTCGACAAGCCTGATGCGCGCGCCGGTCGGCGCGATTGTCGCGGCACCCGGAGGCAGGGATTTTCTGCTTGGCATCCTCGACGAATGCAGTGCCGTCGCGAAAGCCGCCGGCCACGAACCGGGCGGGCCGTTCTTCCAGCGCGTCAAGGCCATGCTGACCGCCGAGGGCTCGCCAATGACCGCGTCGATGTTCCGCGACATCAAGGCGGGCGCGAGGGTCGAGGCCGATCACGTCATCGGCGACATGATCGCGCGCGCCGACGCCGCGAAAATACCGGCGCCGAAGCTGCGCACGGCATACACGCATCTGAAGGCGTACGAGAAGCTGCGCGAGCAGGCCGGCTGATCAGCCGCCCGCTGGCGTAAAATGCGCGAGGTAATGCGCCAGCGCGGTGATCTCTTCATCGCTGAGGGGATAAGCGGCGTCGGACATCACGCCTTGGGGACCGCCGTTGCGTGCACTCGACTTGTAGTCGTGCAGCGCCTTGGCGAGATAGTCCTCGCGCTGGCCGGCGATGCGGGCGACCGCCTTGGTGCCTGCGAAACTGTCGCCGTGACATGAGGCGCAGCGCCGGCCGGCCGCGGCCTGCTTGCCCTTGGCGGACAGATCCGGATTGTCGTCTTTGTCTGCCTTGAACGGTGGAAGCGCCGCGAAATAGGCGCCGAGATTGCGGACGTCCTCGTTGGTCATTCCCTCGACGACCGGCTGCATCTGCTCGTTCTTGCGCGAGCCGGCGCGGAAATAGACCAGCTGCCACTGGATGTACTGATCGAGCTGGCCTGCGAGCGATGGAATGTCTTCCATCTGCGAGACAGCGTTGTCGCCGTGGCAGCCCTTGCAGACTTCGACCTTGTCTTTGATGTCATCGGCGTGGGCCAAGGAGCCCGCGATGAACGCTGCGCCAAGCGCCAGTACGACTGATGTCTTCCGCATCTTGCCTCCTCCCGACTCGTCATGCCCGGACTTGATCCGGGCATCCATCAAAATGAAAAGGTTTTTGCTGCATGGATTGCCGGGTCAAGCCCGACAATGACGAGTTCAGTTACAACGCCCAGTGTCGCAAAAAGTTGAGGCTGCGGTGCCTGAGCAGCCGCAGCCCCATTTTCTCTAGCTCACCCTACTTGCTGTAGCTGATGCGATAGATCGCACCGGCCCAGTCGTCGGCGACGAGGATCGAACCGTCCTTGTCCAGGATGATGTCGTCGGGACGGCCGAGATAGCCCTGGTCGCCCTCGATCCAGCCGGAAGCGAACACTTCCTGCTTGGCACCCTTGCCATCCGGACCGACCGTGACACGCACGATGCGGCCGCCCTGGTACTTATGACGGTTCCAGGAGCCGTGCTCGGCGATCAGGATCGAGTTCTTGTACTCGGCCGGGAATTGGTTGCCGGTATAGAACTTCATGCCGAGCGGAGCCACGTGAGCGCCGAGATTATAGGCCGGCGGGGTGAACTCCGAGCACTTGTGACCCATCGCGAATTTCGGATCCGGCAAATCGCCCTGATGGCAATAGGGATAGCCGAAATGCTCGCCGATCTTGTTGATCACGTTGAGCTTGTCGGAGGGCAGGTCGTCGCTGATCCAGTCGCGGGCGTTTTCCGTGAACCAGTATTTGCCAGTGCGCGGATCGATGTCGCCGCCGACCGAGTTGCGAACGCCGAGCGCCCAGATTTCCGCGTTGCCGGTCTTGGGATCGACGCGGCGGATCTGCGAGACGCTGGTCGGGGGAATGCCGACATTGAAGGGAGGTCCGAACGGAATGTAGAACCAGCCGTCCTTGTCGACCGCGATATATTTCCAGCCATGTGCGGCGTAGGACGGCATGTCGTCATACACCACCTTGCCGTCACCGAGCTTGTCGAGATTGGCTTCGGCGTTCTCATACTTGATCAACTTGTCGACCGCGATGACGTAAAGCGCGCCGTTTTGGAAGGCCAGCCCGGTAGGCATATTCACCTTCTTGAGGATGGTCCTGACCTCTTTCTTCCCGCCATTGTCCTTGATCGCATAGACATTGCCGAGGTCGAAGGAGCCGACGAACAGCGTGCCCTTGTCGCCCCAAGCCATCTGTCGTGCCTGCAGCACGCCCGACGCATAGACCTCGATCTTGAAACCCGGCGGCAGCTTGATCTTCTTGATCAGCGCGGCGAGTTCGGCGTCCGACGCGCCGGTGGGTGGACCGCTCGGCGGTGCCAGACCCTTCTGCGCCTCGGTTTCGTCGCCGAGGAACCAGTCATCCGGCGGATGGGTCCAGAATTCCTTGGTGCCGGATTCGTATTTTTTGAGCGGCCGGCTCTTGTCGGCAGCCTGCTGCGCATTGGCCATGCTCGCGCCCGCGACAATGCCCATTGTCGCCAGCGCGAGAACATATCGATGGAAAGCGGATTTCATCGCGTCACTCCCTATGCAGCCACGCGGCTGCGCGCGTTATTTGTTTTGGACGTTTCGAGAGACGAAACTGTAGGTCTGAGAGGATCAGACGCAAAAATGTTAGCACATCCACAGCGGGAGAGAAGCGTAGCGAGCGCGAACTGAAGCAACCGAAATCAAATTGAGAAGAAATTTCCTTCAGACGCTTTTGATTGAGACGAATTTGTGTTCGCCGCATTGCAACGCAATCGACCGATGAAGCGAACGCTTGCTGACGTCCCGCGTGGGCAGCCCTCCATGTGAAGCGCGGCCAAGCCGTCCGACAGATGAAGGCGCATGTCGATCAGAGCGAGCGTGCTTGCACGGTCGTCGCTGCTCTTGCGTGAGAGCGATCGCGTCGAACCGCGACGGCTCTCTTCGCGGAGCATCGCAGGTCATCGATGACCCGCGTCGCGTTGAGGGCTGCCGGGTTTTCGCAGCCGCCCTCGCCGTGACCGGGCGTGCCTAAAGAGACGGCAGCGCCGCCACTGCATTGACCACACAACTATTTGAAATTTCTCAGCTCTCGCGGCGTGACATCTGGCATACAAGTTGCGTCTGAACGGCGCATGCAACCCGCCCTCGCCCAGCTCAGCGTCCGCAATATCCGCAAGTCGTTTTTCGGCAAGGCCGGCGAAGTCCGGGTGCTCGACGACCTCTCCTTCGACATCAACGCCCGCGACTTCGTCAGCATCATCGGCCCGTCGGGCTGCGGCAAGACCACGATCTTCAACATCATCGCTGGCCTCGTCGAGCCGGATGCCGGCACGCTGATCTATCGCGGCGAGGAGATCGACAGCCTGCGCGGTCGCGTCGGCTACATGATGCAGAAAGACCTGCTGTTTCCCTGGCGCACCGTGCTCGGCAATGTCCTGCTTGGGCTCGAGACCCGCGGCGTCGACCGCGCGGAAGCCGAAGGCAAGGCGCGGGAATATCTGAAGAGCTTTGGGCTCGCCGGATTCGAGAACGCCTATCCTAAAACGCTTTCGGGCGGCATGCGGCAGCGCGTGGCATTGATCCGCACCCTGATCATGGACCCCGACATCCTGCTGCTGGACGAGCCGTTCTCCGCGCTCGACTACCAGACCCGGCTCTATCTCGAAGGCGTGCTGAAGGAAGCGGTCGAGACCTACCACAAGACCGTCATCCTGGTGACACACGACATCGACGAGGCCGTAGCCCTGTCCAAGCGCGTGGTGGTGCTGAGCGGACGGCCGGCGCGGGTCAAGACCGTCCACGACATCGACATATCAGCCGCCTCCCCCATCACGGCGCGCAGCGACAGCCGCTTCTCCGGCTATTTCCACACGCTCTGCGCCGAGCTTGACATCCAGACCGAGAGGACCGCGTGACCATCACCCTCCCCGGCACGGCCGCGCGCAAGCGCCGCGCGCGTACGCCGCGCAGCTTCAGTTTCGACACCGCACTCGGCCGCTCGCTGCTGCAGGCGCTGGCCGTGGTCGTGTTCTTCGCGCTGTGGGAGATCGGCGTGCGGATGGGATGGATCTCGGCCTTCCTGGTCGGCTCGCCATCAGGGATTTTCGCCACCGGCTTCAAGATGCTGATAAGCGGCGAACTATTGTCCGACACGTGGTTCACGCTGTTCGAAGCCATCCTGGGCTTTGTCATCGGAACCATTGTCGGGTCGCTGCTGGGACTGGCGCTCTGGTATTCGGTATTCGTCGCCCGCCTGGTCGAACCCTTCATCGTCGCCATCAACAGCGTGCCGAAAATCGCGCTGGCCCCGATCGTGGTGCTGTGGTTCGGCACCGGTCTCGTCTCGAAAGTCGCATTGTCGGTGTCGCTGACCGCGATCGTGGCGCTGATCGCGGCCTATCAGGCAGCCAAGGATGCCGACGTCGACCTGCAGTCGCTGTTGATCTCGATGGGCGCCGACAAGCACCAGGTGTTCTTCAAGGCCGTGGTGCCTTCGACGCTGCCCTCCATCATCGCGACCTTCCGTATCAATATCGGCTTTGGCCTCGTTGGCGCCGTGGTCGGCGAGTTCATCTCCTCGCAGCGCGGGCTCGGCCATCTGATCTACACGGCCTCCAGCCTCTACGACCTCAACACGGTCTGGGTCGGCCTCTTCACGCTGATGATCATGGGTTTTGCGCTCTATTACGTCATCGACGTGATCGAGCGGACGAGTTTGCCCTGGAAGCAATCGAGCATCACGCACCAGGTTCAAGTCTGAGTGAAAAAGAAGAAGGAGCTATCGATGTTTTTGACTTCGCGCATTGCCCGCGCCGTTGCCCTCATCACGATGCTGCTGGCCACGCCGGCATTGGCCGAGAACAAGAAGGTGACGCTGTCGCAGGCGTTCCAGTCGATGCTCTATCTGCCGCTCTATGTCGCGATCGACGAAGGCTTCTTCACGCAACAGGGCCTGGACCTCACCAAGGAGACCGCCGGCGCGCCGACGGTGGCGCTCTCGGCGGTCATCTCCGGCAGCGCGCAGTTTTCGATCCATGGTCCGGAATGGACCGCGATCGCGGCATCCAAGGGCGCGCCCGTCAACATCATCGCCAATGTTGTCAACGGTGCAGCGGTGTGGATTGCGACAACGCCGGACTTCAAATTCAATGGCATCAAGGACGTCAAGGGCCAGAAGGTCATCACCGGCTTGATGCCGACCACCTCGACCTCGCTGTTCATCAAGCTGCTCAAGGAAAACGGCATGGACGCCAAGAGCGATATCGAGATGATCCAGGTCGCGATCGGCACCGAGCCCGGCCCCTTTGTCGCCAAGCAAGCCGATATCGCCGTGATGTACGAGCCGGGCCTCGATCAGGCCGTGGCCAAGGGCATGAAGGTCGTGTTCGGTTTCCCCAAGACCTATGGCGCCTATGCATTTTCGGCGGTGACGGCGCGGAACGACGTCGATCCCGACACCGCGCAGCGCGTGGTCGACGGCATGGAGATGGCGATGCGCTTCATGGCCAAGAACGAAGCGAAGACGGTCGAGATCGCAAAGAAGGAATTCCCGACGCTTGATCCCGCCGTGGTCGAAGCCGCGGTCAAGCGCATGCTCGCCGACGGCGTCTACCCGCCCAGCGTCGACATCACGCCGGAAGCCCTGAAGGTTTCCATGGACACCCAGATCGCGCTCGGCAATCTCGCGAGCCAGCCGGACTACAAGGCGTTCGTGGTGCGGAAATACATCGAGCCCGCGCTCGCCATGAAGTAGCTGGACGCGGGCGGGTGCGTTGCGGCAGATTGGCCCGCAACGCGATTGCGGTCCGGGAATTTCTGACATGAGCGAGTTGCCACCGCCCAAGGCCGGGGCCGGCGTGATCGATCTGCTGCGGCTGTTCCGCAAGGACCAGCTTGCTGCGGATGGCTATGCCGCTTCGTGCCTGCAGAAAGCCAGAGCGATCGAGCCGAAGCTGAAAGCCTTTGAGGTTCTGCCCGCCGACGTACAGCGGCGGCCCGGTTTTCTGTCCGGCATTCCCGTCGCGATCAAGGACATTATCGCGACTTCGGACATGCCGACCACCAACGGCTCGCCAATCTACAAAGACCATGTTCCCGCAAAGGACGCCTGGGCGGTCGAGCGTTTACGCCAGCTCGGTGCGACCATCTTCGGCAAGACCGTCTCGACGGAGTTTGCCTGGCGGCAGCCCGGACCGACGGTCAATCCCTGGAATGTCGAGCATACGCCGGGCGGATCGTCCTCGGGCTCAGCGGCCGCGGTTGCCGCCGGCCTCGTGCCGCTCGCGCTGGGCTCGCAGACGCTTGGGTCCGTGATCCGGCCCGCGGCATTCAACGGCATTGTCGGCTTCAAGCCAAGCTATGGCGCGATCCCGCGCATGGGTGTGCATCCGCTCAGCCCGTCGCTCGATCATGTCGGCTGCTTCGCGCGCCGCGTCGACGATGTCGCGCTCGGCCTGTCGCTGCTTGCAGCCACGAGCGACGATGATTTGCATGGCCGGCCGGTGCCGGCTTTTCAGATCGACCTCGAACATGGCCTTGAGCCGCTGAGCAAGCCGCGGCTCGGCATCGTGCGTTTCGAAAAATGGTCGCGCGCCGAGCCCGAGCAACAGAGGGTTTTCGACGCTGCAATCGAAAGGCTGCGCGCGTCCGGCGCGGTGCTGGAAGAGCTCGTGCTCGCCGAGCTCGATCGCGTCAATTGGCAGGCGATCCTCACCATCCTTGAAAGCGAAGGCGCGCACCTGTTCGCCGAACTCGTCGCGCGCAATCCCGACCGCACCAGCGACCACCTGAAATCGCTGGTCGCGAACGGCAACGCTATCAGCGCACCGGATTATCTCGCGGCCAGGTCGCTGCAAGAGCAGCGGCGGCTCGCGCTCGGCACAGAGATGAGAGGTTTTGACGCGCTGCTAACGCTGCCCGCCTTCGGCGAGGCCCCGCGCGGGCTCTCTTATACCGGCGACGCCGAATATTGCGCGCCATGGACTTTCGTCGGCGCACCCGCGGTGACGCTGCCGGCCGGGTTCGGCAAGAACGGCTTACCTCTTGGCATTCAGATCGTCGGCGAGCACAGAAACGATCTTGGTATGCTGAAAACGGCGAAATGGGTCGAAGCGACGCTCGGCTTCGATCCCGGCATTCCCGCGATAGCGCTGTAGGCGCGGGCTCGGACAAGCGAAATCGTGCCGTAAAGATGCCTTAAGGAATCGGATAAGGTTCGATTGGTGGCGCTTTCTACCACCAATAGCCAGACGGACATGCCGGAAATCCTGGCGTGCGGGGCCCGTCTCAACTCGTGCAAATGTCGGCTGACACTGTCCTGCTCGTTCGACAGATGGCGGAATGTTGAGCCGACATGTTAGCCTTGAATGTGTGGTTTAGTACTTACGGAACCAGCCGATGCCTTTTGGTAGTGCCCCGACCGCGGAGCGCAACATCATCACGGTCCTCGCCGTCGATATGGTGGGTTCGACCCGCCACATCGCAGCCTGTGATCCGGACGATGCTCAGGCATTTCTGGACCATTGGCTCGCACACATCCGCAATGCAGTCGAGCGCGCCGGCGGCGTGATCGTGCACTATGCCGGCGACGGCGGCATTGCCATTTTCGGCTGGCCAAGCGCGTTCGAGGATCACGCCGAGAGGGGCTGTGTTGCGGCCTGGGACATCCAGAGCCACAGCGAAGCCGTCGGGCCGGCAGGAAGTCCGGTCACTTTTCGTGTGGGCCTTCATTCCGGACTAGTCGGCGTCCGCAAAGGTGGCCGCAATGCGATTGCACGTTTCGACGTGGCAGGCGCGACCGTGCATGTTGCCGCCAAGCTGCAGCAGGAAACGGCTGCCGGCGAGATCCTGGTCAGTGCGGAAACCGCCAGGCTGTGCCGGTCGCCGCTTGACCTGGCGTCGCACAGCGCGTCTGCGGAGATCGGCGATCGCGTGGTCGAGGTCTACAGGCTGAATGCCAGGCCAAGCGATGTCAGCCGCAACGACGCAGCGCGCCGCTACCAGAATCCGATGGTGAATCGGCTCGCAGAACTTGCAGCGCTTCGCGAACGGCTGCCGCGATGGGGCAGCAACAGCCATGCCGTTGCCCTGATCGGCGAAGCCGGGATTGGCAAGAGCCGCCTTGCCACGGCCACGCTCACGGAGGCACTGACATCGGAAGTGAGATGCTGCGTCTTTTATGGCGCGGTGCAGCTGCGGGTCACGCCATTTGCCGCCGCCCGTGCGCTGGTGGGAGATTTACTCGGCGCACGCAACCGGTCATCAGATGACCACGTCCGCAAGGCGCTTGCGGACTTGGCCGTTGAGCCGAGTGACCTGATGACACTTAAATCCCTCTTCGTGGTCGGAAAGTCTCGTTCGCGCCAGCGATTCACCGAGGCCACGCAAACCCAGATTGCTCGCGCCCTGGTGAACGCCTTCGTCGCGTTGGCCCTGACACGGCCGACTTTCCTGCTGATCGAGGACCTGCAGTGGGTTGACACCGAAAGTCGTCAATTCCTGGAATTGCTCGCGCGCGCAAATACACCGCAACCACTTTTCATCTTGCTGACCAGCCGGCCGGAGTTGACAGGCCACGCGGCGGCAATCGCGGAAAAGACCATTTATCTGCAACCGCTGTCCCGGTCGAACATGGAGGCCTTGGGCCGCCAATTGTGGCCGGAAGACCAGCCGCAGGCCGTATTCGATCGAGCCATCGAGCGCGCCGACGGTGTCCCGTTCATATTGGAGGAATTTCTGCGCTCGGCAGATACGGCAGACGGCGCGCAATCACTGCCGCAGAGCGTTGCGTCCGTGATCCACGCGCGGCTGCAAAGGCTTTCGCCGAAGATCAAGACCCTTGCACAAACGCTCAGCCTTCTCGGCGAGGAGGTTCATATCCAGCTCGCGACGGCGGTGCTGGGCATCGAGGTCGGCGCGCTGCTGAACGGGCTGTTCGAACTCGAGCGGTTTGCGTTTGTCCATCCGCTTGTCGGCAACTCCACGCGCTTCCGACATCAGATCATCGCTGAGGCGTGTGCGGACACGATACCGCGCGATCAGCGCCGAAAGGTCCATCGTGCCGCCATCCGGGCGATAACCCTGACCTACCCGACCCTGCACGGCCGTTACGAGCAACTGGCATTCCATGCGGAACAGGCCGGAGAGACCGAGGCCGCACTCGGCTATCTCTGGGAGGCCGCGGCAGAAGCGCGCCGGAACGCCGCTGCTACGTCGCTCAGTCTCATATTTGACCGCGCGCTCAGTCTCATCGAGCGCCTGGGCGAAGCGGGACAGGAAAAATATGTCGACTTCTGTCTCATGAATTTCGTCTCGATGCTGCAGCGCGGCGAATTCAAGAAGGTGAATATGCATTTGGCGCGCACCCTGGAATTGGCTCAACGCCAGGGTCGGGCTGCCCAGGTCTGCAACGCTCATTCCCAGCTTGGAATGGTTTGCTGGTTTGAAGGCCGTTACGAGGAAGCGCTGCGGGTGACAAGCGAAGGGTTGAAAATGGCCCGCGCCCTGGGCTCGCCCTCTCTGGTTTTTTCGAACCAGCTCATGATGGCAAATGTACTGCATGCCATGGGCCGACTGCAGGAAGCGATTTCGGCGCTTGAGGACTTGAGCGTGATGCTCTCGGAGGGGCTGGAAACCGTGAGACTTGGCGCGGCGGCGATCCGGAAGGCCATCGTGTCCGCATTCATAAGCTGGTTCATGAATGCGACCGGCCAGTATCAGGAGGGCCTCGGCTACGCCCAACGTGCACTCGAGATCGCTATTCGCGAGCAGGACTCATACCTGGAAGTGCAAGCGCGTAGTTCGATGGGGCGGAATCTCCTCCTGCTTCACCGAAACCAGGAAGCCGTTGAATGTCTGTCTGCCGCCAGAGAGATCACCGAACGCAACGGCTACGATACGATCAGCGCCAACCTGACCGGCGCGACCGCGATGGCGCTGGCGCGCACGGGCAATGCGCGACAGGCGATCAGTCTGGTGGAGGCGCTTCTGGAAAGCGGAATGCACCTTCGGACCGGCAAGGCCGAGGTGTGCCATCTCTATGCCGGTTATGCCGAGGCGCTGGTTCGGGCCGGCAACGTCGAGCGCGGGCTTTCGGCTTTGGACCACGCGCTTTCAATTGCGCGTTCCATCAAGAGCCCCTGGCTCATCGTCGAATGCCTCGGCCTGAGAACCCGAGTGGTGGGGGAGATGAACCCCAACGACCCCCGCATCGCCCGGGATCTCGCCGAGCAACGCACCATCTGCGATCAGTTCGGCGTGGTACCCTGGGCCGTGTCCCGCGTTGCGGCTTGACAGGGTTTTCCCGTCTCCAGCGCCTAACCGGCCTGTCCGGTAACCTGCGTGAAGCGTGCCGGCAAACCGACGGTGACATTGACGAGCTTTATCGGCTCGCCACCCTTGCCGGCGACCTTGCGCAATCCCTGCAGGCGGCTCGCCGCTTTGACGCATTCCTTCATGACGATCATGGCGATCCGATCCCGCCCCCAGCAAGCCCTGAGATTCGACGCCTCATTGAAGAGCAGATAGTTTTTGACGTCGCGATCGAGCTTGAAGCGGAACGGCTCAGGGAAGGCTTTAGGGTCCAGATTGGCCGCCGCGATCAACGACACCACCCATTCGCCTGCTTCGATCCGAGCGCCGCTTGGCAGGGGCCCATCCGGTGGCGTCTCGCAGTAACGCACGCGAATGCCCAGATTGGGATTGAGCCGTTCGGCCTCATAGATGATGTGCGACAAGACATCGTCACCCGGCACCTGCATGAGGCCAGGCAAATCGAGATGCAGCTTGAACAGGGTTTCCATGACCGCACCAAAGGTCAATGGCGTGGTAGCCAGGCTGGTGCCGACGATTTCAAGCAGGAGCGCACTTACGTCCCGGTAGTAATGGGACTGCCAATCGTCGCCCGCGGAAGCGTATAGCTTCTTTACGTCTGGCGACTTCTCGTTGTCGATGAACGCCGCGAGGAGCGTCTTTGGGCGGATCGGGGAAGCCTGGAGAGTGGCGCGAACCGTATCGATATAGTTGAGCATCTCGGAACCGGCCTGACGCGCCAGGGCGTGAATAGCCTGGTTTGATTGTACGTTTCCAATCAGATCGGCGAGGATGATGCACGACCAGATCTGCAGCGTGAGCGAGCCGGGATTGTCAGGCTTCTGGTCGACCAATGTGGCGAGCCATTCGGGCGGCACTTCACTGATATGTTGATGCGCGAAACGCAGCGCCACGGCCATCTCGGTGAGCCAATCCGGTGTCGGAATTCCATACAGCTCGTTGATGACCGCGAGCGTAGCCTGGGTGGCAAGATCGGCGACCAGATCGATCCGGCGCTCAAATGCCGTTCGGCGCAAAGCGGCATCACAAGCCGACTGAGCCAGTTGCTGGACAAACTCGGGCAATACCTCGTCGGGACGCCTCGTTGAATCGCGGAGCGCGCCGAGTGTTTTCCAGGCCATGAAGAGGATGGTGTGAAGGCGCTCGCGTGCCGATTGGGTCGGCCCGACATCCTCGGTGCCGACGATAAGATCCTGGCCCCGCGCGAGGCTCCGACCGTTCTGAGTGTACTGCCGGACCGAGAACGCCAGCTGTCCAGTCGATGTGACCGGGTTCTTCAGGACGGCTTTGACATCGTCGTAACGTCCGATGAAACAGATTTTTTCGGATTGCCCCTGAGGCGATGGCGGCAGGGTGACGTGAATGGCCGGCTCGCCGCCGGGCCTAAGCATCCGAGCTCCGTAGGCTTTCAATCGATCGAGGTCGAGCAGGACGGGCGATTTCACATCACCCATGCTGTAGCCCGCATAGGGAACCGTGGCATCCGGCGTAAAGCGGTTGCCGTCCGCCATCTTCCTGAGAGCTTCGATGCCCGGGGCGAAGAAATAGTCGCCGCCGCGCGTCGTGACAAAGCGCGGCAGCCCGGTGACAGGCGCTGCCGCGCCAGCCTCCAGAAAACTGTCCGACAGAGCGCCGCTGTGATCACCGATCAGCGGGCATCGTCCGAGCCCGGCCTGGCCGAGAAATTCCGAGCCGTTGATCCAGTTGGACTGGATGACTTCAAACTGCAGATCGATTCGCGAATTCGCGGCAATGAAAAGCAGTCCTCGCTTCTCGCCGTCATTCAGCACGCCATCCCCAAGCAGCGGGCCACCATAGCTGATGCCGCGGCGACAGGATTCGATGATGCCGGGCCTCGCTGCGTCCACCGATATCACGCGGGTTCGCGCGGCGAATATGTGCGCCAAGCGGGCACTTTCGCCCAAAGGGGTCGGCGGCGGTGTAGCGGAAGTCGTTGAGTGCGGCCTCCATCTCGGGGTCGACGCCGCGTTCCTGGTCGGGTGACAGCACGAGCGGCACGCCATTGGGCCACCGTCCGACGAAATGCGCCGCGAGTGCCTTTTGAGCGTCGGAGTCCTTTGGGCGCTTTCGGCTGAGAAAACCTCGAAAGCCGGCGACATCCTGCTCGAGTTTACGGAACACCAGGAACGTGCTTCCAACGGTGAGGTCGTGATTGACCGGCACCGATTGAACCTCGCCGCCTTCGTCCTTCAGGTTGAGAAAGATCTCGCCTGGAGCGAGGGGGCTCCAGGTGCGATCGCGGCTGGGAGTGCCGCCTCCGGGAAGGGTGTCGCGAAGTCCCATGTCGACAAACGGCTGGCTCACGCCGTCGCGAAAGCCGAAATGCTCGTAGCGATGCTCGAGCGTCTGCACCTCGCCATCCTTGCCGATTTCATAGGGATCCTGGCCGAGCTCGATGTGCAGAATCTCCAGGCCGAACAGGCGGAACAGCATGCGAAACCCGAAACGAAGCATCCGGCCATGCTTGTCGACGGGGTCGTTGAACGCCCTGACGTCGCGACGCATCGCTTTCCAGAAGGCTTCGCTGGCGGAGTTGCTGTCGCCCAACGCAAAGCCCCCGGTGAAATAACCGTGCACGCTGGGCAAGCCCAGTTCGCCCTCCCAGAACTGCGGCGCACTCGCGCCGGTGTCATGCAGCTGTTCGGCGCGCGCTGCCATTCCCTGCTTGAATGGATCGGGGAAGGACCTCAGCGTGCCATCGTCGATCTTGAGCGCGGCCAGCCCCGAATAGGTGAAGGCAATATTGATCGGTGTCGTATCCTTTCCCGGCGCGTCCGCTTCGCCCGCGTCCTCGCCGCGCACGATGCCTGGTGCAGGCTGCCCGGTATGGGGGGCCTGCTTCATCATGGCCGGCGCGCATTGGCGCAGGATTTCGTAGAGCGTCACGATCGGCAGCGGTCCCAGCGGCCCCTGCGGAACGACCGGACCCGCCTTGCCGCTCAGCGACTGCAGTTTGGCGGCAAAATCGTCCGGCCGGGTATAGACGTCAATCAACTGCCGAAGCAGGTCGACATTGAGCATTCCCGATTCGAACTGATGCTGGATCCATTGAGCGGGATCATCGACGCTGGCGCTCGGCTGCCCGGCTGGTTGAGCCTTGACAGCGGAAACGTCTGCGGCCGTCGCGCTCGGAGCGGCACCCGGTGCCGACATGTCAGGCATGAGGCCGGCAATGTTCTCGATACCGGATTTGTCAGCCGACACGATCGCCTTCAGCCAATTGAGAAAGGCCTTTGCCGGCGCGTCCGGCGCCGATGGCGGCGCGTCTGCCGCCTTGCTTTCCGCTTCAGCCAGCCGTTGCTGCAGGAGCCCGGCATTCAGCAGCGCCGGTTGCGCGAAGTCCTGCCACAGTTCGCTCCTGGTCTCCTCGCTCCCGTTCGCCAGAGCGCTTTTCATGCGCTCCATCGTCGCGTCGAATTCCGCCTGCGGGAGGATGCGGAAGAAGAAGAACAACGACCAGTTTCGCGTCACTTGCTGGCCGTCAACCTCGAATTTCGATGCCCTGAGAATGTGAGCCTGTGCGTTTTTTCGCGTCTGCTGGCGGATGGCTTGATCGGTCATTTCTTCTGCCTCCCCTCAGCTCTTTTCCGTCTCGAACAGTCCCGCGGGCGAGGGGAAATTGCGTGCGTATTGCTCGCTGTGTCGCAGGAACTCGTCAAACAGCTCCTCGAGCGATCTCACGCGCGTGCCCTCGGGAGAATAGATGCGGGCGACAAGCGCGTCGAAGCGCCGCTTGAAGTCTTCGAGCTGCTTGATGCGTGCCGTCGAAAGATTCGAATAGGGCGCGTAAAACAGGTTGGTATTGATCTGGTAGCGTTTGATCCACAACCAGAACTGCTCGAACATCGACGTCCCCGGAAAGTCCTCGCAATTCACGAAAATCTTGTCGAAGTCGCGCGCCAGAAATTCCGCAATGTCATGCATGTAGACTTTGAGGTCGCCGTCGAACTCGACAAGCGTCAAAAGGAAAGACCGCGCTTTCGCAGGCCTGCTTTCTCCTTCGAGGTAGTCATCAATCGGCTTGGGTATCTTGCCGCCGGCGAGATTGGTCTTTTCGCTGTCTGCATAGTACGCGACGTCAGAGAGGTCGGAGTAAAGCAGATATTGTTCGGGCCGGATGATGATCATGCGGCCGAAATGGATCGCGGGTATTCTGTTCAATTCGTTCGGAAGACCCTGCAGATGCCGGTCTGCGAGGTTTTGGATGGCTGCGGCCAGGCATTCTTCGTAGGAGCGCCGTTCGCCGGGCGGGCACCCGCGTCTTACCGGCACCAGGACCGCTATCTCACTGACGCCTCCGACGGTTTTCGATTTCGCCCAGTCAAGTATCTTGCGCGGCATCTCGCCGGGGCTGCTGGTGCTCATGGAAACCTCGAAATCTCGGCAACTGAAAATGACTTGCCGGCGACGCCAATCGCACGCAGCGCCGCACGGTCTCGATGGTGGCGAAACCATTCCGCCATCAACCAGGAAGCAACGTTTAAGTAGAGCGGGGAGGACAATCCAACCGCAAAGTGCAGGTCGGAGTCAAGACGACCAGCTCACAATGTTTCTAGAAGTATTGTGTGTCCGTGCAGCGACGCCGGAAACGTTCGTTGGCTGGAGTCGCTGGCTGGACAGCTCGAAATCGATGGGGTTGGCCGGCAACGCGGCACCGCCTTGCGGGCTCGCTCATCGAAACGCTGCGCGGAAGAGAGTTTTGGAGCGGGCGAAGGGGCTCGAACCCTCGACCCCGACCTTGGCAAGGTCGTGCTCTACCACTGAGCTACACCCGCATCCGAAAACATTGACGGCGACGTCTTGGCGCCGGCAACCGCAGTCCTATGCCAAATGCGCGCCGTGAATGCAACAGTTAGGCGACGGCCGGGATCGGATAAATCGCTCGAAATCATCGCCAAAGCCGCCGAATTCGGCTCGGAACCCCGCCGGGACGGCTGCTAGGCTTCCGCGGGCACGGCCTCGGCGCGGGTTCCGTGGCGAAGCGAGGTCCGCAGCAACTCGAGCCATTGGCCGAACCAGCCGGACAGCGTGGCACAAAGCTCCTCGCGCCGGGCCTCCTCGCAATCGAAATCCGCCCACCATTCGACAAAGGCGCGCTCGCCGTCGACGATCTCGAACACCCGCAAGGTCGCCTTGAAGCCGGTCATCGGCAGCGAGGGCGCACCGCAGAATTCGTAAGTTTGCGAGCGCTCGACATCCGACAGCGCGAGCAGCCGCTGGCGGACGTGGCGGCCCTTGTAATGCACGTTTCTGACCGCGCCGACCGCATCGCCGGCTCTGCCGTCCTCGATGGAGCTTTCGCCGGCGCCGCCGACCCAGACTGGGTAATTGTTGAAATCGCGGATGATTTTCCAGATCTCCGCGGCCGGCTGCTGGAAGGTGGTGCTGTAATAGGCCCTCGCCATGGCAAAATCCCTGTGGTGGATCGATTTGCCCTCAGCATGGGCCGGCCGACCCCGCGCCGCCACCCGATCCCCGACAGCGGCCGCGCCCAGGGAGCCGATTGAAATTTCCGCCCAAACCGCCACTTAAGGGGCCGAACTCCTGAAAACACAGGTTGGGCTGTGCTAGAAGAAGCCCGGCTTTGAGAGACAAGCGGACGAGGACCCCCGTGACGATCGTAGAACAGGGCAACGGAGCGGCGCCGGCGGCGGCCGATCTGATCAAGGAAACCACCACCCAGACCTTCGTGAAGGACGTCATCGAGGAATCGAAGCGCCAGCCGGTGCTGATCGACTTCTGGGCGGAGTGGTGCGGCCCGTGCCGCCAACTCACGCCGGTGCTGGAAAAGTCGGTGCGCAACGCCAAGGGCAAGGTCAAGCTGGTCAAGATGAACATCGACCAGCACCCGGCGATCCCGGGCCAGATGGGCATCCAGTCGATCCCGGCAGTGATCGCCTTCGTCAATGGCCAGCCGGCCGACGGCTTCATGGGCGCGATCCCGGAAAGCCAGGTCAACGCCTTCATCGAGAAGCTGACCAAGGGCGTCACCGCGCCGGGCGAGCCGAATATCGCGGAGATCCTGCAAGAGGCCGAAGCCGTGCTCGCCGAAGGCGATCCGGCCGCAGCCGCGCAGATCTATGCCGAGGTGCTCTCGCTCGATGCCACCAATATCGCGGCGATGGCCGGTCTTGCGAAATGCTACGTCACGACCGGCGCCGATCGACGCAGGCCAAGCAGACGCTGGCGATGGTGCCGGAATCCAAGCGCAACGACGCCGCGGTGAAAGCCGTGCAGGCTGCGATCGACCTCGCCGAACAGGCGCAGTCGGTTGGACCGGTCGGCGAGCTTGAACAGAAAGTCGCCGCAAACCCGCTCGATCATCAGGCGCGATTTGATCTCGCGACCGCACTGAACGCGATGGGCAAGCGCGCAGAGGCGACGGCACAGCTGCTCGAGATCGTCAAGCGCGACCGCAAATGGAACGACGACGGCGCCCGCAAGCAGCTGGTGCAGTTCTTCGAGGCCTGGGGCGGGGCCGATGAGGCCACCGTCGAGGGACGCAAGAGACTGTCGACGATCCTGTTCTCGTGAACAGTTGGCGCATGATCTCATCGGAAAAACGCTGCCCATTTTTCCGGATCATGCGCTGACCTAGCCGTCGGGGAGGCTTATGCCGATCAACGCCGAATATCGCGGGCCGGCCGATCTTCCCGAGGTGCTCCCGGTATTTCCGCTGCCGGGCGCGCTGCTGTTGCCGCGCGGCCAGATGCCGCTGAACATCTTCGAGCCGCGCTATCTCGCGATGGTGGACGACACCTTCCGCGACGGCCACCGCCTGATCGGCATGATCCAGCCCGACGTCACCCATTCCCAGAACGAGGAGCAGCCCGGCGCTGTTCCGCGTCGGCTGTGTCGGGCGCATCACCCAGCTCGCCGAATCCGGCGACGGCCGCTACATCCTCGAGCTGACCGGCATTTCGCGCTTCAAGGTGGTCGAGGAGATGACCGTGCTGACGCGCGTACCGGCAATGCAAGGTGGACTATTTCCCCTTCCTCGACGATTTCACCGCGCGCAAGGGCGAGGACGCGGTCGACCGCGAGGCGCTGCTCGAGGTGCTGACCGATTTCCTGAAAGCCAACAATCTCAAGGTCGATTGGGAAGGCGTCGAGAGCGCGCCGAACGAGGCACTGGTCAATGCGCTGGCGATGATGTCGCCCTATGGCCCGGCCGAGAAGCAGGCGATGCTGGAAGCACCCGACCTGAAGACGCGCGCGGAAATCCTGATCGCGGTCACCGAGATGGACCTCGCCAAGAAGCGCACCAGCGGCGATCCGCCGCTGCAGTGAGCTAATAGCCTGCTACCGCCATCGCGGCGGCGGCTCCGAGCACCATCCAGCCGAAATGCCTGCCCCGCGTGCCGACGGCATTGCCGAGCGCGCTGAAGGCAAGCACGCAGGCCAGCGTCACGACGATCCAGTGCCGCGCGGCATCCGACGCCATCGAGGGCGCGGCGATCAGGAGCACGCCGCCGGCGATCCAGGCCACCGTCGGGATCTGCCAGACGAAGCGGAACAGCGTACGCAGACCCTGCGGCTCGATGGTCACGCGCGGAAAGATCTTGGTTTCCGACAGCACGCCGTGAATCAGCGCGGCCGCGATCGCCACGACGCCGGAGACCTGCAGCAGGATATCACGCATCGGAACCTCCATACAGTTATGTATGGTGATAGGCGCGGCGCTGGCATCTGTCAATACAGTTGTGTATGGTGGCCTTGCGATGACCGATCAACTTTCCGCGCAGGATTGGCTCGACCAGGGCCTGAAAACGCTGGCAACGCAGGGTTTTGCGGCGCTGAAGGCCGAGCCCTTGGCCAAGGCGATGGGCGTCTCGCGCGGCAGCTTCTACTGGCACTTTGCCGATATCGGCGCGTTCCATGCGGCGATCCTGAAAGCCTGGCGCGAGGTCGCGGCCGAAGCGATCATCGCCCAGGTCGAGGCGGCTTCCGCCGACGACGATCCGCTCACCGTGCTGCTGCGGCGGGTGTTTTCGGAAAAGCTGGCGCTGGAGCGCGCGGTGCGGAGCTGGGCGGCATTCGATGCGGCGGCACGCGCCGCCGTGCAGGCCATCGACCGGCGGCGGCTCGATTATGTCGAGAGCCTGATCCGCGCCCGCGGCGTCGCGGCCGAGCTCGCGCAGACGCGCGCGCAAATCCTGTATTGGGCCTTCCTCGGCTACGCGCTGTCGGACAAACCGTTGCCGAAGGCGACACGCGAAGCGATGCTCGGGGAATTGGTGCGGATCGCGCTGAGTTAATGCCGCACGGCCGCACGAATATGCTAAGGCGTGGGCGCTACCAGCAGAGAGACGCCGATGACCGCCTCGCCGGAACGCCCCGAAAACACCGTCGATCCGAAACTGCTGGAGATCCTGGTCTGTCCGCTGACCAAGGGGCCGCTGGAATTCGATTCGGCGAAGCAGGAGCTGATCTCGCGTTCGGCGAAACTCGCTTATCCGATCCGCGACGGCATCCCGATCATGCTGCCCGAGGAGGCACGCAAGATCGATTAGCGCATGATCCGGAAATTGCAGCGGTTCCGATCCTGCGCGCGCTGCCTGTGCCTCGCCGCTCGCTGCGCGCTTCTCGCGGCGAGCGCGCCGCAGGAGAGCAATGTCCGCGTCGGCGCCATCGATGCGGTATTGACCGTGCCGCCCAATGTCGACAAGCCGCCGGTGGCGCTCCTGATCGCCGGCTCCGGATCGACCGACCACGACGGCAACGGACCCCAGCCAAAGCCCGCGACGCTGAAGAAGCTCTCCGATGAGCTGGTGGCGCAGGGTATCGCCACGCTGCGCTACGACAAGCGCGGCGCGGGCGGATGGAAGAAGGAATTCGGCCGGCCCGAGGATTTCCGCTTCAAGGACTATGTCGACGATGCGGCTTCGCTGGTCGACTATCTCCGCGGCAGCAGCAAGTTCTCGAAGTAGCGGTGATCGGGCATAGCGAGGGCGGCCTGGTCGCGATCCTCGCCGCGCGGCGCGTGCCGGTCGACCGGCTGGTGCTGCTCGCCACATCAGCGCGGAAACAGGGCGACCTGTTGAAGGCCCAGCTCGAAAAGCAGCTGCCGCCGGAAAAGTTCGAGCCGATTGCGAAAGCGATCGACGCCATCATGGCCGGCCAGATCGTCGATCCGCCGCCGGCGGGACTTGCGATCGCGCCCTCGATGCAGCCCAGCATCGCCTCCGCCTTCGCCGAAGATCCGATCGACGCCCTGAAGAAGATCGATTTGCCGACCCTGATCATCGCCGGCGGCCGCGACCGCCAATTGGCGCGGCTCGATTTCCTAGCGCTGACCACGGCCGATTTCGCCGCGAAGTCGGCTGTGGCTGCCCGATATGAACCACGTGCTGGTCGATGTTGCCGACGAGGCGGATGATGTCGCGAGTTACAATCAGGCGGAGCGGCCGCTCGATCCAGACCTGATCGAGACGGTGGCCGCCTTCATCCAGGAGAAGGACACGCGCGACGCGCGCTGATTTCCTCGCCGTCGTCCCGGCCAAGCGAAGCGCGAGCCGGGACCCATAACGACAGGCAGTCGTGTTTGCGAAGGCTGGAGCCCCAGCGTGCATCACAGCGGGCGCCGGTGGTTATGGGTCCTCGCGTTCGCGAGGACGACAGCTAATATGCGGCTACAGCGCCTCGCCCTTCAACAGCCGCGGCACTTCGCCCGACAGTCCGGCGGCCTGGCGGATGAACATCTCCTTCAGCGGCGGCGCGCGATCGACCAGGCCGAGCCCGATGTCGCGGACGGTACGCAGCAGCGTCGACTTGTTCGAGAACAGCAGATTGAGCGAGTTGGTGGCGAGCCCCATCGCCATGGTGTCGAAGCGCCGCCAGCGCTGATAGCGCTCGAGCACGTCGCTCTGGCCAAGATCGATGCCGAGCCGCGCCGCATCGACCACGACTTCGGCCAGTGCGGCGACATCCTTCAGGCCGAGATTGAGGCCCTGCCCCGCGATCGGATGGATCACATGCGCGGCGTCGCCGACCAGCGCCAGCCGGTCCGCGATGAAGGAGCGCGCGACGAAATAGCCGAGCGGAAACGCCCGCGGCTTGTCGAGCACCTTGATCTCGCCGAGATGCAGGCCGAAACGCTGCTCGAGCTCGGCTCAGAAATTCTATCTCGCCGAGCGCGATGATGCGCGCCGCCTCGCTGCGCTTCTCGGTCCAGACCAGCGAGGAGCGGTTGTCCGTCAGCGGCAGGATCGCAAACGGTCCCGCGGGCAAGAAATGCTCTTCGGCACGGCCGTGATGGTCGCGCTCATGACCCGACGGTGACGACAATGCCGGACTGATCGTAGTCCCAGCCATGGGTCGCAATGCCGGCGTGCTCGCGCAGCTTTGAGCGCGCGCCGTCGGCCGCGACCAGCAGGCTCGCATCGACGACCAAGCCGTCGGCCAACGTCACGTTGATGCCGTCCGCATGCGCGTCGTACGAGGTAACTGCGGTCGCGCGCAGGTCGATGCCGTGCGCGATGGCCCGCGTCACCAGCGCATCGATCAGGTAGCGGTTCTCGACCATGTGCGCGAACGGCTCGCCCGGCTCGACATGGCCGGCAAAGGTGAGGAACACCGGACGCGTGGCGTCTTCGAGCTTCGAATCCGTGACCACCATGTCGAGGATCGGCTGCGCGGTGGAGGCGATATCGCCCCAGACGCCGAGCGCCCCGAACAGCCGCCGGCACGCCGCGACAATGGCGGTGGCGCGGCCGTCGCGGCTGGGACGAACGCCAAGCGCCGGATCGGCCACGATCACCGCGACCTCGGCGCCGAGCCCCTGGCGCAGCGCCAGCGCCAGCGCCAGCCCGGCAAAGGCGCCGCCGCAAATGACAATGCTTCGCTGTGCTGACATGGAAACCTGCTTACTCAAACGCTTGCGTGCCAGTATAGCTGGGCGAAACAGGGTCGTGAAACAAGCCCCATCCGCCGTCATTCCGGGATGGTGCGCAAGCACAAGACCCGGAATCTGAGATTCTCAGGTACGCAATTGCGTACCATAGTTCGATGCTGACGCATCGCCCCGGAATGACGAAGAAAGCCGATCGATGTCCATAAGCCTGATCGACCTGATCTCCATCCTCGATCTCGAGCCGCTCGAGGTGAATTTGTTCCGCGGCAACAGCCCGAAGACGAGCTGGCAGCGGGTGTTCGGCGGCCAGGTGATCGGGCAGGCGATGGTGGCGGCCTGCCGCACCGTCGAGGGCCGGCTGCCACACTCGATCCATTGCTATTTCATCCTGCCCGGCGATCCGCAGATCCCGATCATCTACCAGGTCGAACGGTTGCGCGACGGCAAGAGCTATTCGACCCGGCGCGTCACCGCGATCCAGCATGGCAACGCGATCTTCTCCATCATGGTGTCGTTCCACGCCGAGGAGGCGGGCGCCTTCGACCATCAGGACAAGATGCCGGACGTGCCGCCGCCGGAAAAACTCACGGCGGAAGAAGTTTCCAAACAGCCGATGTTCAAGGAAATGCCGGAGTTCATCCGCCGCTATTACGAATCCGACCGGCCGATCGAACTTCGCCCGGTCGAGCTCGGCCGCTATTTCGGCCAGAAGATCGACGACGGCCGTATTCATGTCTGGATCCGTACGGCGGCGAAATTGCCCGACGATCCGGCGCTGCATATGTGCGCGCTCGCCTATGCGTCGGACTTCTCCCTGCTCGATGCTGTCATGGCGCGCTATGGCCGCACCCTGTTCGACAGGCGGATGATGTCGGCGAGCCTCGATCACGCGATGTGGTTTCACCGCCCGTTCCGTGCCGACGAATGGCTGCTTTACGCGCAGGATTCGCCGAGCGCGCAAGGCGGCCGCGGGCTGACCCGCGGCCTGATCTTCAAGCCCGACGGCACGCTGGTGGCTTCCGTCGCGCAGGAAGGCTCCGTGCGCGAGCGGCGATAGTTACGCGGCGTAGGCCCCGCGCTCGACCAGCGCGGTTTGCGACACGAACCAGGTGGCGTACCAGCGGAGGATCCACGGGATCGGAATGATGAGGAGAAGAGAAGGCTCATCACGATGGTGCGCCAGAGCATCTGAAGTCCGGTACCGTTGAAGACGACCTCGCGCCGCGTGCCGGCGATGTTGCGGCAGATCCAGCGCATCCAGCGGTGATCACCCAGGCCCAGCCGATGATCGTGAAGATGGAGACGAACATCAGCGATTGCAAGCCGATGAAGGCCCAGATCTGCCCTCGAACGTGATGGGAAGCGGCTGACCGTTCGAGCTGAGACTGGCTGACAACCCAGCCGCATGAGCATCCAGGACAGGACAGCCTGCGCAGGGATGCCAAGAGCTGAGAGTCTGCTGTCGCATGACACCGCGATATCCCACCAGCGCTCAGGACCGACGATCACGATACCAGATCTCGCCGACCTGACCGGTGAAAGCGAGATTAGGGCGTCCCGGCACATTGAATTCGGGAAACAGCCAACGTAATAGGCCGTCACGACCCAGGGCGCCGGAATGACGAAGATCTGGCCGATGACCAGAAGGATGCAGTATCCCAGGAATGACCACAGTCGGCAAATCGATCGACAATGCCCCGCTGCCAGAGCCGCCGCCTCCATATCCGCCCGCGCCCATCACCGCGCCGCCCTGCGGGACCATCGGCGGCGCGCCGCCACCAGCCATCAATCCCGGCACCTCGCCGGCCTTCTGCCAGCCGGCCATGCCCTCACACCAGACCAGCGTCTGCACGCTGACCTGCCCGCGCGCGATCAGGTCGCGAAACTGCGGCTCCGGATAGGGACCTTGTTGTTGCCCGCCAGCTGCAAAAAACCAGGATCGGTTGGACATGCGCTTCCCCCAAAGACCACTGAGTAGGGTCGACTAAAAACAACACCACGAAAACGGCGGGTCCTTTGAGCCCGCCAAACGCCCGTATTCTGACGGAGGAGGCGCGGCCCTGTACAGGGCTTGGAGGTCACAGCGCCGAACGATTTCGCGTAGCGCTGCAAGTTTTTTATGCCATTTGCTCGAAAAGGTGCCAGATTTGCGCGGGCAGCCGTCGACCGGCCGCCAGTTGAAGCCTCGGGAACTTAAGGGCTGACCATGAAACTCGTCGTCGCGATCATCAAACCCTTCAAGCTGGACGAAGTCCGTCAGGCGCTGACTGGCATCGGCGTCCACGGCATGACCGTCACCGAGGTCAAGGGCTATGGCCGCCAGAAAGGCCACACCGAGATCTATCGAGGCGCGGAATATGTCGTGAATTTCCTGCCAAAACTGCGGATCGAGATCGCGGTCGCCTCCGAGCTGGCCGACAAGGCGGTCGAGGTCATCACCGCCAACGCACGGACCGGCCAGATCGGCGACGGCAAGATTTTTGTGACGCCGATCGACCATGCGCTGCGCATCCGCACCGGCGAGACCGACAGCGACGCGCTCTAATCATCTCCAAAACGCGGCCGCCAACGATGCCGAGCGGCGGTCGATAACCGACGAACCTGCCGGGGAACGTCGTGAGGCACATTGATTCCGGGCGGCGCTGGGCGCTGCGCCCATCACAACGGCCGCAATTGTCACGCTGGCGACGCCGGCCCTGGCCGCACCCTCCGAGATCAGCACCGCCGACACCGCGTGGATGATGGTGGCGACCGCGCTGGTGCTGCTGATGATGACCATCCCGGGATTGGCGCTGTTCTACTCCGGATGGCGTCGCCGTCACTTTGGTCCGGTCGGCGGGAGTGGACCTACGCCCTGCTCAAGCTGGTCGGCGTCTTCGTACCGCTCGGGTTTCCCGGGAACACGAGATGGAGGGCCTCGATATCACCAGCATGGCGAGGCGCTGCAGTGATTTCTCCATCCTGATACCGGCAGCTGCGCGTGTTATGGGCAGCCTTTATGACTGAACCTTGGCACGAACCTTGGCACGCTCACGGATTGAGCAACCCTGCCTAAGCTTTGCGCGCGACCGAATGGCGCAGGCCTCGCCGACACCCGCGCGGCGCGAAAATACCCGCGTTCATAATTCGTTAGGCAGATGTCGCCGATCTGGCACGGCATTTGATTCTATGGGTCCTGGCTGTGGCCGCGTAGTGAACTTTCTCCGCGTGGTGAACCTCAGTCGAGAACGCCCGGTCAGGTCCTTGACCGGGCACAAGCGGGGATAGGACCCATGAAAATTGTTATGGCGATCATCAAGCCATTCAAGCTCGAAGAAGTCCGTGATGCCCTGACCGCCATTGGCGTTCACGGTCTCACGGTGACGGAAGTCAAAGGGTACGGCCGGCAAAAAGGCCATACGGAAATTTACCGGGGTGCAGAATATGCGGTGAGTTTCCTGCCCAAGATCAAGATCGAAGTCGCTGTTGCATCCGAACAAGTCGACAAGACCATCGACGCCATCACCACGGCGGCGAAAACCGGCCAGATCGGCGACGGCAAGATCTTCGTCATCAACCTCGACCATGCGATTCGCATTCGCACCGGCGAGGCCGATGCCGCGGCCCTCTGATTTCGCGCTCACCCTTACCACTCAGGAGTAGAACAAATGACGTTTAAGCGTCCCAACAGCGCGGGATTGGCGGCCCTCGCAATTCTCGCAGGGCTCTGTGCCATTGCACTCGTCGATCCGGCGCTGGCTCAAACCGCGGCGCCCGCGGCCGACGCAGCCAAGGACGCGGCACCCGCCGCTGCCGCAGCGCCCGCCGCCGTTCCGAACAAGGGCGACGTGGCCTGGATGCTCACCTCCAGCGCGCTCGTTCTGATGATGTCGATCCCCGGCCTCGCGCTGTTCTATGGCGGTCTCGTCCGCACCAAGAACATGGCTTCGGTTCTGACCCAGGTGTTCGCGATCGTCTCGATGATCGGCGTGACCTGGACCCTCTACGGCTACTCGATGGCCTTCTCCGACGGCGGCAGCATGACGCCCTGGGTCGGCGGCTTCACCAAGGCCTTCATGCACGGCATCGATGGCAACTCGACCGCGGCGACGTTCTCCAACGGCGTCGTCATTCCGGAACTCGCCTACTTCGTGTTCCAGATGACCTTCGCCATGATCACCCCTGCCCTGATCGTCGGCGCCTTCGCCGAGCGCATCAAGTTCTCGGCGGTGATGCTGTTCATCCTGCTGTGGTCGACCTTCATCTACTACCCGATCGCACACTGGGTCTGGTACGTGGCTGCTCCGGATGACGTCGCCAACGCCGCCAAGGCCTTGGCTGCCGCCACCGACGCAGCGGCGAAAACCGCGGCTCAGGCCAAGCTCGACGAAGTCACCGGCGCTGTCGGCTGGCTCGCCGGCGCAGGCGCCCTCGACTTCGCGGGCGGCACCGTGGTGCACATCAATGCCGGTATCGCGGGCCTCGTCGGCGCGCTGATCATTGGCAAGCGCACCGGCTACGGCAAGGACCTGATGGCTCCGCACTCGCTGACCATGACCATGATCGGCGCTTCGCTGCTCTGGGTCGGCTGGTTCGGCTTCAACGCCGGCTCGAACCTCGAGGCCAACGGCACCACCGCGGTAGCCTTCGTCAACACCATGGTTGCGACCGCAGGTGCGGCACTGTCCTGGCTGATCTTCGAATGGATCTTCAAGGGCAAGCCCTCGCTGCTCGGCATCTGCTCCGGTGCGGTCGCGGGTCTCGTGGCCGTGACGCCGGCTTCCGGTTTCGCCGGTACGATCGGTGCACTGGTGCTCGGTCTCGTGGTCTCGCCGATCTGCCTGTTCTTCGTCTCCGGCGTGAAGAACACCTTCGGCTATGACGATGCGCTGGACGTCTTCGGCGTCCACTGCATCGGCGGCATCATCGGCGCGCTCGGCACCGGCATCCTGGTCAACCCTGCCCTTGGTGGCGTCGGCATCACCGACTACACCAACATCACGGGCAACAATGCCGGTACCTACGACCTCGTCACCCAGATGATCGCACAGGGCAAGGCCGTGCTGGCCACGCTGGTGTGGTCGGGTGTCGGTTCGGCGATCCTCTACAAGATCGTCGACGTGATCGTGGGCCTGCGTCCCTCGGTGGAAGCCGAGCGCGAAGGTCTCGACATCACCGACCACGGCGAGCGCGCCTACAACTACTGATTTCCTCCCGGGACTCGGTCTCACAAGACCGAGTCCACAACTTCGGTTTGGGCACATACCCGGCAATGCCCCGACCGTTGAGGGGCTCCAGCGCAAGTTGGAGCCCCTTTCTTTTTTCCGCACCTCCGAGCTCGGTCACGGGGATATGCGTTGAACCAGGAACGCATTTGCCGGTATGCGGTTGAATACCGTGTCACGTCGGACGGAGCCTGAAATGAACAAGGTCAAACTAAGTGCTTTGAGCGCGGCGGCTTTGCTGATTGCAGCTTTCGCCGCCGGACCAATTGCAGCTCAGGAGGTGATCAAAGACCCGGGCAAATGTGCTCAATATTATCCCAACGCAAACTGTCAGAACTACGGTCCAGGCAACCCGTACAGGGGACCACAGAGCTATCAGGGCGGCTGGCGGAACGGATATGCCTGGGATCGGTATCCCGCGTACCGGTATCGCCGCCACCACCACTGGCAATAGTGCGACCGCGCTTTTTGGGTACGTACAAGGCAATCCCCTGACCGTTGAGGAGCTCAAGCGAAAGTTGGAGCTCCTTTTTTTTGCCCGTCAGGGGATTGCCAAGACCGGTCGCCAAGGCCGACAGTGCCGGCAACAACACCGGGAGGACGTCATGAAACTCGAAGGCGGATGCTATTGCGGGGCCGTGCGTTACGTGGCCGAGGGCGAGCCGATGATGCAGGCGCAATGCCATTGCCGCGAATGCCAGTACATCACCGGCGGCTCGCCCAACATGTTCGTGGTGATGGCGCCCGACGGCTTCAAATACACCAAGGGCGCGCCGAAGCAGTTTGCGCGCAAGGACCTGGAGCTGCCGGTGACGCGCGAATTCTGCGCCGAATGCGGCACCCATGTGGTGACCCGGCCGCAGCGCCCGGTCGTGGTGATCAAGGTCGGTACGCTCGACGAGCCCGCCGCAGATCATGCCGCAGATCGCGATCTTCACCATCGACAAGCAGCCGTTCCATCATGTGCCGGACGGCATGCCCGCCTTCGAGCGGAGGCCGCCGCGGTAGCGACGGCGAGCGGCTTCGGATAACAGTTGGATAATAGACAAAAGGCCGGCTCAACGAGCCGGCCTTTGCAACAGCGTTTCGAATTACTTAGTACTTGGCGACGATCGGGCCGCCGAAGCGATAGTTCACGCGGACGAGGCCCATATCGACATCCTGGCGGATGCGCAGGGGAGTGCCTACGCCGCCGAAGACCGACGTCAGCGTAACGTTGCGGTCCTCAAGGAAGATGTGGTCGTACTCGAAGCCGACCGACCAGTTCGGCGCGAAGCTGATCTCGAGACCGGCGCCGACCGTGCCGCCCCAGCGGGTTTCATTGCCGGACGCAAAAAGCGGACCGCCTGGTGCGGCGAAGATATCATACTTGTCGCTGACGACCGCGGCGCCGCCCTTCACATAGGCAAGCACGTTGTTCCAGGCATAGCCTACCTGGCCGGTAATCAGCCCGAATGCGTCGATCCGGGTACGATCGGAGGCGCCGCCAAGCGGATTGCCACCGATGGGCGCGGTGTTGCTGCCGGAGAAATCGGCCCAGTTGCCCTGGCCTTCGACGCCGAACACCCAGTTGGCCGACTGCCAGCGATAGCCGACCTGGCCACCGACGGTGCCGCCGGTCGAGTTATGGCAACCTTCCGCAATGGCGGGGACGCCCAGCGGGGCAAGGTCCCGGCAGGTGTGGGCGGAACCGCCGCCACCGTTGATACCGACGTAGAAGCCGCTCCAGTTATAGATCGCGGCCACCATTGGCGGAGCCTTGGTGTAGGGCCGCGCGGCCAGATCGGCCGCGCTGGCCGGAACCGAAAGTCCCAGCGCCGTCGCGCCGACCGCAACAAGCAAAAGTTTCTTCATTTTGTACTCCACGTGTGCGTCTCGCGCTTGGAAACATTCGACGGATCTGCGGGCGAGCTGATCCGATGAGGTGCGCAACCTATGCGAGTCGGAGCCGGGTGCCTGTAGCATCGCTGCCACACATGCGGCGGAATTGGCAACGGCTCCGCGGAGTGCGATGGCGACGTTTTCCCGTTTAGGCGGACGGCACCCAGACCCTGCCGTCGAAGAGACGGCGCGCCGTCCGGTAGAACGATCCGGCGCGCGCGCTCCATACGCCATCTTCCTGCACGACATCGGCGTCGACTGTCAGGATGCCGGAGGGCATGCCGAGGTGGAGGGATTTGGTGCCTGCTGCGCGACAGCGCCTCGGCGACGACCGTGCCGGTGATGCGGGCGGCAACCGCCGTGCACAGCGAGATCGTGACCGGCAGCGCCCGGTGCGGCTGGCCGCTCGAGACCACGCGAACCGTCAGATCGACGCCGGCCGCCTGAAGGGTCTCGCCGGTGAGCGTCGGCGCATCCCTGGGCGGACTGACGAACGCCATGAACGGCACCGCACTGATGGCGCGCGCGGCCTCGGCGTCGCTCGCGATGCCGATCCGCACCGATCCCTGCACGCGGATGTCGTCGAGCAGCCGCATGATCTTCGGATTGGCTTCGAGCTGCTCGGGAAGCTCCGTGCCGGTCAGGCCGATGTCGCCTGCACGAACAAACACAGCCGGGTTGGCCGCATCGACCAGCGAGGCCTCGATCGCACCGAAGCCCGGCACATCCAGCCGATCCATCGGCTTGCCCGATGGCAGCAATCTGCCTGTCGCCGCCCCGCCAGGCTCGACGAAATCGAGCCGCACCGGCGCTCCCGTGCCGGCCACGCCGGGGATGACGAGATCGCCATCGTAGCGGGCACGCTCTCCATCGAGCGGAAACGTGGCGCGAATGATCTTTTTCGTATTGGTGTTGAAGATGCGCACCGTCGCGGTGTCGCCGCTCGCGCGGATCAGCCCTTCGTCGATCGCGAACGGGCCGACCGCCGAGCTCATGTTGCCGCAATTGCCCTTGTAGTCGACCGCCCGCTCCCGCGGATCTGGACCTGCGCAAAGGTGTAGTCGATGTCGGCATCATCTCGCGCCGAGGGCGCGAGCACGCAGACCTTGGATAGCGAGGAGACGCCGCCTCCCATGCCGTCAAGCTGGCGGCCATAGGGATCGGGCGATCCCATCGCCGCGGTGAAAATTGTCCCAGGCTGCCGATCTTCCGGCAGGTCGCGCGCGTGAAACATGATCGCCTTGCTGGTGCCGCCGCGCATGAAGACGGCGGGAATGGGACGCTGCATGGAGAGAGCTTTCTGGTGATGTCGGCTATCGGAAAGCGAACACTATCTCGTTTCGTGATTGTAGCGAGTAAACTAGATTGCCGCCGCGGAATCGACGTGGAGATGACTGACATGCAGCTTCCATATCATGATCGCTATGCTTATTGCCGATCGTTGACCGGCCGGACTATTCCTGGCCGGAGGGAAAGCGACTGGCGGTCTATCTCGGCCTCAACATCGAACACTTCGCGTTCGGCGCGGGCGAAGGTCATCTCTTGACCGTGGCAGGCGCAGCGCCAGACCCCCGGACCTTCGCCTGGCGCGATTACGGCAACCGGGTCGGCGTCTGCGTTGCCTTGAGTTGTTCGATGAACTGAACCTACCGGCGGCTCACCTCATCAACACGGCAGTGTTCGACTATGCGCCCCGTATCGTCGACGCATTGAAGGCGCGCGGCGATGAATTCATCGGGCACGGCCGCACCAACGCCGAGCGTCACAGCCATATGTGGGAAGCCGACGAGCGGCGATTTCTGCAGGAGGTTCGCGACGCGATCGAGCGTGCCTCCGGAAAGCCGCCGAGAGGCTGGATGGCGCCATGGATGGCGTCCACGCATCATACGCCCGACCTGTTGAAGGAGGTCGGCTTCGATTTCCTGATGGACTGGCCGGCGGACGACCAGCCGCTCTGGATGAAGACGCGCTCCGGTCCGATCATGAGCGTTCCCTACCCGATCGAGATCAACGACAGCCCGCAGATCCTGGTGAGGCATCACTCGCCGGGAGAATTCCGTGACTTCATCATCGGTCAGTTCGAGGAATTGCTGCGTCAGTCGGCCAGGCAGCCGCTGGTATGCGGCATCGCCTTGCACACGATGATCGTGGGCCAGCCCTACCGGCTCCGCATGCTCCGCGAGGCGTTGCAGCACATCGTCAGCCATCCGGAGAAGGACAAGGTGTGGTTCACCCGGCCGTCGGCCATCTACGACCATTGCGCCGCGCTGCCCGCGAGCCAATTTCCGCCGGCTTAGCCGCGACGTTATCTGGTCCCGATGTTCGCTGACTGCTTCCTGCCGATATGATATGCTGATGCTCCTCGTTGAGGAGAACGGGTTCCATGGCATCCCCCAACTGCGGGGCAAGATGAGATAGGCGGCCAGGCCACACGATGGGAGGAGACTATGACCATCGAAAGCATTCTGAGGCGGAAGGGCACCGACGTCACGACAATAGCTCCGGAAGCCAGCATCAAGAGGGCGGCAGACTGGCTCCGCGCAAAGAATATTGGCGCTCTCGTGGTGACGAGTGAGAACGCAGTTCTTGGTCTCGTTTCCGAACGTGAAATCGTTCATGCATTTTCCCGCTATGGCGAGGCCGCCGGGTCGATGCCTGTGAAGGAAATCATGCAATACGGTGTGACCACCGTGTCCCCGGACGAGAGTGTCAATCGCGTGATGAACCTGATGACGCACCATCGGGTGCGCCACATGCCGGTACTACGCGGCGGCAAGCTGGCCGGTATCGTCAGCATCGGCGATGTAGTCAAGCATCGGCTGGAGGATCTGGAGCTTGAGACGAACGTCCTGCGTGATGTCTACAACGCCGCGCGTTGACAGCTCGCAGCCTTTTCCCGATCCGCTTCCAATTTGAACGGCGGCCAACCCGCTTGTGCTCTACCCGCTCGAGGATCTCGAG
>CAVUCB010000004.1:0-60963 GCA_963739755.1 uncultured Alphaproteobacteria bacterium | reverse complement strand
GAAGCGCTTACGGATATTGCGGCGGTGGTTCACGCGGAAGTTCGGCTATGCGCGGCTGATCTGTCTTGCGCTCTTGATTGGCTTTGCCGCGCTGCGGATGCTCGATCCCGCCCCGATCCAGGAGCTCCGGGTCAGGACCTTTGATACCTTTCAGGTCATCGACCCCCGCGTGAAGACGGCGCGGCCGGTCACCATCGTCGACATCGATGAAAGGAGCCTAGCTGATCCCGAGACTCGGGCAGTGGCCGTGGCCGCGCACCCGCATCGCCGATATCATCACCAATCTGACCAAGCTTGGCGCGCTTGTGATCGCGTTCGACGCGGTGTTCTCCGAGCCCGACCGGCTTAATCCGGACATTGCCGCCGACACCTTTCACAATCTCGACGAAGAAACTCGCGCCAGATTGAAAGCGCTGCCCAGCAACGACCAGATCCTGGCCGATGCGATCAAGCGCGCGCGCGTGGTGCTCGGCGAATCCGGGTTGCCCAGCGTGATTACCGAGCTCGACAAGAACCTGCCGTTGACCGGCCTCGCCACGCTGGGCGAGGACCCGCAAGGGTTCATGTTCAATTTCCCCGGCCTGCTGCGCAACGTTCCGGTTTTGGAGGAAGCGGCCGCGGGGCGCGGACTGTTTACGATCAAGCCCGAACGAGACGGCATCGTCCGCCGGGTGCCGATGGTCATGCGGGCCCAGGGCCAACTCATGCCGTCGTTGAGCTTCGAAATGCTGCGCGTTGCGAGCGGCTCCGGCACCATCCTGATCAAGGCCGACAAGGCCGGCATCCAGAGCATCGCCGTCAAAGGCTTCCAGGTTCCAACCGACGCCAACGGGCAGCTCTGGGTGCACTACGCGCACCGGGACCCCTCGATCTATGTCTCGGCCGTCGATGTGCTGGACGGGCGCGTTCTCGCTGAGAAGATCGCGCGCAAATTGGTGCTCATCGGGACCTCCTCGGTTGGGCTCAACGACATCAAGACCACGCCGGTCTCGCCGGCGATGCCGGGCGTCGAGATCCATGCGCAAGCGCTGGAAAGCGCGCTGACGGGCGCGATCGTGCAGCAGCCGAATTACGGCATTGCCCTCGAGTTTTTGGGTGCGCTTGTGCTCGGGCTTCTGGTCATCGCCTTCGCGCCGAGACTGGGGCCGACCACGCTGGTGATTGTCGGCGCACTGTTTGCTTCCGTGCTGGTGGGAATATCCTGGTATTTCTACGCCCACGACCGGCTCCTGATCGACTTCACCTATCCGTTGCTGTCGACGACCGCGATCTACCTGACGCTTATTTTCTCAAGCTTCGTCCGCGAGCAGGCGCAGCGCCGGCAGATCCGCTCCGCGTTCGGCCAGTATCTGTCGCCTGCGCTGGTCGAACAGCTCGCGCAATCGCCGGAAAGGCTCGTGCTCGGCGGCGAGGAGCGCGAGATGACCATCATGTTCTCCGACGTGCGCGGCTTCACCACCATTTCCGAAACCTACAAGAGCGATCCGCAAGGCCTGACGCGGCTGATGAATTGCTTCCTCACGCCCCTCACCAACGCGATCCTCGCGCGCAAGGGCACCATCGACAAATATATGGGCGACGCCATCATGGCGTTCTGGAACGCCCCGATCGACGACAATGAGCATCAGCTCAACGCCTGCAACGCTGCCGTCGACATGTTGGAGCGCATCGACGAACTCAACAAGATCCGCGAGCAAGAGGCGCAGGATGGCGGACCGATCTACATTCCGCTCAATGTCGGCGTCGGCCTGAACACCGGCACATGCGTGGTCGGCAATATGGGGTCCGATCAGCGCTTCGACTATTCGGTGCTCGGCGACAGCGTGAACCTCGCCTCGCGCCTCGAAGGCCAGACCAAGGAGTACGGCCTTCCGATCATCGTCGGCTCCAAAACCGCGCTCGCCGTGAAGGACTATTTCGCGATTCTCGAGCTCGACTTCATCATGGTGAAGGGCAAGAAGGAGCCGGAGGTGATCTATGCCATTGCCGGCCGCGAGGACGTAGCGCGGTCCGAGCGCTTCCAGCGTCTGCGCAACCTCACCATCGAGATGCTGGCCTGCTATCGCGGGCGCGACTGGGACGGCGCGCTCGCCGCGATCGAGCGCGGCCGCAAGACCGACGAGGCCCGCGCGCTGGCGTATCTCTACAACCTCTATGAGGAGCGCATCCTCAGCTACAAGAAAACCCCGCCGCCGGAAGACTGGAACGGCGCGTATCAACTGCTGACGAAATAGAAGATCCGTAGGGTGGGCAAAGCGAAGCGTGCCCACCATGCAATTTGATTGCTTCGATAGGCGGTGGGCACGGCGCGATGCGCCTTTGCCCACCCTACGATCTGACCGATCACGTACCTCTGGCTCGTCATGCGCGGGCTTGACCCGCGCATCCATCCTAAAGGAATTCTTTTCACCGCGATGGTTTGCCGGGTCAAGCCCGCAATGACGAGTCTTCACTCCACCCCGATCGTGGTCAAATCCTGGAACCAGTGCTGCGCCTGCACGAACTTCTTGATCTTGGGCGACAGCGCATGCGGGTTGGTGTCGTGCACCACCCACACCAGGGCCGCGTCGTCGACGATCAGCGCATGCGCCTGCGCGATCAATTCGTCCTGCTTCGCCGGATCGAAGGTCTGCTTGGCCTGGGTGATCAGCGCGTCGACCTTCGGGTTCTTGTAGCCGCCCCAGTTGACGCCGACCGGCGCCACTTGGTCGGAGGCGAAGAAGCGCACGATGGCGTAGAGCGGATCAGATGTCACATAGGCGATGTTGTTGGCGGTGATGCCGGCGTTCATCTCGTCGGCCGCGCCCTTGCGCCAGTGCGTGTAGAGCGTCTCGAGCTCGACCACCTTGAAGTCGATGTCGATGCCGATTTCCTTGAAGCTCTGCTGCAGGAATTCGTTCATCGGCAGCGACAGCATCTGTCCGGTGCCGCCCTGCGCGATGATGAAAGTCGTCTTCAGCGGCTTGTCCTTGGAGTAGCCGGCTTCCTCGACCAGCTTCTTCGCCGCCGCGAGATCATATTTGAGCTCGAAGGTCGGTTTGCCGAACCACGGGCTCGACGGGTCGACCTGGCCCTTGGCGGGCTTGGCCAAGCCGTTCATCAGCCCGACCACGGCGTCGCGGTCGATCGCAAGATTCAAGGCCTTGCGCAGACGAATGTCGGTCCAGGGCGAGCCCGGCAGCACGCTCAGATGATAATTCCAGACATGCGGCGTGACGTTGTCGACGATCTTCATGCCGGCGGCTTTGAGCTGCGGCACGGCATCCGGCGCCGGCGTCTCGATCAGGTCGACCTGGCCGGCGAGCAGCGCATTGGTGCGCGTCAGCGCTTCCGGCATCGGCACCAGCACGAGCTTGTCGACCTTCGGAATCCGGTTCTTGTCCCAATAGTCCTCGTTCTTCGAGAGCTCGGCGAGCTCGCGCGGCACCAGTTTTGTCAATTTGAACGGACCGGTGCCGGAGGGCTGGCTTGCGAACTTGTCCCAGTCCTTGCCGAGCTTCTCGTATTGTGCCGGGCTTGAGATCAGGAACCAGAGCATCTGGTAGGGAAAGAAGGAATCGACCGTCTTGGTCGTGACCTCGACCGTTGTGTCGTCGATCTTGGCGTAGCTCGCGACCGAGGGCAGGCGGGTCTTCACCTGCGCGCTCTGCCGCTTGTCGAATTGTGGCGCCTTGTCGTTCAACACCTTGTCGAAATTCCAGATCACCGCATCGGCGTTGAACTCGCTGCCGTCATGGAATTTGACGCCCTTGCGCAAGGTGAAGCGCCACTTCTTCTTGTCGGCATCATCGACCTTCCATTCGGTAGCCAGACCCGGCACCAGCTTGCCCGGCTTGTCCGAGATGCTCATGTCCCAGGAGATGAGCGGATCGTAGATCGTGTAGCCGGTGAACTGATAGGCGCCGGCCCCGCGGTCCGGCTGGCCGGTGGTCAGCGGGATGTCCGCCATCGAGATGCCGTAGCGCACGATGGTTTCGGCGCGGGCGCAGACGGCGGAGAAGGTGATCGCCAGCAAGACAGACAGACTGACGAGAAGCGTCGGAATTTCGCACGCGCATGGACTTGGGCTCCGTTGGACAATTCGGGGCAAAGGAAGCAAGCTTGATGCCAGATTAGGCAGCTGCGGCGTTTGTTCGCGCCTGACTACAAAGACTTGTGATACCAATAGCAATTCGTCGCGGTGTTTTGGTCATTGGCACAGCCGTTGCATACGTCTGCTCAGAAAATAGTCACCGAAGACAAGAAGGAATTGTGACGATGCGAACTGAGAAGCCCTCGAAAAATCGCGCCGTATTCGCGGCCGCCCTGCTGGCCTTTGCAGCGCTGGCCGCGCCGCGCGCGGTTAGCGCCGATACCGTGCTGCGCATCGGCATGACGGCTGCCGATATTCCGCGCACGCTCGGCCAGCCCGACCAGGGGTTCGAGGGCAACCGCTTCACCGGGCTCACCATGTATGACGCGCTTACGATGTGGGACCTCTCCTCCGCCGACAAGGCGAGCGCGGTGATCCCGGGGCTTGCCACCGACTGGAAGGTCGACGATTCCGATCACAAGAAGTGGACCTTCAAGCTGCGTTCGGGCGTCAAATTCCATGACGGCAGCGACTTCAATGCCGATGCGGTCGTCTGGAACGTCGACAAGGTGCTGAACAAGGACGCGCCGCAATTCGACGCGAGCCAGGTCGGCGTCACCGCTTCGCGTATGCCGACCCTGGTCTCAGCTCGCAAGATCGACGATCTCACGGTGGAATTGATCACCAAGGAGCCCGACAGCTTCCTGCCGATCAATCTCACCAATCTGTTCATGGCAAGCCCGGCGCAGTGGCGGAAGCTTTATGACGCGGCTTCCGGCGCCGATGCCAAAGCGAAATCGGCCGCCGCCTGGGAAGCCTTTGCGCGTGCCGCGTCTGGCACGGGCCCCTGGAAGATGTCGAGTTTCACGCCGCGCGAGCGGCTCGAACTCGAAAAGAACGAGAACTATTGGGACAAGGCGCGCATCCCGCATGTCGACCGCATGCTGCTGCTGCCGATGCCGGAAGCCAACGCCCGCACCGCGGCGCTGCTCTCGGGCCAGGTCGATTGGGTGGAGGCGCCGGCGCCCGACGCCTTGGCCGAGATCAAGCAGCGCGGCGTGGTCATTTACAGCAACGAAGAACCTCATGTCTGGCCTTGGCAGTTCTCTCGGGTCGAAGGCTCGCCCTGGAACGACATCCGCGTGCGCAAGGCGGCCAATCTCTGCGTCGACCGCGAAGGCCTGAAGGACGGCCTGCTTGCGGGGTTGATGGTGCCGGCGACCGGCACCTTCGAGCCCGGCCACCCCTGGCGCGGCAATCCGACCTTCCAGATCAAGTACGACAAATCAGCCGCACAGAAACTGATGCAGGAGGCGGGCTACGGCCCGAACAAGCATCTCGCGGTCAAGATCCAGACCTCGGCGTCGGGCTCGGGCCAGATGCTGCCGCTGCCGATGAACGAATATCTGCAGCAGGCGCTGGCCGAATGCTATTTCGACGTGCAGATTGACGTGATCGAATGGAACACGCTGTTCACCAACTGGCGGAGCGGCGTCAAGGACGCCTCCGCCAACGGCGCCAACGCCACCAACGTGACCTATGCGGCGATGGACCCGTTCTTCGCGCTGGTGCGTTTCCTGCAGTCGTCAATGGCGCCGCCGGTGTCGAACAATTGGGGCTACATCAACAACCCCAAATTCGACGAGCTGGTGACCAAGGCGCGCAATACCTTCGATGCCGCCGAGCGTGACAAGGTGCTGGCGGAACTGCATGCGGCCTCGGTCGACGATGCGGCGTTCCTCTACGTCGCCCACGATGTCGCGCCGCGCGCGATGAGCCCGAAGATCAAGAACTTCGTGCAGCCGAAGAGCTGGTTCGTCGACTTCTCGCCGATCACGATGGTGCCGTAGCACATGATCCGGAAAAGTGTGCAGCGGTTTTCCGAAAAGATCATGCGCAAAACAAAAAGCTAAAGCTGCACCCTTTCCCCTTGTGGGAGAGGGTGGCTTCGCTAAGCGAAGCCGGGTGAGGGGTCTCTCTCCGCGGATGCGGGCCTCCCGATCTGATGCAATTTCATCCGCGGACAGATCCCCTCATCCGGCGCGCACCTTGTGCGCGCCACCTTCTCCCGCAAGGGGAGGAGGGAAGAAAGAATGTCCCGTGCTTCTCTATATCGCCAGACGCATCGTCTATGTGATCCCGATCGTCATCAGCGTGGCGTTGGTGTGTTTCCTGCTGGTGCACATCACGCCCGGTGATCCCCTCGTCGCGGTGCTGCCGGCCGACGCGTCGCAGGAACTCGCGCAGCAGCTTCGCGCGGCCTACGGGTTTGACCGGCCGCTGCCGGTGCAGTTCGGGCTGTGGCTGTGGCGCGCGCTCAACGGCGATCTCGGCCATTCCATTGCAACCGGCCGTCCGGTGCTGACGGAAGTGATCCGTGCCGTTGGCAACACCGTGACTCTCGCGATCGCCGCCGCGATCATCGGCTTCACCCTGGGTCTCCTGTTCGGCCTGATCGCCGGCTATTTCCGCGACACCTGGGTCGACAAGCTGGCGACGTCCTTTGCCATCGCCGGCGTCTCCGTGCCGCATTACTGGCTCGGCATGGTGCTGGTCATCATCTTCTCCGTCGAACTGAACTGGCTGCCCGCGGTCGGCGCCGGGCCCGGCGGCTCCGGCGCCTGGAGTTGGGATTGGGAGCATCTGCGCTTCCTGATCCTGCCCGCGGTCACGACTTCGGTCATTCCAATGGGCATCGTCACGCGCACGGTGCGCGCGCTGAC
This sequence comes from uncultured Alphaproteobacteria bacterium, assembly GCA_963739755.1. Lineage (GTDB taxonomy): Bacteria > Pseudomonadota > Alphaproteobacteria > Rhizobiales > Xanthobacteraceae > Bradyrhizobium. The sequence goes on along the minus strand of CAVUCB010000004.1, from coordinate 54,168 downwards.
CGGCGATATATTGAGCCAGGATTTTGTCGAGGCGCTGCGCGCCAAGGGCCTGCGCGAGACGGACGTGTTCCGTCACGTCATCAAGAACGCCGCGCCGACCGCGCTCGCGGTCATGGGGCTTCAGTTGGGTTACATGCTCGGCGGATCGATCCTGATCGAGACCGTGTTCTCATGGCCGGGCTCGGGCTTCCTGCTGAACTCCGCGATCTTCCAGCGCGACCTGCCGCTGTTGCAGGGCACGATCCTGGTGTTGGCGCTGTTCTTCGTGGTCCTCAACCTCCTGGTCGATATCGCGCAGGCCGCGATCGATCCGCGCATCAAGCGAGGCTGAATTGAGCGAACTTCCAATGTCAGCCCTGTCCGATGCCGCGCTGCAGGCCGCGCCCGCGATGAAGGCCCGCGGATACTGGGCCACCGTCGGTCGTCGCATTCGGCGCGACAAGGTCAGCATGGCCTGCGCGCTGATTTTGATCGCGATCTTCCTCTCGGCGCTGATCGCGCCATGGCTCCACCTTGCCGATCCCTATCAGGGCTCGATGATCCGCCGGCTGCGCCATATCGGCACGGCCGGCTATCTGCTCGGCACCGACGAGCTCGGTCGCGACATGCTCGCGCGGCTGATCTATGGCGGACGGCTGTCGCTGATGATCGGCATCTCGCCGGTGCTGTTCGCCTTCTGCATCGGTACTTTGCTCGGCCTGATCGCCGGCTATGTCGGCGGCTGGGTCAATACCGCGATCATGCGCACCATCGACGTGTTCTATGCTTTTCCCTCGGTACTGCTCGCGATCGCGATCTCCGGGGCGCTTGGCGCCGGCATTGTCAACTCCATCGTCTCGCTGACCATCGTGTTCGTGCCGCAGATCACCCGCGTCGCCGAGAGCGTCACCACGGGCGTGCGCAACATGGATTTCGTCGAGGCTGCCCGCGCCTCCGGCGCCAACGCCTTCACCATCATGCGCGTGCATATCCTCGGCAATGTGCTGGGGCCGATCTTCGTCTACGCCACCGGTCTCATTTCGGTGTCGATGATCCTGGCCGCGGGACTCTCCTTCCTTGGCCTCGGTACCAAGCCGCCGGAGCCGGAATGGGGATTGATGCTGAACACGCTGCGCACCGCGATCTATGTCAATCCATGGGTCGCGGCACTGCCCGGCGTGATGATCTTCGCGGTCTCGATCTGCTTCAACCTGCTCAGCGACGGCCTGCGCAGCGCCATGGATATCCGGAACTGATGCGATGAGCGAATCCCTCACCATAGACAAACTCGAGCCGGTCGAAGACCGCGGCGGCGCGGCGCAGCCGCTGTTGCACGTCACGGGCCTGACCAAACATTTTCCGGTGCGCGGCGATCTCTTCAGCGCGCGCAAGACCGTGCGCGCAGTCGATGATGTCTCGTTCGCGGTGGGCAAGGGCGAGACCGTCGGCATTGTCGGCGAATCCGGCTGCGGCAAGTCGACCACCGCGCGGCTGTTGATGCACCTGATGAATCGCGATGCCGGCGAGATCGTCTATGACGGCATGCGGGTAGGCCAAGCGCTGTCGCTGCGCGAGCTCCGCCGCGGCATGCAGATGGTGTTCCAGGACAGCTACGCCTCGCTCAACCCGCGCCTGACGGTCGAGGAATCCATCGCCTTCGGACCGAAGGTGCATGGCATGGCGGATGGCACTGCGCGCGCTCTGGCGCGGGAGCTGCTCGGCAAGGTGGGACTGCGGCCGGAAACCTTCGCCAACCGCTATCCGCACGAGATTTCCGGCGGCCAGCGCCAGCGCGTCAATATCGCCCGTGCACTCGCATTGTCGCCGCGGCTTGTGATTCTCGACGAGGCCGTTTCCGCGCTCGACAAGTCGGTCGAAGCACAGGTGCTCAATCTCCTCGTCGATCTCAAGCGCGAGTTTGGCCTGACCTATCTCTTCATCAGCCACGACCTCAATGTCGTGCGCTACATCTCCGACCGCGTACTGGTGATGTATCTCGGCGAGGTCGTCGAGCTCGGTCCCGTCGACCGGGTCTGGGATCATGCGGCCCATCCCTATACCCGCGCGCTGCTGGCGGCGATGCCGTCGTCGGATCCGGACAGGCGCACCGAGACGCCGCCGATCTCGGGCGATCCGCCGAATCCGATCGATCCGCCCTCCGGCTGCCGGTTTCACACGCGCTGTCCATTCGCGGAGCCGCTCTGCGCAAAAGCCACGCCAAAACTCACCGCGCTCGATAATATGGGTCACGAAGCGGCGTGCTACATGGCCATCCCGGGCTCCGGGCACAGCCGCGCGCCGGGAAACAGAGCATGATCCGGAAAAGTGGAAACCGGTTTTCCGAAAAGATCATGCTCAATTAAAGGGAGTGAACGCGGCATGACGAAACCCAGTGCAAAGGAAATCAAGGCAATCGCTGATGTCGCGGGCGTGCCCGTCGAGCTCGAGGTCGCGACCCGCATCGCGGGTTCGATCGGGCCGGCTTTCGAAGGCTTTGCGCCGATCGCCGGCACGCTGCCATTTGATCTGGAGCCCGCGAGCTTCCTGCTGGCGCAAACCGTGAAGGTTTCCCGATGAGCAGCGAGCCCGCCTTGATGTCGCTGACCGCGGTCGCGAAGGCGATCGCGGACAAGCAGGTTTCCTCGCATGAAGTGACGCGCTCCTGCCTGCACCGGATCGCGCAATGGCAGCCGAAGCTCAACGCCTTTATGACAATCGAGGCGGAAGCTGCACTGAAGGCGGCCGATGAGGCCGACGCCGCGCTCGCCAGGGGCCAGAGCCGTGGCCCGCTGCACGGCGTGCCGCTCGCGCACAAGGACATGTATTACGACGCAGGCCATGTCGTGACCTGTGGCTCGCTGATCCGCCGCGATTTCGTCGCGAGCACGACTTCGACCGCGCTGCAGCGGCTGAAGGATGCCGGCACGATCCGGCTCGGCTCGCTGGGGATGGCGGAGTTCGCCTATGGTCCGACCGGCCACAACTATCATTATGGCGCGGTGCATAATCCCTGGAAGTTCGGCTATGTCACCGGCGGCTCGTCCTCGGGATCGGGCTCGGCCGTCGCAGCGCGTCTGACCTTTGCTGCGCTCGGCTCCGATACCGGCGGTTCGATCCGCATGCCCGCGCATTTCTGCGGCGTGACGGGACTGAAGACCACGTTTGGCCGCATCTCGCGCGCCGGCGCGATGCCGCTGTCGCAATCGCTCGACACGGTAGGTCCGCTGGCGCGCACCGTCGAAGACTGCGCGCTGCTGCTCGGCCTGATGGCCGGCGCGGACCCCGAGGATCCCACCGCCAGCACCTCGCCCGTGCCGGACCACATGGCCGCGAGCTCGGCCTCGATCAAAGGCCTCAAGATCGGCGTACCCACTTCCTTCTATGTCGACGATCTCGATGCCGATGTCGCAAAAATACTCGACAACACCATCGCGGTGCTCAAGCGCGAGGGCGCCGATATCGTCAAGGTCGACCTGCCGGACCAGCGCCAGCTCTCTTCCGCCTGCCAGCTCGTGCTCGCGACGGAAGCGGCCGCCTATCACAAGCGCTGGCTGATCGAGCGGCCGCAGGATTACGGCCCGCAGGTGTTGATGCGGCTGCAGAACGGGCTTTCGATTCCCGGCGTGCTCTATCTCGAAGCGCTGCGCTGGCGCGGTCCGGCGCTCGCCGCGCATATCGCGGCGACATCCAATGTCGATGCGGTGCTGGCGCCGGTCGCTCCCGTCGCGGCGCCGACGATCGCCGAGAGCGATGTCGGTAACGCCCCGGATGCCGAAGCCGTGATCCAGCGCCTGACCCGCTTCACCCGCACCATCAACTATCTCGGCCTGCCGTCGCTTTCGATCCCCTCCGGCTTCACGCCAAGGGCCTGCCGATCGGCATGCAGCTGGTCGGCCGTTCCTTCGACGAAGCAACGTTGATGACCATCGGCGCGGCGTTCCAGCGCGCGACTGATTTTCACGAAAAGGTGCCGCCATCAGCATGACCCATCTCGTCGAGATCGATCATCTCAACATCCGCTTCACCGGCGAACGCACCGTCCATGCCGTGAACGACCTCTCGTTCACGCTGGGCGAGGGCGAGGTGCTCGGCCTCCTAGGGGAATCCGGCTCCGGCAAAAGCGTCACCTTGCGCGCGCTGATGCGGCTATTACCGAAGAAGCGGACGCAAATCACCGGACGGGTCAAGGTGATGGGGCGCGACGTGCTGGCGCTCGACGAGGAGGAGCTGTCGACATTCCGCGGCCAGACCGTCTCGATGATCTTCCAGGAGCCGGCGCTGGCGCTCGATCCGGTCTACACCATCGGCGAGCAGATCGCGGAGACCGTCATCCGCCACGAGGGCAAGACGCAGGCCGCAGCACGCGCGCGTGCGCTGGAGATGCTGGAGGTGGTGCGGATACCCTCCGCCAAACGCCGGCTCGATTCCTATCCGCATGAGATGTCCGGCGGCATGCGCCAGCGCGCCATGATCGCGCTGGCGCTCGCCTGCAAGCCGAAAATCCTGCTCGCGGACGAGCCGACCACTGCGCTCGACGCCACCGTGCAGATCCAGATCCTGCTGCTCTTGCGCGAATTGCAGCGCGAATTCGGCATGTCCGTCATTTTCGTCACCCACGACATTGGCGTCGCGATCGAAATCTGCGACCGCGTCGCTGTGATGTATGCCGGCCAGATCGTCGAGCAGGGCACGCTGAAAGAGGTGGTGCGCTCGCCGATCCACCCTTACGCGCGGGGCCTGCTTGCTTCGACCATTCATGGCGCCAAACGCGGCGAGCGGCTGGAGACCATCCCCGGCACGCCGCCGTCGCTCGGCGAGGCTCCGCATAACTGCTCCTTCGCGCCGCGCTGTGCACTTGCCCAGCCGCGCTGCATCGAGGCCTTGCCGCCCAATGTGGAGATCGGGCCCGGCCGCTCGGCGCGCTGCGTCCTGGCCGAGCAAAGTGCGGCTGTGGCCGCGACGTAACGGTCGCGGGCCGAATCGGAAGTCCGCCCGGTTTTCGAGTCGTCACCTCCCCCGATTATGGGTAGGTTGTGCCAACGGCGCGGAATTAGTGCGCGTAACCGGGGGAAAGTCTCATGGTCCTGTCCAACGAGAGCATTATTGTTATCCTGTTCGTCGGCCTGGTGGCGGGCTGGCTGGCCGGCCAGATCGTCCGCGGCACCGGCTTTGGCATTATCGGCGACATCCTGGTCGGCATCGCCGGCGCGCTGATTGCCGCCCTGCTGTTTCCGAAGCTCGGCATTCATCTCGGCACCGGCCTCCTCTCCGAGATCATCTATTCGGCCATCGGCGCCATCATCCTGCTCCTGGTCTTCCGGCTGGTCCGCGGCGGCGGCCGCTGGTGACGCTCGCGCATGATCCGGAAAGTGGGCAGCCGTTTTCCGGAAAGATCATGCGCAAACAAGAATCTGAGATACGGTGCGGATCCGGAAATCTAAGGTTGCAAGTGAGAGGCGTTCCGGTCGGGATCCGGTCGGGATTGCCCCCCTTTTTTGTTTGGCCTGCGACGCGTCGCGATAAGCTGGCAGCCGCCATTTAGGTTAATTTGAGTTCATTGGACGATTTTGCCGCAAGCGGTAATATTCCGGAGTTGAATGTCATTGGAATCCCCTGATAAATCCGGGTCGTGCCCTCTTTTTGATGAGCTTGATTGATGGTCAGCGCGCCCGGCGTCCGCCATTCCGAACTCGGTGAGGCGTTGCGCGCCTGCCGCGGCGCGTTCATTGGCGTCGGCGTGATGAGCTGCATCATCAACCTGCTCTATCTCACCGGCTCGATCTTCATGCTGGAGGTCTATGACCGCGTGCTGCCGAGCCGCAGCGTGCCGACCCTGGTCGGCCTGTTCATCCTCGCGAGCTTCCTCTACATGGCCCAGGGCGTGCTCGACCTGATCCGCGGCCGTATCCTCGGCCGTGATCGGCACCGCGCTCGACGAATCACTGAACGCGCGGGTGTTCGACACCGTGGTGCGGCTTCCCTTGATCATCGGCGGACGCAACGAAGGGCTGCAGCCGCTGCGCGACCTCGACAATGTCCGCGCCTTTCTCGGCAGCATGGGCCCGAGCGCGTTCTTCGACTTGCCGTGGCTGCCGTTCTATCTCGCGATTTGCTTTGCCTTCCATGTGATGATCGGCATCACCGCGCTGATCGGCGCCATCATCCTGGTGTCGCTGACCCTGGTCACCGAATATCTGTCGCGCCAGCCGGCGCGCGACGCGATGGCGCTCGCGGCGCGGCGCAACGATCTTGCCACGGCGAGCCGCCGCAATGCCGAGGTACTGGTGTCGATGGGCATGGCCGGCCGGCTCTCCAAGCGCTGGAGCGACGCCAACGAGAAATATCTGGCGGGCAACCAGAACGCCAGCGACGTCTCCGGCGGCCTCGGCGCGATCGCCAAGGTGCTGCGCATGATGCTGCAGTCGGCCGTGCTCGGCATCGGCGCCTATCTCGTCATCCATCAGGAGGCGACCGCCGGCATCATCATCGCGGGCTCGATCCTGAGCGCGCGGGCGCTGGCGCCGGTCGATCTGGCGATCGCGCATTGGAAGAGTTTCGTCGCCGCCCGCCAGAGCTGGCATCGCCTCAACCGTCTGCTCGAGCAGATGCCGGTGCGCGCGACGCAGACCCAGTTGCAGGATCCCGACGACCCGGCTGTCGGTCGAGGGCTCAGCATCGCCGCCCCCGGCGATCAGAGGCTGATCGTCCATGACGTGACCTTTGCGCTCAACGCCGGCATGGGGCTTGGCGTGATCGGGCCGAGCGGTTCGGGCAAGTCGTCGCTGATCCGCGCGCTCGTCGGCGTCTGGCTGCCGGTTCGCGGCAAGGTCCGGCTCGACGGCGCGGCGCTCGATCAATGGTCGTCGGACTTGCTCGGACGCCATATCGGCTATTTGCCGCAGGACGTCGAATTGTTCACCGGCACGGTCGCGCAGAACATCTGCCGCTTCGATCCCGAGGCGAAATCCGATGACATCATCTCCGCCGCCAAGGAAGCCGGCGTGCACGAGATGATCATCAAGATGCGCGACGGCTACAACACCGATGTCGGCGAGCAGGGCAAGGCACTGTCGGCCGGCCAGGCGCAGCGCGTGGCGCTGGCGCGGGCGCTGTATGGCGATCCCTTCCTGATCGTGCTCGACGAGCCCAATTCCAATCTCGACACCGAAGGCGACGAGGCGCTGACGCGCGCGGTGCGCGCCGCGCGCGAGCGTGGCGCCATTGTCGTCGTGGTCGCGCACCGGCCGATCGGCATCGAGGCGGTCGACCAGATCCTGGTGCTGAAGGACGGCCGCATGCAGGCCTTCGGTCCGAAGGAGCAGGTACTGGCGCAGGTGCTGCAGCCGCGTGTGGCGGCGCCGACGCCGATCAAGATCGTGTCCGACGCCGGAGGCAAATCATGAGTCTATGAGCAGGTCGTCAGCCAGGTCATGGGAGTGTGCGGCAAGGAGGTCGCGCGCAGCGCTCGATCCGGCTGCATCTGATCGTGGGGCTCTCCGTCGTCCTGGTGCTCGCCGGCGGCCTCGGCGGCTGGGCCTCGACCCAGGAGATTTCAGGCGCGCTGATCGCGCCGGGGCAGATCGTCGTCGAATCCAACGTCAAGAAGGTGCAGCATCCGACCGGCGGCGTGATCGGCGAAATCCGCGCCCATGACGGCGACGTGGTCAAGGCCGGCGATGTTGTGGTGCGGCTCGACGACACCGTGACCAAGGCCAACCTCGCCATCGTCACCAAGAACCTGGACGGGGCGCTGGCCCGCGCGGCGCGGCTCGAGGCCGAGCAGCGGGCGCTCGACAAGCCGCACTTCCCGCCGGAGCTCACGGACCGCGCAGGCGATCCCGATGTTGCGGGCGTGATGGCGAGCGAAGCCAAGCTGTTCGACGTGCGTGTCAACGGGCGCGCCGGGCAAAAGGCGCAGTTTCGCGAGCGCGTCACCCAGTTGAACGAGGAAATCGCCGGCCTCAGCGCGCAGGAGAAGGCCAAGGACCAGGAAATCTCGCTGGTGCAGAAGGAGCTCGACGGCGTCCGCCAGCTCTATGACCAGCACCTCGTGCAGATTTCGCGCCTTACCACGCTGGAGCGCGACGCCGCGCGGCTCAATGGCGAGCGCGCGCAATACATCGCCTCCCGCGCCCAGGCCAAGGGCAAGATCACCGAGACCGAGCTGCAGATCATCCAGGTCGACAAGGACATGGTGAGCGAGGTCTCCAAGGATCTGCGCGAGACCAAGGACAAGATCGGCGAATTTATCGAACGCAAGGTCACCGCCGAGGACCAGCTGCGCCGCGTCGACATCCGCGCGCCGCAGGACGGCATTGTCGAGCAGTCGACCGTGCACACGCTCGGCGGCGTCGTCACCGCGGGCGACGCCTTGATGATTATCGTGCCGCAGGCCGACGATCTGCAGGTCGAGGCCAAGGTCAATCCGCAGGACATCGACAAGCTGCAGGTCGGCCAGAAGACGCTGCTGCGGCTCTCCGCCTTCAACCAGCGCACCACGCCGGAATTGAACGGCGTCGTCACCCGCGTCTCGCCCGACGTCACCACCGAGCAGCGCACCGGACAGAGCTACTACACCATCCGCGTCTCGATGCCGCCGGAAGAGATCGCCCGCCTCGGCGACGCCAAGCTGATCCCGGGCATGCCGGCCGAAGCCTTCGTCCAGACCGGCGACCGCACCATGCTGTCCTATTTGATGAAGCCCCTCACGACCAGCTGATGCGTGCGTTCCGGGAGAAGTGACGGCGGGCATGCGGCCGGCTACGCATCTCGATCCAGGCCGTCACTCAAGTCGCAATCGCACACCTGAGACTGAATTGGCTTCATGACGAAAGTCCAGAGGCCGCGCAATCGTCGGCTCGCCGAGGGCGGCACTATGACTGCCGTGAAGCGCTGGCTTGCCCCGGGCTGACCCAACAGCGTCGACTGAACCGCGAATTCGGACCTGACAAATCGAGGCGCATGCGCGGCGGCTTCCTCGATTGACGCAATACAGCCCGCATCTTCGCCAAAGCATAACGCGGCCCAACCGCGTTCAAGAACGGCGCTATCCGGCTGTCTCTTCATGCGCGGATTGACAAGTCGGTTCTCGTAGAACGGATGATCCGGGCTGTAGAAAGCGAGCGCCAGGGCGAGATCGTCGTCGCCGCCGACGACGCGCAGCTCGGTTTTGGATTGTGCGTGCCACAGCCGAGTCAACTCCTCGGCGGCCGGCCGATAGAAGTTGCGGCCTTCGTGCAAGGGATAGCTGTTTCGATAGAGAGCATGAACGGGCGCCGCGACGAGCACCGCGAACACCGCCATGCCCATGGTCGCGACCGCCAGATTGACGGAATGGAAGCGATCAATCGAATAGCTGGCACCGCAGACGATCAATATGGCTATCATGAAAACGCCCTGCAGGGCCCAGATCGGCTGAAGGTCCGTTCCCAATGCCACGGCGGTGATCGGAGGAAAAACCATTGTTCCGACGGCGACGAGAAACAGCAGCCACAAGCCGGGGTTCAACGCCCGGAAATCCTGCGCAAATCTCTTGAGCCTTTCTCCCGAAATCAGAGCCCATGCCGCCGCAGGCAACACGAGGACCATTGCGACGCCCGGGATAAAGAGAAGCGCCTGCAGAAGCGATGCGTCAAAGGGCTTGCCCGCATGCGTCGCGAGCGCATAGACGCACGGCTTTGCTCCGGTTGTCGCCAGCCAATACAAGTGCGGACCGAGCGCCCCAAGCCCCGCAATCGCCGAAGCCCAGGGAGCCGACGACCCATAATAGGCCCGACGTTGCGGATGCAGGACCGCGGCGAAAGCGAAACTGGCGATCAAGAACAGCGAATAATATTTGCCAAGCATGGCGAGCGCCGCCGCGGCGCCCGCCGCAACCGCCCATCCGAGCTGGCGCGTTTCAAACGACCTGAGAAAGCAATAGGTCGCGAGCGGCCAAACCGCCAGCAGGACTGCGTTGGCATTGAAGCGCTGGGCGTGAAACTGGTAGGTCGGCTGCAGCATGAGAAGAAACAGCACGACCAGCCGCTTGTCGCCCTTCGCGAAGCGGCGCGAAATGAGATCGACCATCCACATCGCAATTGCCGAATTGGTCAAAGCCATTAACTGAAACGACCAATTGCTGAGTGGAAAGACGGACGTCCACGCTCGGGCAACCCAACCCATCAATGGCGGATGCTTGGAATATCCCCACTCGACGCTGCGCCCGAATGTCCATGTTTCGAGGACATCGGGATGCAGGTCGCCGCCATAATAGGCGATGGACAGAAAGGCCAGCCAAACTGCGACGAATCCGATAAGGAGCAGCGGGACGGCCCAACCCGCTTCGACGCCGTCCATCCAGCGCAGAATTTGCTGTCGCCAATCCGCACAGGAAATCTTCGAGCGTGCAAGCTCGGCCAGGGGCGGCACCAATCTGCCGATTGCAACGGAGTGGCACAAAACGCGTCCTCCACTGCACCGCGAGGCCGGGGTAACAACACGCTCGCGCTGCTCGACAGCGCGGGTCTGCTTTCGTTAAAAAATGTTCATGTCTCAAATGGAAAGTCTTCATGAAGAAATTGAGATCATATGCGTTCAAAAGATTGCTTCCGTTTTCGGGCGTATTGGCGTTGCAGGTGTCGGTGCATTTGCCGACAACAAACGTCGCGCTCAAGCCCTGCGGGCAAGAACGTCGACTGTTGCATAGCCGCTTTGCGGAGTCTTAGTGGAGGTGGAAAGGCATTGTGGTGACGGGCGGTGTTCAGCCCAAATTCTTCAGCAGCAGATTAAGCGCCGTTTTCGCAAATTCGTGCATGTTGGCCTGCCGGTCGTTATTTCCCGTCTCCAGCGTGATCACCGTCGTCGCCGCACCCGCGACCGCCATGCAGCTGTGGCCGGCGGCATCGCCGTAGCGGTTGCCGGTCGGCCCCGTGGCGCCGGTCTCCGAAAGGCCCCAATCCGTCACAAAGCGCCGGCGCACCTGTTCCGCCAGCAACTTGGCGTAGGGCTCCGACGCGGAACGAATCCCCTTCATCGCCTCATCGGGAATGTCCATCAGCACGCGCCGCGCGTCGCGGGTGTAGACCACGCCGCCGCCGAGGAAATAGGCGGATGCCCCGGGCACCGCGAGCAGCGACGCCGAGATCAGTCCGCCGGTGGAGGATTCCGCGACCGCGATGGTCTGTTTCCGCGCGATCAGTTTTGCCGCGATCTGCTCGGCGATGCCGACGAGTTCTTTCATGTGTCAGCTCCGGTGCAGGATCCGCTTGACCAGCGACTTCTTGCCGTCCTGCTTGTCGGCGAGCGAATGATAGACCACGCGGATGAAGTTCTTGGCTGCGAGCTCGCTCGGCGCCCACTTCACGTCGAAATCGGCGAACGGCTTTGCCGCCACGACGTCGTCCTCGCTCTTGCCGTCCTTGACCAGTTGCGCCATGCGGTCGCGCGCGGTCTCCAGCATGATGCGGTAGTCGAGCAGCGCCGCCTTGTCGGCGACCGGACCGTGGCCGGGCACGATCCGGCTCTTGTCGTTGCAAAGCTTCAGATAGATATCGGCCGCCGCGATCATGCCCTTGATGTTGCCGCCATTGGCGAAGTCGATATTGGGATAGCGGCCGTTGGTAAAGGTATCGCCGGTGGCGAGCACGTTCGCGGTCTTGAACCAGACATAGGTGTCGCCGTCGGTATGGGCGTTGGCGATGTATTTCAGATCGGCGACGCGGCCTACCATCATGATCTTGAAGTTGTCGGTATAGGTTTTCTTCGGCAGCGCGTTGGGCGCCGCCGGCGGGGTCTTGACGCCGGTCAGGGCGTTGGTCGTGCCGGCAGCCAACCTGGTCTTGACGTTGATATGGGAGACGACGGTCGCGCCGTCCTTGGCGAAGGGCGCGTTGCCGCCGGTGTGGTCGCCGTGGAAATGGGTGTTGATGAGCCATTTGACCGGCTGGTTCGAGATCAGCGCGATCGCCGCCTTGATCTTGTCGTGCAGCGGCGCGAACTCGCCGTCGACCATGATGATGCCGTCCTTGGCGATGGCGACCGTGATGTTGCCGCCCTGGCCTTCGAGCATGTAGACGCCGTCGCCGAGATCGGTGGTCTTGATCTCTACCTTGGAGAAATCGGGCGGCGGAGGCGCCGCGGGGGCGGGCGTTGGCGGCTGCTGTTGGGCAAGCGCGCCTCCCGCAAGCCACAGCGTGGTTGCGACAACAGCCATTCCAGTCCAAATCATTCCCAGCCTCCCGTCCGCCTTCCCGATTTCCTAGCATACCAGCTCTGGCTTTGCCGAGTTGCTGGCACAACGCTGGCCTGCTTCAATGGGCTCAAAGCAACGGCCAAGCACCGGACAAGAGGAAACCGATGACCACCCCGCTTCCCGGCGGCGTCGATTGCGACCTGCACCCGGCGGTGCCGCATCTGACCAGCCTGTTGCCCTACATGAACGACTACTGGCGCGACCAGGTGACCACGCGCGGCATGGTCGATCTGGTCTCGCAATCCTATCCGACCAATTCGCCGATTTCCTCGCGGCCTGACTGGCGGCCGGCCAAGGGCAAACCCGGGTCCAGCCTCCAGGACATGCAGAAACAGGCGCTGGACCCGTTCAAGGTCGCCTACGGCATCTGCAACCCGCTCTATGGCGTGCAGATGGTGTTCTCCGAGGACATGCAGGACGCGTTCTGCCGTGCGCTGAACGATTGGCTGGTCAAGGAATGGCTCGACAAGGACGGACGGCTGCGCGGCTCGATCGTGATCCCGACCCAAAGCGTGGAGAAGTCGGTGGCCGAGATCGAGCGCTGCGCGAAGGACAAGCGCTTCGTCCAGGTGTTGATGCTGGTCATGGGCGACATGCCCCTGGGCAAGCGCGCCTACTGGCCGATCTATGCCGCGGCCGAACGGCTGGGGCTGCCGATCGGCATCCATGCCGGCTCGGCCTATCACAACCCGCCGACGTCGGTCGGCTGGGGCTCCTACCACATCGAGGATTATGTCGCCCAGGCGCAGGCATTCCAGACCCAGCTCACCAGCCTGATCGTCGAGGGCGTGTTCGCGCGCCATCCGAAGCTGAAAATGGTAATGCTGGAGAGTGGCTTCACCTGGCTCGCGCCGTTCGTATGGCGGCTGCACAAGTTCTGGCGCGGCATCCGCATGGAAACGCCCTGGGTGGACCGCGCGCCGATGGAAATTGTGCGGAGCAACATCCGCTTTTCCCTGCAGCCGGTCGACGCGCCGCCTGATTCGGCAACGCTGCATCGCCTGTTCGACCATATGCAGTCGGACGAATTGCTTCTATTCTCAACGGATTATCCGCACTGGCAATTCGAGGGCAACGATGCGCTGCCGGATGGGTTATCCTCCGATCTCGTGCGCAAGATCATGATCGATAATCCCCTTGCCACCTACGGCCGGTTGACCGTGAAGGAGATGACGCCATGAACATCCAGCTCCGTGAGCGTCCCGAGGGCGCGTCATCCGTCGTCGCGAAGACCGCGATCGCCGATTGCGATATCCATCCGGCGCGAGCGACCAAGACCGAGCTCTATCCCTTGCTCGCCAAGCGCTGGCATTCCCATCTCGAGACCTACCAGGAACATCCCTATCAGGGCATGATGGAAGGCCCGCCCTATCCGAAGGCGCAGCCCAACGCCTCGCGCCGCGACGCCTATCCGCCGGAAGGCGGCTCGCAGGGGTCCTCGCTGTCCTTCATGCAGAAGCAGCATCTCGATCCGAACAACGTCGTGCTCGGCGTGCTCAATCCGCTGCGGACCGGGCAGGGCCTGCGCAACCACGATCTGGCGGCCGCGATCTGCACGGCGATCAATGACTGGCAGATCGATAAGTGGACCAGCAAGGACTCGCGGCTGAAGGGTTCGGTCGTGGTCGCCAACGAGGACGGCCACACGGCTGCAGCGGAAATCAGGAAGCGCGCGGGTGATCCGAATTTCGTCCAGGTGCTGCTGTTGAGCCGCAATGTCGAGCCGCTCGGCCAGCGCCGCTACTGGCCGATCTACGAAGCGGCGCAGGAGGCCGGCCTTCCCATCGGCGTGCACGCCTTCGGCTTCGGCGGCAATCCGATCACGGCCTCGGGCTGGCCGAGCTATTACATCGAGGAGATGGTCGGGCATTCGCAGTGCCAGCAGACGGCGCTGGCGAGTCTTGTTCTGGAAGGCGTGTTCGAACGCTATCCGAGATTGAACATGGTCATGATCGAGGCCGGCTTTGGCTGGGCGCCGTCGCTCGCATGGCGGCTCGATCGCAACTGGGAGCGGCTGCGCAGCGAGGTCCCCCATGTGAAGCGGCCGCCGTCGGAATATATCCGCGAGCACATCTGGTGGACCACGCAGCCGATGGAAGATCCCGAGCGGCGCGATCATCTGTTCGACCTGATCGACTGGATCGGCTGGGACAGGCTGTTGTTCGCCACCGACTATCCGCATTGGGACTATGACGATCCGTCGCGCGTGCTGCCGCCGGGCGTCTCCGACGCCAAGCGCGAGGCGTTCTATCTCGGCAATGCGCGGAAGGTGTACGGGATCGCATGATCCGGAAAAGTGTGAAGCGGTTTTCCGATTAAGATCATGCGAAAAAAACCATGACGAAGCATGTCATCGCCCCCGTCGGTGAGCTGCCGCCGGGGACGCGTAAATTCGTCACCATCGACGACCGGCCGATCGCGATCTTCAATATCAAGGGCGAGTATTTCGGCCTGCTCAATCGCTGCCCGCACCAGGGCGCGGCCCTATGTGAAGGCCCGCTGATCGGACTCGCGCGGTCGTCCGATCCAGGCGAGATCGAATACACCAAACTCGGCGAGATCATCCGCTGCCCCTGGCACGGCTGGGAGTTCGACGTCCGCACCGGCCAGTCCTACTGCGACCCGCGCCGCTTCCGCGCAAAAGCCTATCCGGTTAATGTCGAGCCGGGCACGGCGGTGGTGAAGGGGCCGTATATCGCCGAGACGATCAAGGTCGCGGTCGAGAGCGACTACGTGGTGGTGGATTTGTAGGGTCGGAGCGTTCGGATGAGTCCGGTGTCTGCACTGCCGCGCCGCCAGCTTGGCCGAACCGGGCTCAACGTTTCCATCCTTGGCTTCGGAACGGCGCCGCTGGGCGACCTCTTTGTCCGGATCCCCGACGAGGTGGCCATTGCCACGGTGGAGCGGGCCTTCGCGCTCGGCATCAATCTGTTGGATACGTCTCCGCTCTACGGGCGAGGCCTTGCCGAACACCGCTGTGGAACGGCGCTCAGGCGGGTGGAGAGGCGCGACATCGTTCTCTGCACCAAGGTCGGCCGCTGGATGGACCCGTTTCACGCGCCGGACGATGCTTCCGGATTTGTCGGCGGCCAGCCGCACCGCGCCGTGTTCGATTATTCCTATGACGGCACCATGCGCTCGGTGGAGCAGTCGCTGCTGCGGCTCGGCACCGATCACCTGGACCTGCTGCTGATTCACGACGTCGATGTCTGGACTCATGGCCGCGACGCGATCGAGCAGCGCTTTCGCGAAGCGATGGAAGGCGCCTATGTCGCGCTCGACAAGCTTCGTGGCGAGGGCGTGGTTGCCGGCATCGGCATCGGCGTGAACGAAGCCGACATGTGCGTGCGGTTTGCCAAGGCCGGATCGTTCGACACCATGCTGCTTGCCGGGCGCTACTCGCTGCTGGAGCAACCGGCGCTGGCGGAGTTTCTGCCGCTGGCGCAACAACAGGGCATCGGCGTGATGCTCGGCGGCGTCTTCAATTCCGGCATTCTCGCAACCGGCGCCGTTGATGGAGCCAAGTATAATTATCGCGACGCGCCGCCGGAAGTCCTCGATCAAGTTGCGCGGATCGAACGGATCTGTGCCGTTCACAACACGGCCTTGCCGACCGCCGCATTGCATTTCGCCCTCGGCCATCCGGCCGTCGCCAGTCTCGTGCTGGGAGGGCAAAAGCCAGAGGAGGTCGAACGCAACGTGGCCGCACTTTCGAGCAAGGTGCCGGGCGGACTTTGGCGCGATCTGAAGGCCGAGCGCCTGCTCGATGCGGCCGCGCCCGTACCGGTATCGAACTGATGCGGATCGATGCGCATCATCATCTCTGGACTCTCGCCCGCGGCGATTATGGCTGGCTGACGCCTGCTCTCGCGCCGATCTATCGTAACTTCGAGCTGTCGGACCTGGCGCCGCTGCTCTCCGCAAGCGGGATCGAGGGGACGATCCTGGTGCAGGCCGCGCCGACGGAAGCCGAAACGCTGTTTCTGCTCGACATCGCCGAAAAGGCGGAACTGGTACGCGGCGTGGTCGGCTGGACCGATTTTGACGCAGCAGACGGCGTAGCGCGCATCGAGGCGCTGGCGGCCCGAAAACTTCTCGTCGGGCTGCGGCCGATGGTGCAGGACATCGCGGACGATAACTGGCTGCTTCGTCCCGCATTGGCGCCGCTGCTCACGGCGATGGCGAAGTGCGACCTGGTATTCGATGCGCTGGTATTGCCCCGGCACCTGACCGAGATTGATCGAGCTGGTCGATCGCCACGGCGACCTGCAATTCGCGCTCGATCATTGCGCCAAGCCGCATCTTGCGGCCGGCGATATGGCGGAATGGAACGAGCATATCGCACAGCTTGCGCAACGACCCAACGTGGTGTGCAAGCTGTCCGGGCTCGTGACCGAGGCGAGAGCTGACTGGCAGATCGCAGACCTGCAGCCGGCGGTGGACCATGTCCTCGCCTGCTTTTCTCCGCGACGCCTGTTGTGGGGCAGCGACTGGCCGGTGGTCGATCTCGCCGGCGGTTATGCGAAATGGTTTGCCGCCAGCGAAACCCTGCTGGCCGGCCTGTCGCCGGACGAGAAAGCCGCGATCTTCGGCGCCAATGCCGCGCGCATCTATCTTTCAGGACGCGGACGATCAGTGCCCTGATCGCTACTTGCCCGCGCCGGTGGTCAAGCCAGAGACGATGTAGCGTTCGAGGAAAATCCCGACCAGCACCAGTGGCGCGATCGCCGCTGTCGAAAGCGCCGCCATCGACCACCAGTTGATGCCCTGCGAGCCGGTCTGGCTCGCCACCATCACGGGCAGCGTCTTTGCATCCGTGCTGGTCAGCAAGGCCGCAAAGAAATACTCGTTCCAGCACAGCACCAGCGAGAGGATGAACGCGGCCGCCATGCCGGGAACGGCGAGCGGCAGGATGATGCGGATGAAGGCGCCCCACACCGACAGGCCATCCACGAACGCGGCTTCATCGAGCTCGATCGGGATCGAGTTGAACTGGTCGCGCATGATCCAGATCACGATCGGCAGCACCGTGAGCGTGTAAAGCAGGATCAGGCCAATTCTGCTGTCGAGCAGCGCCAGGGCCTTGTAGAGCACCAGGAACGGCAGGGCCAGCACGACCGGCGGCAGGATCAGTTGCGACATGAAGAAGAACAGAATGTCGTCATTGCGCATCCAGGCGAATTTGTAGCGGAAACGGCTCAGTCCGTAGGCCGCAAGCGACCCCAGCACCAGCGCGAGCAGCGACGCTCCGACCGTGGTGATGATGCTGTTGGTGAACCGGCTGGTGAATTCGGCCCGCGCGGTCGAGGTTTGAAGGATCGTGTCCGGCGACAGGCCGAGCGAGCGAAAACCCTTCCAGTCCGGCTGGAAATCCAGCCAGGGAATCAGATGACCCTGCGTTACATCGACTGCCGACTTGAACGAGGTCGTCACCGTCCAATAGATCGGAAACAGGCAGACGAACGCCCAGAATGCCAGCGCACCGTAGATCAGCGCGCGGCCGGCAACCCATTTCGCGCGCGACGTCGTGCGATGCTTCCGGACCCGCGTTGGTGCAAGAACAGTCAATAGGCAGCTCCGTTCAAACCCTCACACCACCTTCTGCGTCCAGCGGCTCGACAGGCGCAGCAACAGCGTGAGGAACACGACGATGATCAGAAGATAGAAGATGGCTAGCCCCGTGCCATATCCGACATTCGAGCGGTCGCGATAGACGCGATAGATGAAGCTCGAAACCGTGTCGGTGGCGCCGCCCGGGCCACCCGCCGTCACGTTGATCACGATGTCGGCGAGCTTCAGCTTGAAGATGATCCGGATGATGAGGACGGTGATGCTCACCGGCAGCATGATCGGGAAGGTGACATGCCGGAACGACTGCCAGCCGTTCGCGCCGTCGACCTTGGCCGCTTCCAGCACTTCCTTCGGCATCGCCTGCAGGCCTGCGAGCAGGATGATCATGATGAAGGGGATCGAAACCCAGGCATCCATCGCCTCGATGCTCAACCGTGCAATCCAGGGGTGGGCGAAGAACGCGGGATTGTCCCATCCGAGAGATCGCGCCAGCGTGGCCGCCGGGCCAAAGCGGTATTCCATCAGGGATTTGCCGATCATCCAGCTGACGGCGACTGGGCTCAGCATCATCGGCAGCAGGAACACGACGCGGAAGAATTTACGGCCCTTTATCTCGGCGTTGAGCAGGAGCGCGAGGCCAAAGGCAATCGCGTACTCGCCGAGCACGGCCACCGTGTAGAAGACCATGTTGCCCAGCGCATTCCAGTAGTAATCGTCCTGAAACAGGGCGGTGAGGTTGCCAAAGCCGTTGAAGTGCGGGCCTTCGAGCGACGACAGGTTCCAGTCCAATGAGGCGATATAAAACCCGAACAGCGTCGGAAAGATCACCACCGCCACGGTGAACAGCACTGCCGGCAGCAGAAACAGCGCGCGCATGTCCGCGCTGACCCCTCGCCATGACCTGTTCGACGCCAAGTGCGACGGACCACAGCAGATAGGCATAGAGGACCGGCCGCCAGTCCGCGAACCCCGCACCGGTCGCGCCGCTGGCGCGCAATATCTGCACGAGCAGCACGACCAACAGCACGAGAGAGGCAAGGACGAGGAAGCCCCGGCCCACGGCCTTGCGGGTACTGGCGATGCGCTGTGATGCGACCTTGTCGTGCCGGCCAGCCGCCACCGGTGATGTATCCTGCATCAAGATCGCACTCTGCCGCTTGGCCTTTCGGTCCAGTCGCTAGTGAAGGTTTCGGCTGGTGCCGGAAGCGGCACCAGCCTCAAGGGGTAAGGCCTACACGCCGAGCGAGGCCTTGTAGAGTCCGATCTGCTTCTCTCGGCCGATCTGGTCGGTCAGCTTCTCCCAGGCGGCGGCGATGTTGTTGGCGCCGGTTTGCGCATCGACCTTGCCGGCGAAGATCTTCGTCAGCTCGTCTTCTGCGATGCTGTAGTACTGGAAGATGCCGGGAATGCGCGGCTCGACCGCCCGGTTCGGATGGTTGTAGGAGCTGAACTGCGAATTCAGATAGGAGGTGATGTACTTCCTGTCGTAGCCCGCCGCGACCCATTCGTCGATATTGGAATGGCTGGTGCGATGGACCTGGAAGCCGGACGGATACATCACCGTCCAGAGCGAAAGATCCTTGCCGCCGAGATGCGCCGCGGCGCTCCAGGCGGCCTTGTGCTTCTTCTCGTCGCCGTTGACCCGCGCCATGACATAGACGCCCCAGCCGAGATAGGCGCAGTTCGGCGCATGGTTGGGCCCGCTTGCGAGCTTGTCCCATTGGCCGGTCTTGGCATTGTAGACATCGTCCGAGCCGGGAAGGATGTCGAAGCCGACGACATCGCCGATCACCGATGTGTCGCTCGCCTTCGCGACCTGGCCGATATCGCCCCACCACGGGATCATGGAGCCGATGCCGGCGAGGAATTGCTGGAAGCCGGTGGTGTTCGGATCGGCGTTGAGCTGATCGGCGGGCTCCGACGGCAGCGCGTCGATGACGTCCTGGATGGCGCGGACCCAGGCCGGATTGTTGATGCGGGGCTTCATGGTGTCGACGTCGAACAGCCACGCCTTGTCGTCGGGATGTTTCGCATAGGCCGAGGCCCGGCTGCCGAGGAAATAGAAGCCGAAGCCGCCCCAGGGTTTTGGCGCGTCGAGATAGCCGTAGGCGTTCTGACCCTTGATCTTCTTGCCCTTGAGGAATTTCGTGACGGCCTGGACCTGCTGCCAGGTTTTCGGCACGCCCCATTCGCTCGCATTGCCGGCGTCCTTCCAGGCCTTGGCCAGCGTGGCGTCGGAGAAGACGTCGGTCCTGTAATTGAAATTGTGACAATCGCCGTCGATGGTCACGCGATAGGTCTTGCCGTTCCAGGTGCCGACCGGCGGCTTCAGATAGTCGACATAATCGTCGATATCGATCTGCTTCTTGACCCAATCCGGCATTTCCGAGGCGAGACCCTTGCCGCACACGTCTCCTTCGAAGGGCGCACCCATCTCCAGGACGTCGAAGTCGACCGTGCTGGTCGCAATCGCCTGCTGCAGGCGCGGGTTGTAGTCGGCTTGCGCGAGATCGATCCAGGATATTTTGGCGCCCGTATAGGCCTCCCATGGCTTCAGGAAGCCGCGGAACAGGAGATTGTGCAAATTCTGGTTGTTGAGGCCCATGAAGGAGAGCTCGACGCCCTTGAATTCACCCTCCTTGACGTTCGCCCTGGTCGGGCCGAGGCAAAGCTCGCCGACCTTTTGCCAGTCGGAATCGGTTGGCGCCCCTTTGCCCACGCCCGGAATCTGCAGGATTTTGGCGCGCAGATCGTCCTGCGCCAGCGCGAGATCGGAGAACGCGCCAAGGGCGCCGGTCGTGCCCAACGCCGCAGCGCTCGCCGCGCCCTTGAGAACGGTGCGCCGGTTCGGCCGTATGGGGGAATGCTGGTCGTGCTCTTGCTGGTTCACCACGAAACCTCCCTTTGTTGTGTTTTTTGATACGTTGATGTTTTTTGAGACGTAGTCAGGATCGTCGGAGCATTGTCGCTTCTGGACACGTGACTCGCAGACGAATGTGCTCCTCCACTTTCGGTGGCAGGACAGGCGGCAGACGCGTTTTTGAGTATGCAACGGCCCAGATCAATGTCAACGAATCCGCGCGTGACGGAACCGGCCGCGTATCAGCGACATGCAGCGCATGCGGCGCTGCAAGATCAACGCGATACAAACAGCGTCGCACGGTTGTCGCAGCCATGCTGTGTTTGCAGCGATCCTTCCGGCTATGCGGCATCGGGCGCGATGACGCCTTTCTTGAAGATGAAACAGCCGTAGAAGCGCCGCTCGCCGGTCTGAATGACGCAATAGGCCTTTTTCGCAAGATCATAGAATTCAAAGCGTTCTATTCCGCCCATGGGAGAGGGGCGGCCCTGCGCGGCATCGACCTCGGCCTGAACCTCGGTCTGGACCGGCGGAATTTCGTCCGGCTGGCCTACGATTTCCATCCGCAATGCCGGCCTGTCGACAAAGGAGTCGAGCGGCAACACCGAAAGAACAGCGCGCGCGGCGCGTGCCGCGCTGACATTATCGATGCGCAGCAGCTGTCCGAGCACGGTCTGACGCGCGACCGAGTTGGCCGGGAAATTGGTATCGCAAAGCACGAGATCGTCGCCATGGCCCATGGCCCGCAATGCATAGAGCACGTCGGCGTTCAGGAAAGGGTCGATCGATTTCAGCAAGTTACGCCTCCCATGGTCTGATTCATTGTCCGAGACCGGCCGGCGGCCTGGGAGCTCATAACGTCGCACGAGCCATCCGGATCGTCGAGCGGGTCGGATGAGGCGGAATTGATGTCACGGGCCACGATTAAGGCAGGCAGGATTTGCGGCCTCCGGTATGGCGAGAAAATTGATGCTGGCCGGGCCCAGGTCAAGCCGCCCGGGTGGGACCGGCTCGCCTTCGAGCGAGGGCAGTTCATCACCAGCGCCGAGTTCAGCTCGTGGCCGTTCATGCGGACGCTCGTCTCGGTCAAATGGTCCGCTGTCAGCGTGTAGCGACCTGCCGGTGTAGGCAATTCAAGCATCCGCGAGGCGGCCCGGTCGGCGTTGACGGCCAGCAGCGCGACGCCGCCAGGTCTGCTTCGCAGGCAATGCGCATAGAGATGCAGTCCAGGGGCGGACGGGCTACCGGGATCCAGCACGGTCGTTCCCATCAGCGTTCGCCAGAGCAGGGCCGCCCAATAGTCCGGACGCGGCGCGAAACTGGTTTCGTCGAGCAGGCCATAGTCGCTGGCGGCGAGCGTGTTGTGGATGACGACCTGCACTTCGCGCCGTGCCATGCGTCCGAGCTGGTCGAGATATCTGAAACTGTCCAGAAATGTCGCATCTGAAGGGTTGCCGCCACAAAACGCAGCTGCGGTCTCCGTGATCCAGAGCGGCTTTCCTGGTTCGAATCTGTCGCGCAAGTCGGCGTACACGCGCTCGACGCGGTCGGCTTTCGACAACGCCTCGTCCGAAAGCGCATTCTGTTCCCGCGTTGTCGCCGGCTCTGCCACATGGCTGCAACGCTGCGAGGCTTCGCCGTAATAGTGCCAGGAGATGGCGTCGAACACGGGTCCCGACGCGGCAAGGAGATTTTCAGCCGCGCGCACGCTGCCCGCGTCGTCCCCGGCCGACGCCCCGGGTCCGAGAAGGAGGGTTTCCGGGGACGCTTGCTTGAGCCAAGACCGGAACGCGGAGAGATCGCGCCCGAAATTGGCCGCATCATCGCCTTCGGGCTCGTTGGTGAATTCGGCGGCGGCGATCTCGCCGCCGAGAGCGTGGGTATAGGCGATCAGCTTGTTTGCTTGCGTCGGCGTCCAGACCCCGTGCACGTCGCGCGTCCCCGCGCTTGTTGCAAATGACGTGACAAGTCTCGCGTCGACGGTTCGCGCAAATTCGATGACGCCCTTCCACTGCTCGCGGGTCAACGTATCGGTAAAGCCAGTCGGAGCGGACGGCGCGTTGCGGCCGGTATCGTCGAAATAGGTCGCGTTGGCCCAGGTTCCGCTCACGCGCAGATAAGCGGGGCCCAGCGCCGCTGCCAGCTTTCGCAGCCGCGCATTGGCGAGGTCGATCGGCTTCCGATATGCGAACAGGGGCGGGGTGCCGGAAGCCTTGTCGCCATCAAGGTATGGCCGCCAGAACTGACCGCCGGTCACTTCGACCATTTCGATGTTGTAGGACTGAAAGCGCTGGTCGACGGAACCCACGCGCGCCATCGTCGCGGGCGTCAGTGCGATGGAGGATGCGGAGGCCAAGGCCGGCAGGCACAGCGCCAGCGCCGAGCCAAGCCAAACGGCCCGCAAGGGATGGCTTCGAATTTCCTTCTCGCGGCGCTTCATCCGGTCGCACCCTGCTGGTCTAACCGCTCGCTCGCGCTTTTGGCCGCAGGCGCATTTCATTGTTGCCTGAGCTGCAGTTCCGGCCTTACCTAATAACTCCGGTCGGGTCCTGACTAAAGGCGTGCACAAGCACGCTCCAAACCGGAAGCCCTATCATGTGCGACGCAGTGGAAATGGCCGCGCTCGCAACTGCTAACGGCCTCTAACAACAGATAACGGGCAGGTTCCAGGTTTCTGTACGAAGATCAGCCCGAAAGCCGAGCCTCGCCTCGGTCAACGCAATTGCAATCGAGCCGAAGGAGTTGGACATGGAACGTACTCTTGCTCAGGCGCGCAGCGACGTCAGCCAATCCGGGACCGCAAATCCGCGCAACAACCGCGTGGCCAGGTGGAGCGTCGTTGCCGTGTTGCTATTGATGCTGATGGCCGCCGGTGTGATCGGCTATCTCGGCTGGACGATCTCGGATGCCGACGTGCCGACCTCGGGTTATGTCGCCATGGCGCTCGGCGTCATTTTTTCTCTGGCCGTCGGTGTCGGCCTGATGGCGCTTGTGTTTTACAGCAGCCGCAAAGGATACGACGAACCGGCGGTGCTGATCCAGGATCCGGACGTCGATCGCGAAGAGGTTCGGAGCACTCCACCCGAGAACGGGAGTTAAGGCAGCTGCTGCATAGGGTGGGCAAAGGCGCATCAGCCCCGTGTTGCTGCGACCAAACTCCCCGTCACCGCAATCAAGCGGCTGCACTGATCCTCCGTTCCGACCGTGATGCGCAGGAAATCCTTGATCCGGGTTTTCCCGAAGTGCCGTACCAGCACGCCGTGCTCCCGCAGCTTTGCGGCGAGATCGGCGCCGCCGTGGCTGCGATGGCGCGCGAATACGAAGTTCGCCGCGGATGGCAGAACCTCGAAGCCCAGCCCGGAGAGAGCGTGGACCAGCGATTCGCGGCTCGCCATGATGCGTTTGCGCGTCTCGGCAAACCATGCATCGTCCTTGATGGCCGCGACCGCACCCGCGATGGCGAGGCAACCAAGGGGATAGGAGTTAAAACTGTCCTTCACCCGTTCCAGTGCCTCGATCAGAGGTCGCTGCCCAATGGCGAAGCCAACTCGCAGTCCAGCCACGGCCCGCGACTTGGAGAGGGTCTGGACGATGAGCAGATTGTCGTGGGTTGCCACGAGCGGCACCGCGCTCTCGGCGCCGAAGTCGACGTAAGCCTCGTCGACAACAACCAGCTGGTCCGGATGCTCGGCCAACAGCGCCTCGATCGCGTCGCGCCGGAGTCCGATGCCGGTGGGGGCGTTCGGATTGGCCAGCAGGATGGCGCTGCACGGCCGCCGGTAGTCGGCAATCTGCACCCTCATCGCGGCGTCGAGGGGCACCTCCTCGTAGCGGATTCCATACAAGCCGCAGTAGACCGGGTAGAAGCTGTAGGTGATGTCGGGGAACAGCAGCGGCGCATCATGCTTCAGAAGGGCCTGAAAGGTGTGGGCCAGAACCTCATCCGAGCCGTTGCCAACGAACACTTCGTCAGGCGCAACATCGTAGCGGGCCGCGATCGTCTCGCGGAGAGCGGAAGCGCGCGGATCGGGATAGAGGCGCAGACGATCCGTCGCGGAGGCGATCGCAGCCAGCACGCGAGGCGAAGGCGGGTAAGGATTCTCGTTGGTGTTGAGCTTGACGATGCCTTCCTGCTTTGGCTGCTCGCCGGGCACATATGGCGATAGTCCGTGGACGACCGAACTCCAGAAGCGGCTCATGTGTGCCCCGACGGCGACCAGCCATAAGCCTTGGCGCAGGCGCCGCCCATCAGCATGGCGCGCTCCGTCTCGCTCAGGCGGTCGGTCATGCGGAAGGGTTCGACGGCCTGCTCGTAGTTGACGACGGCGAAAGCGCGCGTCCAGTCCGTGCCCCACAGGCAGCGATCGAAACCCCAGGCATCGAACACGCGCCCCAGCGGATCCCAGATATCGGGGAATGGATATGGCTCGCAGGACAGCGTGCAGGCGCCGCTGACCTTGATCACCACGTTCTTGCGTTTGGCGAGCTCCAGCACCTTCGGCAGGTCAGCCCAGGGCTCAGGCGGCGCGGGCGGCACACGCGGCTGCAAGATGCCCAGATGGTCGAGGATGAACCGCGTGTCGGGATGGCGGTCGATGATCGAAGCTCCCGCTTCCAGATTGCCCCAGCACAGCATGTTGACCGGAAAATCATGTTTGACGGCAGCACGTACGATCCGGTCGATGCCCGGATGGTTCGGATCGCGCTTTGCTTCCTTTGTCAGCATGATGCGGATTCCGACCGCGCCCGGCGTCTTCTTCCAGTCGGCGATGACATCGGCCACCGCGGGATCATCAGGGTCGACCGGCTTGACGATCGCAAGCCGGCCGGGATGGGCCCGCTGCACCTCCACGGCGTAGCTCGCGTCATAGCGGTACATGGAAAAGGCGGAGATGAAGATCGCACCGTCGACGCCAACCTTGTCCATCGCCGCTACCATTTCGTCTCCGGTGACGTGCGCGGGCCAGTTCGGCACAGTGTCCCAGGGGCGCTTCGGCGTATTGGCCTCGTAGGCATGAACCTGGGAATCGATAATCGGCATTGGGGCGCTCCTCTGTTTTTTTGCGAGTTTGGACGCTATGGAAGGCTCGTGTCCAGAGGGCGCTAGGCAGGTCGCGCATGCGGGTCAGACGTGTCGTCCGCCACGGAAATATGTCCGCTTGGCGGGATAGACCGGAAGTGAGCGGCCGGCGCTCGAAGCGACGTGATTGACCTCACACGGACATCGCCAAACCACCTTTAGTCTCCAAAGTGCCTGTTTTGGCGAGTAAGATGGCTTGACCTGAGCTAGAGGGTGGACATGAGGCGGCGGGCTTTTCTCGCTGTCGGGTGTGGTGCGGTGGCATGGCCGCTCGCTGCGACGGCACAGCAGATCTCCAATAGCAAGCGTCTTGCTATCTTCATCCCATCAGAGCGGAGCGCGGACTGGCATGAGCATAGCGAAAACAAATACTCTCGAGCCTTATTCGCCGAGCTTCGACGGTTGGGGCAGATCGAGGGGGGACAAAACCTCACGGTCGAAAATTATGGTCGAGAGCAAAACACGTCCGGTCCTGAAGCCCTGGCGACGGAAATCGTTCGCAGCAACCCGGATGTCATTCTCCTCGGCGGCCCTGGCGCACTCGTCTTCAAAAAACTGACATCGCGTATTCCGATCGTAACGATAACTGCGGACCCCGTTAGACAAGGGATTGCCGAAAGTCTGGCTCACCCGGGCGGCAATTTCACGGGAGCCAGCATCGACGCCGGTCCATGGATTCATGGAAAACGGATTGCACTGTTGCGCGAGATGTTTCCGGCGATATCAAAACTTGGCTGTCTCGCTCTTCGCATTCAATACAATGGGCTCGTCACGGGTTCCCCAATCCCCGCAGCGGCCGAGGCGGCGGGCCTCCCTATCGCGGTGTCTTTACTGGAGATTGGTGCCAAAGAAAGAGACTGGCGGGCGGCGGTCGAGAGCATCTCCCGCGACGGTGCAAATGCGGTCATGGTGGTCGATTCGCCTGAGACCTTTCAAAACAGCGCTTTGATCGCTAAGTTGCTCGCCGACGCTAAGCTTCCGGCGATTTTCGCATTTGCTGAATCCGTTGAGGCCGGGGGCTTAATGGCCTATTCCTTCGACCTAATCGAATTGTATAAGCGCGTCGCCAACAATATCGACGCAATTCTCCGAGGAGCAAAGCCCGGCGATATCCCGATCTACCAAGTAACCAAATTCGAGTTGTCCATCAACCTCAAGACGGCCAAGAAGCTGGGCCTTTCCGTACCTCCTGCACTCGCGGCGAGCGCCGATAAGGTAATTGAGTGAACAAGCAAAGGTCCGGTTTTGTTGAGGGTTTCGGATGCCGGCCGATCGCAGCGATGCGGCTTGCACCGTGGCCGGCGTCCGAAAGCCTTCAATGAAGGAACCCGCGGGAAATGGCAGGCGGTGGCGCCGCGAGCGCCGAGCGCTATGGAGGTTTGCGCACGACGGAGCTGCGTGAGGGCAACCGACGCCGATGAGTGTGTTGGCTGACGACGTTGCGGCGCATGATTGGTCCGTCGCAGGTGCGGGAATCTGCGGTAAGCCAGGAAGATCGATGGCGACGTTGACGTCGCAAAGGCATATTTGCACGAGCGCCGCCGTGGCGGATCGAGGGCCGGCGAGGAAGATCGGGATTTTGAATCTGTGAGGTGGGGAACGTGATCATGACGTATCGATCCTGATCACGGTTGGCGGCGGCGGTCTGTATTGCGGTGTCGAGCCGCGGTTGAAGGTCTCGATGATGTTCATGCGACCGCCGCAACACGGGCACGGGTGGGTCGCCTGGTCGGTTGCCGGGGCACTATCGGGAGGCTGCGGCTGGTGCGCGGTTTGCACAGGTGCCACAGTAGCGATCAGCTCACGGATCCGAGCGATGGTCTCGGTCTTGGTGCCGCTGGCTAGCAGACCGCAGTGCCTTATCCGGTGGAATCCGTTAGGCAGGACATGCATCAGAAACCGCCTGATGAACTCGTCCGGCTTGAGCGTCATGGTCTTGTAGCGGCCGGGTCCCTTGATCCGGTAGTCCTTGTAGCTGAACGTTACGCCGGTCGCGTCGGCGGCGATGAGGCGGCTGTTGGAGATCGCGACCCGGTGGGTGTAGCGGGACAGATAGGCCAGCACCTGCTCCGGCCCGGCGAACGGCCTCTTGCTATAGACGAACCACTTGGTCCGATGCAGCGGCGCGAGATAGGCCTTGAACGCGGCCTTGCCGGCGAGGTGGGCGTGGTCGCCGAAGAACTGCAGGCGGCCGGCGTCGTGTGCGGCGAGCAGCATCTCCAGCATCAGGCGGCGGAACAGCCGCGACAGCATCTTCACCGGCAAGAGATAGTTTGGACGGCAGCCGATCCAGCGCATGCCGTCGAGCGATATCCCACCACCCGGCACGATCATGTGGACGTGCGGATGATGGGTCATCGCGGAGCCCCAGGTGTGGAGCACCGAGGTGAAGCCGATCTTGACGCCCAGGCGCTTGGGATCGGCCGCAATCGTGCGCATTGTCTGCGAGGAAGCCTTGAACAAGAGATCGTAGACGACGGCCTTGTTCTGGTAGGCGATGGCGGCAATCCGCGCCGGCAGCGTGAATACGACGTGGAAATAAGGGACGTCCAGCAGTTCTGAGTTACGCTGCTTCATCCATGCCAGCGCCTGCGAGCCCTGGCACTTGGGGCAATGCCTATTACGGCAGCTGTTATAGGCGATCTGCGTGTGCGAGCAGTCCTCGCAGCGCATGACATGACCGCCGAGAGCCACCGTGCGGCAGCTCTCGATCGCCGACATCACCTTCAACTGGCCGAGGCTGACGTGACCTGCATTGGCTTTACGCCAAGCGGCCCCGTGGTCGCGGAAGATGTCCGCGATCTCCAGGGCGGGACGGGCCATGATCGCCGTGGCTTATGCCGGCGGCTTCTTCTCCGATGTCAGCGGCGTGAGCCGATCCAACGGGCTCATGACCGCGCGGATCACGTTGGTAGCCACCTGCGCATAGAGCGCGGTCGTATCGAGCCTGGCATGTCCGAGCAAAACTTGGATCAAACGCACATCGGTTTTCTCTTCGAGCAGATGGGTGGCAAAGCTGTGGCGCAATGTGTGAGGCGTCACTCGCTTCTTGATCGCCGCCCTATCGGCAGCGGCATGAACGGCGCGATTGAATTGCCGCGTCGTCAGCGGCAGCAGCGGATCACGGCCCGGGAACAGCCACACCGCGGGCCGGGCGATGCGATACCAATCGCGCAGCAACTCCAACAGCCGCGGGGAAAGCATTGCAAAGCGATCCTTGCGCCCCTTGCCCTGCTCGATGCGCAGCAGCATGCGCTCGGAATCGATGTCCGACACCTTCAGCGCCACGACTTCGGAGACCCGCAGTCCGGCGCCATAGGCGGCGCTCAGCGCGGCCTTGTACTTCGGCCCGCGGGCCGCCTCTAGCAGCCGTGCGATCTCCTCCAGGCTCAAGACCACCGGGATCCTGCGCGGCTCCCGCACGAACGTGAGGTGCCGTGCCATCTCGGGGCGGTCGAGCGTCACGGTGAAGAAGAAACGCAGCGCTGCAACCGAGCCATTGATACTCGGTGCACGCACGCCGGCCTGCGTCTGATGCAGCTGGAAAAGGCGAAGATCCTCAGGCGCGGCCGTATCCGGCGCGCGGCCGAGAAAGGCTGTAAATGTCCTGACGTGCCGGATATAGTCGTTGTGCGTCTTCTCGACGAAGTTGCGCACCGTCATGTCTTCGATCATGCGCCGGCGCAGCGGGCTGATGGGCTTCTCGCTCATTGGGAGCTCCCGTCTTGAGGTTGGAGTGCTTGAACCCCTCGATCCTCAAGACGGAGCGACCGCCCGTCACTTGCGCTCGTTCAAATAGTTACTGCGGCAGACGTAATCGCCCGACCGCGCCGCCAGCCCCTCCCGCGAGAGCGGGTTCGTTCGTTGGCACAAACCGGACGCCGCGGTGGTCGGACGACCGCTTTGGGGGGAGAACGGACTGCCGTTCAAGCGGGCCGACGTCCGCTTTTGTGAAGGGTTTCGGATGCCGGCCATGACGGACCGTGCCAAGTGGGCAGTGGCCGGCGTCCGAAAGCCGCCAAGGAACGAACCCGCGGGAGATGGTGCGCGGAACGTGCCGCGCACTCGGCTATGGGGATTTGAGTGAGGCGGAAGGTACGTGCGGCGGGTCGCGATCGGTCCGAGGCCGAGTGATGGCGGGTGTGGTGGGAGGCAGAGCCACGATGTTGACAGGTGAGGTAGCCGCCGAGCGTGTTCATTGCAGGTTCATTTTGACGCCGGCACGGCGCATTTGAGTGAGTGTCATCGCAACCGGTCGAGGACCAGCGCGATGGGAGATCGGCTCTGCGATGTTGCAATCTAATGGCGGTGATCATGAGGTGTCGATCCTGATGGCGACGGTTGTCGCCGATGGTCGGTGGTGCGGCTGGCAGCCGCGCGCGAAAACCTCGATGATGATCATGCGGCCGCCGCAGCACGGACACGGATGGGCGGTGGTCGACGGCTGGGTGGCACCACCGTCATTGTCAGTCAGGACTTGCGGTTTTGGCACGGCGAGCAGTTCGCGCGCGCGCGCGATGTTTTCGGCGCAGGAAGCTTTGGCCAGCAGGCCGTAGTAGCGGATGCGGTGGAAGCCTTTTGGCAGGACGTGGATGAGGAAGCGGCGGATGAACTCGCTTGTTGCGAGCGTCATGACTTTGTAGCGCGCTCGGCCGTCGGCACGATAATCTTTGTATTTGAAGGTGACGCCGTTCTGGTCGAGCGCGATCAGCCGGCGGTTGGAGATGGCGACACGGTGGGTGTAGCGCGACAGATAGGCGAGCACCGCCTCGGGTCCGCCGAACGGGCGCTTTGAGTAGACATACCATTTGCGCCTGCGCAGCGGCGCGAGGTAGCGCGCGAACGCCTTGCGTTCGGCGAGATGGGCATACTGGTTGAAGAACTGCAGCTGGCCGGCCTGATGCGCGGCGAGGAGCTTCGCCAGCATCAGCCCGCGGAACAGCTTGGAGAATACCCGTACCGGCAGAAAGAAGCGGGGACGGCACGACACCCAGCGTGAGCCGTCGAGCGAGATGCCGCCGCCGGGCACGATCATATGCACGTGCGGATGATGGATCATGGCCGAGCCCCAGGTGTGGAGCACGGCGGTGATACCGATGCGAGCGCCGAGATGCTTGGGATCGGCCGCGATCGTGAGAACGCGTCTCGCTCGATGCCTTGAACAGCAGATCGTAGATCACCGCCTTGTTCTGATAAGCGATGTCAGCGATCGCCGCCGGCAGCGTGAAGACGACGTGGAAGTAAGGCACCGGCAAGAGCTCGGCCTGGCGCTCGGCGAGCCATTGCTTTGCTGCTGCGGCCTGGCATTTCGGGCAATGGCGATTACGGCACCAGTTATAGGAAATCGCGCGTATAACCGCAGTTCTCGTTCTCACAGCGCGCGACATGGCCGCCGAGCGCCGCTGTGCGGCA
This sequence comes from uncultured Alphaproteobacteria bacterium, assembly GCA_963739755.1. GTDB lineage: Bacteria > Pseudomonadota > Alphaproteobacteria > Rhizobiales > Xanthobacteraceae > Bradyrhizobium. The sequence continues at coordinate 23,034 of CAVUCB010000004.1, read as the reverse complement.
GCGCTCGATCGCAGTCATCACCTTGAGTTGGCCGAGGCTCACATGGCCGGCATTGGCTTGACGCCACGCCGGTCCGAAGTCGCGGAAGATATCCGCGACTTCCAGAGCGGGACGGACCACGAGTGCCGGTTTATGCCGGCGGATCAGGCCTTTTGCTGGTCAGCGGTGTGAGCCGATCGAGTGGGCTCATGACCGCGCGGATCACGTTGGTGGCGACTTGCGTGTAGAGCACGGTCGTCTCTAACTTGGCATGTCCGAGCAAAACCTGGATCAGACGAACGTCGGTTTTCTGCTCGAGCAGGTGGGTGGCAAAGCTGTGCCGCAGGGTGTGCGGCGTCACCCGCTTCTTGATCTCGGCCATGCTGGCGGCGGCATGAACGGCGCGAGCAAACTGCCGCGTCGTCATCGGCAGCATCGGATCACGGCCGGGGAATAGCCAGACCGCCGGCCGGGCGATGCGATACCAGTCGCGCAGCAGCTCCAACAGCTTTGGCGAGAGCATCGCAAAGCGATCCTTGCGGCCCTTGCCCTGCTCGATCCGCAGCAGCAGGCGCTCGGAATCAATGTCCGACACCTTCAGCGCCACCACCTCGGAGACCCGCAGACCCGCAGCGTAGGCGGCGCTCAGTGCCGCCTTGTACTTCGGTCCGGGAGCGGCCTCCAGCAACCGCGCCACCTCCTCGGGGCTTAGCACGGCCGGCATCTTGCGCGGCTCCCGCACGAAGGTGAGGTGCCGGGCCATCTCGGGGCGGTCGAGTGTCACGGTGAAAAAGAAGCGCAGCGCCGAAACCGAGCCGTTGATGCTCGGCGGACGCACGCCGGTCCGGGTCTGATGCAGCTGGAAGCGGCGAAGATCCTCTGCTGTCGCCGTATCCGGCGAACGGCCGAGGAAAGCTGTGAAGGTCTTGACCTGCCGGATATAGTCGTTGCGCGTCTTCTCGACGAAGTTGCGCACCGTCATGTCTTCGATCATGCGCTGGCGCAGCGGGCTGATGGGTTTCTCGCTCATCGGGGTGCTCCTGTCTTGAGGTGAGGTTTTGGAACCCCTCGATCCTCAAGGCGGGACACCTGCCTTGTCACCCTATCTCAACTGCTCCTCCGTCGTCGCCACGCACTCCGCCCCGCGCGCAGCGCGCTCCCGCGTAAGCGGGTTCGTTCTTTGGGGGTAGAGCGGACATGCCGTTCAAGCGGGCCGACTTCCGAGTTTGACCCAACTGCGACATGGGCAGTGTGCGGGGCGCGGCCTCGACCCTCGACCGATCCCATACGTTGGTTGACGGACGCACGAGCTTCGCGTCAACGCCATCCGCGGTGGCCATCCGCCATCTCCCGCAACGAGCGATGTCGTCGGCGTGAGAAGCCCCGCCTTCTGCGTCGCACCCGGGCTCGACCTGGCTTGATGCGCCTAGACATCTCGTTCGCAAATGACCTTTTCTGAGGCAGGATTCACTTGGTGATGGCACTCTGGCGAGAACGCCAGCCTTGCGATGACGCTGAAAAAAGCGGCAGCGCCTTGCCGCCCCTCGCGATGTCCCCCGTTATGCAGAGCACCATCCTGAAGATATGACGATTGTGTGTATTGACATCCTCGAAAGAATTTTGATCGAGAGTTCGCAAACCGAACGGACAGCCCCCCTTTCGTCGGACATAGTGGCATCCGGGCTGGATGGAAGCTCAAACAAAGACTGATCGAACACGGAAGCGGGGCAACTCTCCGCCTCCACGAGCTTTCGTGACGCAAGCCAGCGTCACGGGAAATGATGTCGCTTGAGAACGGAGATGGTCCCATGAGTGAAGGTGAAGTGAAAGCCGGATTGAACGGAACGAACGGTTTCGCGATGCCGTTGTTTGGATTCCCGAGGATCGCGTTGTCCGGTGTGTTCGGCGAGCTTTCCGAGCAGGGAGTCGCCCGCGCACAGCAAGGCTGCGAGAAGATCAAGGCCGCGTCGGAGGAGATGGCGGTAGCGCTGCGTGAGACCTATTCGAGCAATGCCAGGAGCGCGACCGACTACGGCCTCAAGGTCATCGAGATCTCGAACGCCAATACGGCCTCCGCGATCGATTTCTTCGCCCATCTCTTGGGCAGCAAGTCGGTGACGGATGTCTTCACCTTGTCCGCGGCGCAAGCGCGCAAGGCTTTCTACACTACATCCGCCCAGAACAAGGACTTGTGGGAAATTGCCCAGAAGCTTGCGACGGAAACGGGGGAACCGATCAGGAAGCACGTCGTCAAGGTTCTCCACCAAGGCGACTAAGCAAGGGGCGCTCAATTCACATCCAGGGTTCGTTCAAGAGGGCGACCCGGCCGGTTGGAACTAGCCCCGCCACGAGCATGCGACCCCATGCTCGATCAAACAACGGGCAGGTGCGCGATGCCCCCAAGTAACCGCACCGAGAAGAGGCGCAATCCAACCGGCCGATTTCTTGTTTCAAAAACAAAATCCAAGGGAGGCTCACATGGGTATGGTCATGGTCAAATGCCCGCAAACCGGACGCGCGCTTCCCACCGGTATCAAGACCGATCGCGACAGCTTTCGGCGCAGCCCGGTGTTTTTCGGGCGCACCAGTTGCCCGATCTGCCACATCGATCACGCCTGGTTCGCACGGGAAGCCTGGGTCGACGAGCCGAGCGCCTGGGCGCGGTGTCGCAGCGCGGGCGCCCCGGCCTTGTCATCCACGCAGGTCATCGATGATCTCGATGGGGGACGCCGTGGCGCACATGCAAATCTCCGCTGAAACGATTTGCGACTCAGCGCAAAGGATTCGCAGACTTGCTCATGAGTTTTTGGAACTCGTACGCCTTCGAGACAAGGTTCGAAGGGCTGAGGCGAGACAGAAGGCGCGCGGGAAGTTTGGTCCGCGCGACCGACGAAAAAGGGTTCGTCACGCATTGAAAATCCGCTACCGCTGTTCCGGGCCAACAGTTCCGAATCGCTCCTGGCCACCACAGCAAAATGCCTTCATCGAGAGCTTCAGTGGCCGCCTGCGGTGGATTGGAGCCTCAGTGGCCGCCTGCGCCGGATTGAAGTGTGTCTTCGATGCCGGGCACCAGGGCGAGTTTCGCTGCCTTGCCAGCGACCGTCTCCTTGAGACTATCGACGGCTCTCATTTGCTTTCCGCACTAACCGTGCAACCCGGCCGGGCATCGAACGACAACCCATTTTCGAACTACGCAGCGCTCGTCTCGCCGGTCGCATCAGACGCACCACCAACGTTCTCTGCTCGTTCGCTCGTTCGGCGCCATGGTGAAATTCAAAACAGTCATCGTCTAAGATACGGGGCTCTCCGGCAAGCGAACAGACGGATCAAGGCCCGTACGTATGTTGATGGTACACAAATGGGGATGCGGTCGAGGCCGTGTTGGAAGTGTTGATTACCAAGCGAAGTCCGACCAAATGGGAATGGCGGGTCTGTAACCGCCACGGGACCACGATTGTGGGCGGGTTTGAACGCACCCGACCAGCGGCTAGGTACAGGGGCAACCGAGCGCTATTTCTCCTGTTGGCTAGCGGCTGCAATCTACATGAAGATCGCCGAGGAGCTTGAGGCGCTGATCGACGGGGGCATAGCGGACATCGCGTAGGACGCACCGCAATCTCGATTTATGAGAACGCGTCCTAAGCAAGGTTCAGTCGGTTGACCAACGGATGCGCCTGGAATGCGGTGTCGGCTTTCGCCAACTGCGGACGTGCCGTCGCACTCGTCCGGGGCAGCTATGTGCCGCCATGAATAGACGTTAACCGCCGATTGCTAACCAGTCGCAAGCCATAGCCTGCATTGGCTAGTCGCCCTGCTGGTTCGCGTCGCGCTGCGCCTCATCCGACTTGGCCAGAGGAGGATGATCTCGACGCAACGTGACTGCGAGGCGTCCTTCCTACCGGCGAAACAATACGATCGATCCTGCGGCGCATGACCTCGTAGCACTCGCATGCCGCTGCTTCGAGCCGTGGTCGGTCAATCTCGATCAAGCCCCGCCGATTGGATCGGATCGCAAGCGACGTCCGGAGCTTGTGCACGACATGCGTCACCGTCGTTCGCCGTACGCCAAGCAACTCCGAAAGCGCCTCTTGCGTCAGCGGTAGGAAGTCACTGTCAACCCGATCGTGGATGTGGAGCAGCCACCGCGCCAAACGGGCGTCGACAGAGTGCAGCGCATTGCAGGCGGCCACGTGCTGGAACTGCGTCAGGAGGACCGCGGTATGGGCCTGGACCGCGTCCTTGATCGCGTCACTGTGGCTGATGGCCGCATGAAATCGTGCAGGAGAAATTTGCAATGATGTCCCGGCCACGAGTACGACCGCGGTCGCCGCAGAGCGGGAGGGTCCCCGCGCCGATAAGACCCCCACGGCTGCCTCATTCCCGATGACAGCGGTTGCCACCGTTTGTCCGTTGGGCATGTCCAGCATGAACGAAATCGTCGCGCTGCACGGGAAATAGATCTGTTCAATTCGCGCTCCCGATCGTACCAGCACCGTATCGCGTTCAAGCGATACGTTCCGGAGGTAGGGCGCGAGCAAATTAAAATCTACTGTCGGCAATGCAGCTAACAGTCGATTACTAATCCTAGTAGGGTGCTCCATCACGGGAAAGCTTCCTTCCCTCGACGGACGCGCGGCTCTCAGCCGAATATTCCTGGCGCCACGCTGTGTATGATGACGACGCCTTAGTGCCAAAACTCGCCGCGCGGAATAAAGTTCCCTGGATGGATCATCCTGGCATACCCGACGCCCGTTTCCACCCGCGGGTAACCTCGGCGACCAGGCACCGTTGGAGCTGGTGTCAGCCTCGGAACCGTTCGAAGCAAATAGAGGTGCCCATACGGGGAGGGCCCAGTCCGTTGGTCAAGCTGCGCAATTCTGCTTAGGCAGACGTGTTGCCTCCCCTGTAACTGCAACCACGGATTTTCTCGCATCAGATATCCTCAATACGTGCGGTTGCGCGGTCCCCGCGGAGGGTTTCGCCCTCCACAGTACCTTGGCGACCGATGCGGAGGGACCGCCATCCTTCGACGGTCCCCGCCGGCGTCACGCGCACCGCTGGGCCGGTCTGGCGATGTCCGTTGTTCGGGGTAGACCGGAAGTGGCGTTTCGGGGCCGTCAGGACCGCTTTTGTTGAGGGTTTCGGATGCCGGCCGATCGCAGCGATGCGGCTTGCACCGTGGCCGGCGTCCGAAAGCCTTCAGTGAAGGAACCCGCGGGCAATAGCAGGCGGTGGCGCTGCGAGCGGCGAGCGCTATGGAGGTTTGCGTACAACGGCGCTGCGTGAGGACAACCGAGGTCGATGGGTGTGTTGGCTGACGACTTTGCGGGGCATGATTGGTCCGTCGCAGATGCGGAAATCTGCGGTAAGCCAGGAAGATCGATGGCGACGTTGACGTCGCAAAGGCAGATTTGCACGAGCGTCGCCGCGGCGGATCGAGGGTCGGCGAGGAAGATCGGGATTTTGAATTTGTGAGGTGGGGAACGTGATCATGACGTATCGATCCTGATCACGGTTGGCGGCGGCGGTCTGTATTGCGGTGTCGAGCCGCGGTTGAAGGTCTCGATGATGTTCATGCGACCGCCGCAACACGGGCACGGGTGGGTCGCCTGGTCGGTTGCGGGGACACTATCGGGAGGCTGCGGCTGGTGCGCGGTTTGCACAGGTGCCACCGTAGCGATCAGCTCACGGATCCGAGCGATGGTCTCGGTCTTGGTGCCGCTGGCTAGCAGACCGCAGTGCCTTATCCGGTGGAATCCGTTAGGCAGGACATGCATCAGAAACCGCCTGATGAACTCGTCCGGCTTGAGCGTCATGGTCTTGTAGCGGCCGGGTCCCTTGATCCGGTAGTCCTTGTAGCTGAACGTTACGCCAGTCGCGGCGGCGGCGATGAGGCGGCTGTTGGAGATCGCGACCCGGTGGGTGTGTGCGAGCAGTCCTCGCAGCGCATGACATCCGAGGAGTCTCGATCGCCGACATCACCTCGCAGGATACATACCGCCGAGAGCCACCGTGCGGCAGCTCTCGATCGCCGACATCACCTTCAACTGGCCGAGGCTGACGTGACCTGCATTGGCTTTACGCCAAGCGGCCCCGTGGTCGCGGAAGATGTCCGCGATCTCCAGGGCGGGACGGGCCATGATCGCCGTGGCTTATGCCGGCGGCTTCTTCTCCGATGTCAGCGGCGTGAGCCGATCCAACGGGCTCATGACCGCGCGGATCACGTTGGTAGCCACCTGCGCATAGAGCGCGGTCGTATCGAGCCTGGCATGTCCGAGCAAAACTTGGATCAAACGCACATCGGTTTTCTCTTCGAGCAGATGGGTGGCAAAGCTGTGGCGCAATGTGTGAGGCGTCACTCGCTTCTTGATCGCCGCCCTATCGGCAGCGGCATGAACGGCGCGATTGAATTGCCGCGTCGTCAGCGGCAGCAGCGGATCACGGCCCGGGAACAGCCACACCGCGGGCCGGGCGATGCGATACCAATCGCGCAGCAACTCCAACAGCCGCGGGGAAAGCATTGCAAAGCGATCCTTGCGCCCCTTGCCCTGCTCGATGCGCAGCAGCATGCGCTCGGAATCGATGTCCGACACCTTCAGCGCCACGACTTCGGAGACCCGCAGTCCGGCGCCATAGGCGGCGCTCAGCGCGGCCTTGTACTTCGGCCCGCGGGCCGCCTGGGGTAACGCAGCCAAATATCCTTGGTAAATCAAGGGCAGCGGTCAAAAGGTCTTCACTACAAAGCCGGGTTTGATGCCTTCGCGATCTGGCCCGCTGCGGTGATCTTGGGAGTTGGCTGAGGTGGCATTTCGAGGTTGAGCTGGCTGGCCAGGAGCTTTTGATCGGCGTTCAGTTCGGTGTAGCGGCTGAGGATCAAGGTTCGCCCTTCGGTGGTGGGGAAGTGAACATCGAGCATCTGGATGGCGTCAAATTTGTCGAGCACCGCCCTGGGCGTGAGGCCGCCCGCCAACGGCCTGAGCCTTGCACGCAAGGTGACGTGGAGACAGTAGGCCTGGAAGGCGACGAAGATGTGAGCTTCGATCCGCTCGATCGTTTGATGGAAGATCGGGCGCACTTCCAGATCGCCCTTAAGGTTCTTGAACGCTGCCTCGATTTCAGTCAGCTGGATGTAGAACTTCCACAGCTTCTCTGGCTGGTGTTCGTACAGATTGGTGCGCAGCAGATAGCGACTCTCGCGGCGGCGCACCTTGCGCAGCTTGTCGCGGTTGAGCGCGTAGCTGAAGCTGGCGATGTGCGGATCCACTTCGATGTCCACCAGCCGCCACGCCGCCTTTGCCTTGTCCCGCGCGGCGCCGAGTTTCATCAGTAGCTCTTCGCGCTTCAGTCGCATGGCGGAGAGCTCCTTGAGCCGGCCCCACAGCCACTTCAACTTGCGCCGCCGCATCGCGCGTTCCTTGTCGATGCGGGCACGGCTGCGAGCCAGCACATAGAGCTCCTGCTCGTCCTGCAAGAGCTTGACGTCAGCCCATCGCGCACCGCTTGCCATGGCCGCTCGAGCAGAGCTTTTTCCAGTTTGGTCAGTCGTCCTTTCGGAGTGCCGACCAGATATGAGATCGGAGGATCGGATTGCCGCATCTCTGCCAGCACCTCGTCGGTCGGAATGCCGCGATCCATCACCCAGATGCGCTGGGCCTTGCCGTACTGGTTTTCGATTTTCTGCAGGAAGCCGCGCAACGTCGTGTTGTCGGCGGTATTGCCGGGCAAAACTTCATACGCCAGCGGAAAGCCCTCGGGCGTCACGATCAGGGCGATCACCACCTGCACGCAATCACTGCGCTTGTCGCGGCTGTAGCCGTAACGGCGCTTGTCGTTCTCGTCATCCGGCGGGGCCAATTCAAAATAGGTGCTGGTCAAGTCGTAGAGCAGAACCTCAAAGCTGGCGCCGAACAAATCCTGCCAGCGTTGCCGCAGGTGGCTGAACAACACACTCTTGTGGGGCAGCACTTTGTCCAGGCAGCGATACAGCGCGTTCTTCGACACCAGCGAATAATCCTCGCCGAGAAGATCCCCCATCGCGCTCTGCTCGAACCATTGCCGATGCAGCCGCCATTCGCTGCCGGGATCAATCAACCGGTAGCACACCAACGTCTGCAGGATATGCACACTGGTTCCTTCGCGCGAATCCGGCAGGCGCTCTCTCCAAACCGATCGAGCTCCAGTTGCTCGTAGAGATGACCGAAAGCCAGCAGGCTCCCCATTGCCGCGGGCGGCGTAATTCCACCGCATCGAGCCGTACCTGCAGCCCGTAGCTCCGGGCGTACTCCGGAACGTCTTGCCCGGCAGGAAACAGTGCGAGTTGTCGATGTTGCTGGCTGCCTTCGTCAAAAGCATCGACCACCCGGCACCAGGCCTCGCGTTGGCTGTCGTTGATCTCGCCGAGATAAAGCACCGGCCGCTGGACCACTCGACCGCCGGCGCAGCGCTTACTCTCGACAATGCTCCAGTAACGGTGCTCTTTGCCGTCCTTCCGTCGTCGAGTGAATTGCAAGTACATGAGCGACGATTTTACTCGGATCAAAATCCTCGAAAAGGTAGTAGGTCTTCACTACAACGATTTTCGAGGCCTCGTGCCTTGTAATGACTCAGCTTTTGCCTCGACTAGACACCGAAAATCGATAAAAACGAGATCCAGTTGGGAAAGTTGGGCTAGCAGCCGTGCGATCTCCTCCAGGCTCAAGACCACCGGGATCCTGCGCGGCTCCCGCACGAACGTGAGGTGCCGTGCCATCTCGGGGCGGTCGAGCGGCACGGTGAAGAAGAAACGCAGCGCTGCAACCGAGCCATTGATACTCGGTGCACGCACGCCGGCCTGCGTCTGATGCAGCTGGAAAAGGCGAAGATCCTCAGGCGCGGCCGTATCCGGCGCGCGGCCGAGAAAGGCTGTAAATGTCCTGACGTGCCGGATATAGTCGTTGTGCGTCTTCTCGACGAAGTTGCGCACCGTCATGTCTTCGATCATGCGCCGGCGCAGCGGGCTGATGGGCTTCTCGCTCATTGGGAGCTCCCGTCTTGAGGTTGGAGTGCTTGAACCCCTCGATCCTCAAGACGGAGCGACCGCCCGTCACTTGCGCTCGTTCAAATAGTTACTGCGGCAGACGTAATCGCCCGACCGCGCCGCCAGCCCCTCCCGCGAGAGCGGGTTCGTTCTATGACCCATTTGCGACATCGAGAGCATTTGGCCGCCGCTGCAAAGCGTATCGCGGGCGGGGCAGGAGCACGGCCGGACCATCAGATTAGCGGACATCGGCTTGTTCGCTCAGCATCCTCTAAAGTTCAACCGTACCGCTCGCGACTGCAATCGGATAGCGCCCGCAGGCTGATACACAATCATGAGCCTGCCGGTGTCGTTGACGTTGACGAAGGCATGCGGCACGTTGCGTGGCCCGAAAACGCTGCCGCCCGTCTTCAATCGAAACACGAACTCTCCTTCTCGGACAATTTGCAATCGAAGCGCCCATTGAGACAGCGAAGGTCGGCACCAAATCGATCTTCGTCTGCCGGCACGTCAAACCCTTGATTGCGTCGTTCCGTCGCCACTGCCTTGGTCCTCCCAGAGGTCGCTCCGAAAGTGATTTCAATGAAAGCCAGCACGACCGGCCTCAAACGGTCCGGTCAAAGGCGGCCGCCATGAGCACTTCATCGTAGTATTCGCTTCCGATCTTGAGGGCCCGCCGCTTCAGCCCGTATTCCCCGAACCCGGCCGCGCCGTAAGGCGAAGAGCGGCGGCGTTCGAAGCCACCACTGTCAGACAGACTTCCTCGACCAAAGTTCTGGCCTGCCCGATGATCTGCTGCGCGAGGGCTTCGGCCAGTCCCTTCCCGGGCGCCTCATCCGCTACAAGCAGTACGGGGCCGATTGGGTCCCGAACATGCCTCGGATTTTAATTTTTCGAGAGCGCTTTTTCATCTACATCCCAGATGCTCATTTGGCGAGTCTCAGGCATCAGGAACAGCGACAGAACGAGGCAAACCGCCGGAACTGCGATTGGGTAGATCAGCGCATAGGCGAGACTACCCGTCGCGGTGAAAGCCGCCGTGGTGATGAATGGCACCAACCCTCCGCCCCAGCCATTGCCGATCATGTACGGCATGGAAACCGAGGTGTAGCGGATCCTGGCGGGAAAAAATTCAGCGAGGAACGCGCCGATCGGCCCGTAGACCATCCCGACATAGGCGACCAGAATGAAGACAATGAAACTCGCAATCAGGATGTTGACATGGCCCGGCTGTGTGACCGACCCGAGCCACGTATACAGCGGATAGTAGGTAACCGCCGCAAGAAAGAATCCGCCCAAGATCACTGGCTTGCGGCCGATGATGTCAGACAGCCAACCGAAGAAGATGAGCGTCGGGGTCCCGATGATCAGCCCGGCTCCCACGATGACTGAGCTGGTGAGCGTGTCCACCTTGGAAACCGTCTGCAGGTAGAACAGCGCCCAGAACTGGCTTGAGTACCAAACCACGCCCTCGCCCAATACCACGATGGTGGCGATCGCCACGTATTTGAGATTGAGGGGATTGAGGAAGGCCTCGCGCCATGGATTTTTGCTCGTGTGCCCCTTGGCCTTGATTTCTGCGTAGACCGGCAACTCCTCGAAGTTGGCCCGCATGTACATGGTGACGAACACCAGCAGGAAGGAGAACAAGAACGGAATCCGCCAGGCCCAGTCGTTGAACACGGCTTCGCCAAAGTAGCCGCGGGTCGCGATGATCACGATGAGCGATAGCACGATTCCAAGGGTCGGCGAGGTCTGCAACCAGCCGGTGTAGTAGCCGCGGCGGTCTTCCGGCACATGCTCGGCGACATAGGTGATGGCGCCGCCATATGAGCCGCCCAGGCAAAGGCCCTGCAGCATCCGCAAGCAAAACAGGATGATCGCGGCGCTCAACCCAATTTGATCGAAGGTCGGTATCAACCCGATCGCCCCGGTGCCAAGTGCCATGCCGACGAGCGTCATGATAAAGGTATACTTGCGGCCGACAACGTCTCCCAGCCAGCCGAACACAAATGCGCCCAACGGCCGCACCAGGAATCCAGCGGTAAACAGCGCAATCGTAGAGAGCAGGGCGGCAACGGGGTGGCTCTTTTCGAAGAACTTGACCGACAAGATCGTGGCCAAGCTCCCGAAAATATAGAAATCATACCATTCGATAACATTTCCTCCCGCTGCGGCGGTGATCACCCGTCGGAAGTTTGCTGGAATGCGCTGAGCCATGGTTATCTCCCGATGTCATCGAAGGCGCACGTTCAATTGTCAGGAAATCCTTGCGGATTTTACACGTTGCCCCCGGGGTTGATTAGTTGAGTTATGTTATTTGAACGCCTCCGTTCGTTAGGGCCCCGCCGATTTACGTGTGATCGCGCGCGGTATGCCGCTGGAAGCTCAGTCGCTTTCTCTGCAAGGTCCGGTGCCTCAAGTAGTCAGATCGCAACCTTTCAGCAAAATAGAACATTGCAATCGCAGCAAACGAGAGACACAACAGTTCGCCGACAAATAGAAAAGCTTGCCCAGCATTTGTCATAGGTCCCTCCTTGCTTTTATTTTTTTTCAGGAAGACACGATTTCTAACCCCCTGCGATTGGTGACGAATTGATTTGGAACAATAGTGCAATGCGAAAAGGTGTAATAATTGATTCCCCGTAGACAATCGGCGATTTCCGTCTTTGGCACAAAGCTGACGTTACCTTGTCGCTGACGGATGCCAGCTTTCGGTGGAAGAGTGGACATCGCTCATGGGGACTAAGGCGAACTTGCCCGACGAGACTGGGCAAGAACTCGGTTCTTGCCCAGTCTCGACGGGCAAATCAGTTGATCGATTTTCTGCGCAGTGCTTCGCCGGCACCTCTCTCGGCCGGCAAAGCCGCGTGCGCGCAAAAACTAATTTCGCGAGCCGGTTCAATCTCTTCGGTCATGCCAACCCGCTCGCGTCAAAAATTTCACTTCCGTTTTTCAGAAATATGTGTTTGTCTTTGCGCATCCCGCCTCGGCAAGAGGGGCGTTTCGGCCAATCGTCACCAAACGCGAGACGGGATGCGATGGACGCGGTGGTGCTGCCAGACGAGCCGCACCGATGCGGACGGCAAAGTCGTGTGGTCCTGATCCCCCGACGCTGGGGTCAAGTTTGCGAGGATGATCTCGCGAGCGACGGTGGCTAACAAGCCCGGTACACCGAGGAGAGCGCGAAGCAGCCGTTAACACCATTGCGCAGGGAATGTCGGAGGCGGATTCAAACGGTCGTCGCAACACCACGCTTTCACTCATGCCAGCAACTCGTCAAGCGCTTCCGCTGGTGTTTTCCAGCCGAGGGTCTTTCTCGGCCGGGCATTGAGAGCCGCTGCCACTGCGGATATCTCGTCCACGCTGTGGATGCTCAGGTCTGTGCCTTTCGGGAAGTATTGCCGCAGCAGCCCGTTGGTGTTCTCGTTTGTGCCGCGCTGCCACGGGCTTCTTGGATCGCAAAAGTAGACCTTGATACCCGCATCGATCTTGAGACGATTGTGCTGAGACATTTCGGCTCCCTGATCCCAGGTTAGCGAACGACGCAGTTCCTCGGGCAAGGTGATGATGGTACGCGTGATCGCCTCGCGCACAGCTTCGGCTCCGTGTCCGGAGAGCGCAGGTCCGCCTCTAGCGCGTGGACCGTCGCCATACCCTGCCAACCGGGGAAGGTGCAGTAGCATCGTGAAGCGCGTCGTGCGTTCGACCAGCGTGCCGATTGCCGAACTGCCGAGACCGACAATCAGGTCCCCCTCCCAATGCCCAGGCACCGCTCGATCTGCAGCTTCAGCGGGACGCTCACTGATCATGATCTCTGGCGAGACAAAGCCTTTGCCTCGCTTGCCCACGCGCGCCCTGGGCATTCGTAACGCACGTCCTGTTCGCAAGCAGGCCGTCAGCTCACGGCTCAGCGCTCCACGGCCCTGAACGAAAAGGGCTTGATAGATAGCTTCGTGGCTGATGCGCATCGTCTCGTCGTCCGGAAAGTCGATCGGCAAGCGCCGGGCAATCTGCTCGGGGCTCCAGGCTTTAGGCCATCGCCGATCCTTGCGCGGGCCCGGCCGACGGTCTTTCCACCGAACGGCGGGATCACGAACGCGAGCGCCGCTTGGGGCCGCGACGACACCGGCAAGCCGGTCTTCCACATAAGTGCGCAAGGCGATGTTGAGCGCAAGCTTGGTCGGCTTGGGGCGGCAGGCCGATCGATCTGCATGCCACTGAGCGGTCGTCGCCCGATATGCCATCCCGCCGCCGTGGGTGGCTGCATTGCGATCCAGTTCACGGGAGATTGTCGAGGCAGCCCGTCCGAGGCGCCGCCCAATCTCCCGTAGAGAATGGCCCTGCACATTGAGGAGCGCGATCTCCTCGCGCTCCGCCAACGAGAGGTACCGCCCGGAAAGCGGCTTTGCCGAAGATCTGAACATCGCTGGTGGCATGCCGCCCGCCTTCCGGAACAATTTGGTTCCGACAGCTTGTGACACTCCAGCCTTCAGCGCAGCATCTTCGCTGCTCAACCCCGTGGCGATTGCTCGCCAAAATCTATCCCGTTCAGCGCGCCCCGCAACAGACGGCCGTCCCGGCGATCGCAGCGGCGCCCGGGTTGATCGCCTCTTTCGAACCTTCATCGCAACCTCCAAAGCGTGGTGTTGCGACGACCGTTTGAATCTGCCGGATGTTTCGGCGTACCTGTGGTGACTAACTCGTGTGCTTTCTACTCTTGCACACGAGGCTGCGGGTGCGGTGCGCACCCGGCATTCCCTGCGCCCTCTTGTCTTCGAGGGACAACGACGATGCATCACCCGGGCATTTCGTGCCGCGGGAATGTGGCGGCGCATCCCTTTCGCTTTTTGACAATTAAATCGGAATCGTAGGGTGGGCAAAGGCGCGCTTGCGCCGTGCCCACCACCAGGACCATCCGTGTGAGCGGTGGGCACGCGGAGCCTGTCATCGGGCGCGCGTTCGCGCGACCCCTTGGCTTTGCCCACCCTACGATCACTACGATCACTCCCCGCCCGCCATCATCTGCCGCTCACGCGCATAGCGCACCAAGCGCGACGAAGCGGTAGATGCCGTGCACGAACTTGCCATAGGGCATGGTGATGAACAGCGCGAACACCACGCCGATATGCAGCGCGAGCAGCGGGCCCATCGCTGCCGTGTCGCGCACAGACCAGAAGCACAAGCCCGGTGAAGCCGGTCAGGAACAGCATGACCATGAACGCGACATCCATGCCGGCGCTGGCCGGGTCGACCAGCACCGGATCGCGCTGGACTTTGAGGACCAGCAGCCCGACCGGCCCGACCACAAGCCCGATGCCGCCGAGCGTGCCGAGCACGACCGGCAAATCCCACCACGCATAGGGCGCCTCGCGCGCCAGGAAGTAATGATAGAGCGTCGCGACACAGGTGGCGGCAAAGCAGAGCGCAAAGCCGTAGAATGTCAGATGATGGAAAATCTTGCGGCGATCGGTCGGGTGATCGCCCTTGTTGAAGCAGCCGACCCCGCCGCCATCGAGATAGCGCAACTCGCCGGCATCGCGGATCGCCTGGAACAGCGACTTCGCATCGGTCTTCATGCCGACGGGCTCGCCGATGTCGCGCCAGAACGCGCGCACGCTCATGACCAGCGCGACGATCGCATAAAGGAACGCCGCGCCGAACAAGGCCGCCATCGCGTTGTGCGGCATCAGCTTGTAGAAAGCCCCGGGGCCGGTGTTGATGCCATAGAGCACCGCGGGATCGTTCACCGCGGCAAAGCCGAAGATGAACGCGGCGACGCTGAGCGCCGCGATCAGGCTGATCACGAGCCCGTTGCGCACGAACAGGCCGGCAAACGCGCGCGGCCAGGCATAGGCGGCATAGGATTCGTTGCGCGCGACGGCAAGCGTCTGCGGCACATTGACGTCGAATTCATGCGGCGGCGAGAACTGGCAGTCGGTGTAGCAGGCGCCGCAGCCATGGCAGAGATTGGCGAGATAGTTGAGGTCGCCGTCGGAAAAGGCGCGGCGCATTTCCATCGCGGGAAATACCGCGCACAGCCCCTCGCAATAGCGGCAGGAATTGCAGACCGTCATCAGGCGGTCGGTCTCGGTCAGTATCTTTGTGCCGTGCATGCTGCCGCTTTCTACGGATGCCGTTCTTGCTCAGGCCTTTGCCTTCCAGCCAATTCTGGATCAGGCCCGCGACCTCGAGAGTTGTTCTTGTCCATCATCATCATGTGTGAATTGCCGTGGATGCCGGCCTTGCGGCAGGTCGACGACATCGACGCTGCCGCCGGCGGCCTTCATGGCTCTCGGCAAAGGCTGATCGCCGGTGGCGCGGATCTTCGGCCAGCGCGAGATCCTGCTGGATCGATATAGTCGCCATAGATGATCAGCGTCGGGATGTTCTTCAGCACGTCGACCTTGTGCGGGAGTCGCCGACGCCGGCGGGCTCGACCGCGATCAGCGCCTTGACCCTGTCGGGCCGCGCCTGCGCCACCTTGAAGCCGAAGGTGCCGGCCTGGCTGTGGAACAGGATGATGCAAGGGACCGACGCGGTCGATCTCGGCGATATAAGCGCGCAATCGATCGCAGTCGTCGGTGGTGGTCCAGCGCGGCACGTTCTGCTTGACGAAATTCTCGTAGCCTCTCGTTCGGGAATTGGCTGCCCGGCATCAGCTTGCGCTTGGCCGGATCGGGATTGTAGGAGCCCGGGCCATCGCCGATGCGAAAGCGCTCGAACGGATTGGCCGTGGTGAAGGAACACCGGCTCGCCCTTGAAGATATCGGGGTATTGCGCCCAGCCGGCGCGGCCGCGCTCGACCGCGTCGGAGTTATAGACGGCAAAGCCCTTGCGCAGGAAATAATTGAGCCAGCCTTCGCGGCCGTCGGGCGTGGTCTCGTAGGTGACGCCGGTCAGCCCGCCGCCATGCCAGAGCAGAAGCGGATAGGCGCCGCGTTCGTTGCGTCCGGCAGGAAGTACTGCACATACATCTGCTCGACCTGGTAGGTGCCGTTCGGGGTCAACCTTGGCCGGCACGCCGCCCGGCGTGAAGGTCACCTTCCTTGATCCGGCTTGCCGGTGATTCTCGACCAGCCGCCCGCCGACATGGAACGAGCCGCATATCGCGCAGCGAGATCGGGCTCTCTCCGGCCGCCATCGGCTTCTGCATTCGCGATCATCATCGTTCGCGGCAGATCGACAGCAACTCGACAAGGTCGCTGACATGGCCTCGCACTTCTAAATCGCTTCACCTCAATTCCTCGCATTCTTCGCCGCTTCCTGTCCTGCGATGCGGCCGAACACGCTGCCGATGGTCATGCCGATGCCGGCGGCGTAGCCCTTGCCCAGCACATTGCCGGCCATGATCTCGCCGGCCGCGAACATGTTGGCGGACGGCTTGCCGTCCTTCATCAGCATGCGCGACTGCCGGTTCACGCGGGTGCCGAGATAGGTGAAGGTGATGCCGGGCCGCACTGGATAGGCGAGATAAGGCGGCGCGTCGATCTTGCGCGCCCAATGCGTTTTCGCCGGCGTAATGCCTTCGGTGCGGCAATCGTCGAGGATGGTGTGGTCGAAGGTGCCGGGCCGCACCGCGGCGTTGAAATCGGCCACCGTCTTCTCCAGCGCCGCCGGATCAAGCTCGAGCTTGGCCGCGAGTTCGGCAACGGTCGCGCCCGCGATCGGCGGAAACAGCGTCGGCATGAAGCTCGTCACCACGCTGGAGTTGAAGATGATGTAGGCGATCTGGCCGGGCTGCGCGGCCACCAGGCGGCCCCAGATCGCATAGCGCTTCGGCCAGATGTCCTCGCCCTCGTCGTAGAAACGCTCGGCGTTCCCGTTGACGACAATGCCGAACACGACCGAGTCGTGGCGGGTGATGATGCCGCCGTCGAATTTCGGCGCCCGCGCGTCGATCGCCACCGCATGGCACTGCGTGGGATCGCCGATCTCCTGCACGTCCCTGGCGAGCAGCATTTTCAGGATCGAGCCGCGGTTATAGGGCGTGCCGCGGATCAAGAAATTGTCGGCCGCCTCGCCCCAATACTCCTTCAGCCATTCGATATTGGCCTCGAAGCCGCCGGCGGCCGCTACCAGCGTCGAGGCAGAGGCGGTCAGATGCTCGCCATTGTGCTTGAGCTGCGCCGACAGGAACATGCCGTCGGCGATATTGAGATCGCGCACCTCGGCGTCGTAGAGGATTTCGACGCCGAGCTCTTCGGCCGTGCGATAGAGCGCGTTCAGCATCGCGCGCCCGCCGCCGAGGAAGAAGGAATTGGTGCGGCCCAGGCTCAGCGTGCCGCCGAGCGAGGGCTGCCAGCGCACGCCCTGCTCGACGACCCAGTTCAGGATGTCCTTGGACTCGTGGATCATCATGCGCGCCAGCTCTTCGTCGGTCTGGCCGCCGGTGACGCGCAGCAGATCGTCCCAGAACTCCTCTTCGGTGTAGGGGCCCGGTCAAAATGTCGGTCGCCGCGTCATGGGCGCAGCGCATGTTGCGCGTATGGCGGGTGTTGCCGCCGCGATAGAACTTTGGCGCGCCTTCCAGCACCAGCACGGAGGCGCCGAGCCGCCGCGCGCTGATGGCGGCACACAGCGCGGCGTTGCCGCCGCCGATCACCAGCACGTCGTACTTGCGATTAAAATCGACCATGCGTTCTTGTTAGTCTTGTTGGCATGGAAAGCAAAGCGACCGGCCGGGCGATGCCCGGCCGGTTGCCTTGGAGAGCTCAGGCGGTGACGGCTTCGCGCGTCTCGATGGTGCGCCCGCCGCGATAGACGGTCGAGTGCCGCGATGATGCCGAGCGCCGCGCCGAACATCAGCCAGTATCCAGGCGAGGCCTTGTCCCGATGGGTCATTTCGATCAGTTTGGTCGATACAAAGGGGGTGGACGTGCCGAATATGCCTGCAGCCAACGCGAACGCTATCGAGAAACAGGTGGTGCGGACATGTGCCGGCACGATCTCGACCAGGCATCCCAGCATCGTGCCGCTATAGACGCCGAAGTAGAACGAGAACATCATCTGGACCGCCAGCAGCTTTCCGAGTGTGGGCTCTGCCGCGAGCCAGGAAAGGCAGGGTAAGCCGTCACCAACGACAAGCCTGCAATCGCCAGCAGCACAGGCTTGCGGCCGATCCGGTCGGAAACCGCGCCACCGACCGGATTCCAGATGAAGTTCGTGACCGCAACGAGAAGGGTCACGAGCAATGTCCCCGTCGGCGAGAGGTTGAGCTGCTTGCCGAAACCGGGTGCATACACCGTGATGAAGTAAAAGGTCGTCGTGGTCAGCACGGCGATCATCATGCCGAGAACGACGATGCGCCAATTGGCGATCGCCGAGGCAAACACCTCGCTCGCGGTCGGATGCTTCTTCATCTTCAGGAATTCGGGCGTTTCCTCCAGCGAGCGGCGCAGGAAGAAGATAACCGGGATGATGATGCAGCCGATAAAGAACGGGATGCGCCATTTGGCGATTCCGCCGATGGCATCCAGGAAGGTGTCGGCGGGCATGGCTTCTCTCAGGATAAAGCCGATGATCGCCGCGACAAAAATCGCGACCTGCTGACTGGAGGACTGGAACGAGGTGTAGAAGCCGCGATTGCCAGGCGTCGCGATTTCGGAAAGATAAACAGAGACGCCGCCGAGTTCGACGCCGGCGGAGAACCCCTGTATCAGCCGGCCAATCAGCACGATGACCGTCGCGGCGATGCCGATGGATGCGTAGGTGGGGCAGAAGGCGATCACCACGGTACCAAGCGCCATCAGCGCGAGCGTCACGATCAGTCCCTGGCGGCGGCCGATGCGGTCGATATAGGCGCCAAGCACGATGGCGCCGACCGGACGCATCAGCGCACCGAGCCAGAACACGCCATACGCATTGAGCAGGGCCGCGGTCTCGTTCTGGGCGGGGAAGAACGCCTTTGCGATATCCTGCGCGTAAAATCCGAACAGGAAGAAGTCGAACTGTTCGAGGAAATTGCCGCTGGTGGCGCGCAGGATGGCGCCGATGCGCGACTTGATCTGGGGCGGCTGCGTGGTGGTGGTCTCTGACATGGACGATATTCTCCCCCGTCTCGATCGTGGCCGGTGCGGAAAAGTCTCTCGCCAGCCGACAGTTAGTTTGGTGGCGGCAATCTGCCACGCCCGTCGCGGCGTGACCAACCGGAAATCATTGATAATTGGGATAATGCGCCCCGCGCGACCGGCGGTATTTCAGGCTTTGTTCTTCAAGCCTTGTTCTTGGCGGACGCGATCAGCCATTGCCGGAACGCCTTGAGCTTCGGCGGCTCGGCGGCGCCCTCCGGCGAAACCAGGTAGAAGCCGGCATCCGCCGGCAGCGCGATGTTGAAGGGAACCACGAGCCGACCCTTGGCGATGTCGTCCTGGACGTAGGAAGTCCGGCCCATCGCCACGCCGATGCCGTCGATGGCGGCCTGCACCGTCATCAGGATCAGGTCGAAGGTGATGCCGGGCTGCTTGGAAATATCCGACGGCAGGCCAGCCGCGGTCAGCCATTGCCGCCAGTCGTCGTAATTGTTGGTGGTGTGCAGCAGCACATGGTCGCGCAGATCTTCAGGCGTCCGCAGCGGCCGCTTGCCGGCGAGCAGCGCCGGGCTGCACACCGGAAACACCTCGTCCGCCATCAGCCATTCGGCGCGCACGCCCGGCCAGTTGCCGCGGCCGTAGCGGATCGCGGCATCGACGTCGCCGTTCTTGAAGTCGACCAGGGCGGTCGAGGTGGTGATGCGGACGTCGATGCCGGGATGCGCTTCCTGGAACGCGGTCAGCCGCGGCAGCAGCCATTTGGCGGCGAGCGAGGCCAGCGTCGAGACCGTCAGTACCTTGTCGTCGTCCTTGCGCAGCAGCCGGTCGGTGGCGAGCCGAAGATCGTTGAAGGCGGCGCGGACGCCGGGGAGGTAGTCACGGGCCTGCGGCGTCAACGCCAGCGCCCGGTTCTTGCGGATGAACAGGCGGATGCCCAGCTCCTCCTCCAGCCGCCGGATCTGATGGCTGATCGCGGTTTGCGTCACGTTCAGCTCGGAAGCGGCTTGGGTGAAGCTCAGATGCCGCGCGGCGGCCTCGAATGCCCGCAAACCGTTGAGCGAAGGCAGCCTGGCGGTCATTTCCAAATCCCCAATTCATGACGTTATTTCATCCGAAGCGGTACAAAGTGTCGTTTGCGGAACGCTCCCGAAGCGCAGATATTAGCGGTCAAAGATAGCTTTAGGAGCTGAAAATGTCCACTTTGACCCATGAATCGATGACAAATCATCATGTTGGGGGCGTTTTGGCCCAGCTCGAGCGAGACCCTTCACACCTGGCGGCAGCGCTATCGCACCCGCCAAGAGCTCGCCCAATGGACCGAGCGCGACCTCCACGATGTCGGCCTGTCCCGGAGCGATATCGCGAACGAGACCGAAAAACCCTTCTGGCGGGCTTAACCGTAGCAGCCAGGCCGGCGCCGCCTCGATGGAGGGGCGCCGGCCAATTCCTTTGTCAGGGGAGCGCGATCATGATGAAGCTTCGGTTTGACGATCTCAGGCAATATTCGGACACGCTGCGCTCGCGAAAGGGCGAGGCGATCACCGTGCGCTTTGTCGAGCCGCGCGACGGCGAGGAGCTGCAGAACTACTTCCGCTCGCTGTCGACCCGCTCCCGCTACAACCGTTTCCTCGGCGCCATGAGCGAGCTGCCGGCGCCCGTGCTCGACCGCTTCACCCATGTCAGCGAGGCCGCGGGCTTCACCGTGGTCGCGACCATGATGATCGACGGTTTCGAGACCATCGTCGGCGAGTCCCGCTACATGTTCCATCCCGAGACCGAAAGCTTTGAGTTCGGCATCTCGATCGACGACCGCTGGCAGGGCCACGGCATCGGCACGGCGCTGTTGAAAAATCTCGAATGCCGCGCCGCCGCGTTCGGCGCCGCAGAAGCTGTTCGGCGATACGCTGCGCTCCAATAACGGCATGATGTCGCTGGCGCGCAAATCCGGCTACGCCTTCGTCAATCATCCCGACGACTGGAAGCTGGTGCGCTTCGAGAAGGCGATCAACGTCGCGCCGAAGGATATTCCCTGCGCGAGCTGGCGGATTGCTGCGGCTTCGCGTGAGGTGATTGCCCCGGCGCTCGCGAATTGATCTTCCCTGTCCCGCACAGGGAGAGGGAAGATCGAAGCATCCTGCGTCGGCCCATCACGCCAGCGTCCGTGAAGTCAGTCGACGTTGCGACAGCCCGCCACTCCGCGATTTCCTTTCGCAACGAACGCGTTCTTCGCCTCGATGCGCTCCACCGTGTCGCTGCCGAGCGGCAGGCGCAGCGGTGGATTCTTCGCGTTCACGAGCGCGATGAAGGCCTGTGCCAGCTTGCGCGGATCGCCGCGCTGGCCGTGATTGACGTCGGCGGCATGCGCACGCGTCTTGCCGACGCTGTCGCGATAGTCATCGATCTGCTGCGCCGTTCGCGACAGTGAGGTTTCGTCAAGGAAATCGGTGCGGAAGAAACCGGGCTCGACCACCGTCACCTGGATGCCGAGGGGCGCCACTTCGCCGGCCAATGCCTCGCTGATGCCCTCGACGGCGAACTTGGTCGCGCCATAGACGCCCCAGCCAGGATACCCGGTGTAGCCGCCGACCGAAGAGAGGTTGATGATGTGGCCCGAGCGCTGCCGGCGCATATGCGGCAGCACGGCGCGGGTGACGCCGAGCAGGCCGAACACGTTCGTTCCGAACAGCTTTTGAGTTCTCGGCATCGCTCGCTTCCTCGATCGCGCCAAGCAGGCCGTAGCCGGCATTGTTCACGAGAACGTCGATGCCGCCGAATTTCTTCACGGCCTGGCCTGCGGCCTCATGCGCCTCGGCTTCCTTGGTGACGTCGAGCCGGATCGCGAGCAGCCGGTCATGCGAGCCGAGCCGCTTGGTGACGGTGGAGGGATCGCGGGCGGTGGCGACCACCGCGTCGCCCGCGGCGAGGGCGGCTTCGGCGATCAACGCGCCAAAGCCGCGGGAAGCCCCTGTGATGAACCAGACACGCATGTTCTTGCTCCTTCTGATAAGGCCCGGCGCGTTTGCCCGGGCTGATGGGCAAGAATTAGCGGCTCGCCATAGATGAGATAATCCGCTAGATATTTTGCAAGCTATTGAGAAAAACTCATCAATGCGGATCGACCCATCCGACCTCGCGACCTTCCTGGCGATCGCCCGGCACCGCAGTTTTCGCGCAGCCGCAACCGAGCTTGGCGTGTCGGCCTCGGCGCTGAGCCATGCGCTCCGCAATATCGAGGAGCGGCTCGATCTCCGCCTGATCAACCGCACCACCCGCAGCGTGGCGTTGACGGAAGCCGGCGAGCGGCTGTTCGCGCGCATCAGCCCGGCCTTTCGCGACATCGGCGACGCGCTGGAAGATCTCAACAGCTTTCGCGGCAAGCCGGCCGGCACGCTGCGCTTCACCGCAGCGCGGCAATCGACGCAGCTGGTGCTGCTGCCGGTCGTGACGCGCTTCCTGAAAGCCTTCCCCGAAGTCAGCGTCGAGATCGTCTGTCGAACGACGCCTTGATCGACATGGTCTCGGCCGGCTTCGACGCCGGCGTTCGCTTCGGCGAGACCATCGCTGCCGACATGATCGCCGTACCAATCGGCCCGCGGCACCGTTTTGCGGTGGTGGCATCGCCCGCTTACTTCAAGACCCACAAGCCGCCGATCACACCGCAGGACCTCAAGGGACTGCCCTGCATCCGCTATCGCTTCACCGGCGGCGCGCTCTATCGCTGGGAGTTCGAGCGTGGCGGCATCGAGGTCGATATCGACGTCGAGGGGCCGCTGACGCTGAACGACCAAGACCTGATGGTGGACGCCGCGCTCGACGGCAGCGGCCTTGCTTATGTGTTCGAGGCGCAAGCGGAGGAGCTGATCGCCAAACGCCGGCTGGTGCGGGTGCTGGCCGACTGGTGCCCGGCCTATCCCGGTTTCTTCCTGTACTACCCAAGCCGCCGGCAGCTTCCGGCGGCGCTGCGCGCCTTTGTCGATTTCGCGCGGGCGCCGGCGAAGGCCTAGCCTC
>CAVUCB010000003.1:0-51661 GCA_963739755.1 uncultured Alphaproteobacteria bacterium | reverse complement strand
GTCAGCGCGAACCCGGAATCCTATGCCGCATAACTTCGAGGTTCCGGGTTCGATGCTTCGCATCGCCCCGGAACGACAGTAGCTCCTCACCGCGCCACATGGGCTGACACCGCCAGCCACTTCCCGTTCTGCTTCGCCCAGCAGTCGGTATAGCGGCCGTAGGCCTGCTTGCCGTCTGCGTCGATATAGCTGGTCTGGCCGTGGATGATCGCAAAATCGCCGAGGATGCGAATCTTGACGTCCTGCTCCCTCAGATTCCTGATCTTCACCGGGATCGCGGTCTGCTTCAGGAAGGCGGCACGGTCGACAAGGCTCTTGTCGGGATTGGTGCAGTAGAAATCCAGCGCCAGGATTTCGTCGAAGCGCTTGACGTCGCAGTTCTGCACCGAGGCGACATAGTCGTGGTTGAGCTTCGTGAGTTCGTCGAGGTCCTTGCTCATGCGCTTCTCCTTTTTCTTGCTTCTTAATCGTCAAACATCTTTGGCGGAATGAAGCCGCCGAATTCCCGCTCGATCAAATCCGCCAGTTTCAGCGGCGTGCGATCCTCGAGCCAGGGGCCGACGATCTGCACGCCCAGCGGCAGGCCCTGCGCACTGAGCCCAAGCGGGATCGCCGTGGAGGGCAGGCCGGGCAGGGTCGCAATGCCGGGCCAGGCGAGCTGATCCGGATAAGGATAGTCCTTGCCGTCGATATTGATGCGGCGGTCCTCCTGTTCCGGCGATTGGTCCTGCACATAGGCCGGCGTCGGCATGATCGGGCAGATCACCGCGTCGAACGTCTTGAACAGCTCGCGCCATTGCGCGCGCAGCCGCGTGCGCCCGCCATCCGCCACCACCCAGTCGCGGTGGCTGAGCGTGATCCCGCGCAGGCGCTCGGCGCGGAGACTCACATCGTCCGGCGCGAGCTGGGCGACGGCGGCCTGCGCACCGGCGTAGATTTCCGCCGGGAAATTCGTGCCCAGCAAGGACATCAGGATACGCATGTAGAGGCGGGATGAGGCCGCGAAGTCGGGTAGCAGCGGGCTCTGCCGCGTCACCTTGACACCGGCCTTGCCGAGATCGACCGCGAGCTTCTCGATCGCGCCGCGCACGTCGCTGTCGGTCGGCAGCAGCGGATCGCTGTCGATCAGCAGGATGCGGAAATCCTTCATCGCGTTATGGCGGGGCGGCGGCAGCGAGACTGAATAGGCCACGCCGGCATCGATCGGATCCGGCTCCGCCATCACGTCAAGCAGCAGCGCGAGATCGGCAGCGCCGCGTGCCATGGGTCCGGTTACCGCGAGGTCGCGATTGGACGGCAGGGGCGGCAGCGGCGGCGGCGTGTGGCCGCGGCTCGGCACCAGCGCGTAGGTGGGCTTGTGCGCATAGACGCCGCAGTGAAACGCAGGCACGCGCAGCGAGCCGCCGATGTCGGAGCCGAGCGAGAGCGCGCCATAGCCCGCGGCGAGCGCAGCCGATGAGCCGCCGGAAGAGCCGCCCGGCGTGCGGGTGAGATCGAACGGGTTGTGGGTGGTGCCATAGACGTCGTTGTAGCTCTGCCAGTCGCCGAGCGCGAGCGGCACGTTGGTCTTGCCGAGGATGACGCCGCCGGCATCTTTCACCCGCGAGATCGACAGCGCGTCTTCCTTCGCCACAAAATTTTTCTGTTCGGGAATGCCCCAGGTCGTGGCCAGCCCTGCAATGTTGTAGGATTCCTTCACGGTCAGGGGAATGCCGAGCAGCGGCTTGTGCTCGCCGCGCGCGAGCGCCGCGTCGGCGGCGCGCGCCGCCTCCAGCGCGCGATCGAAATCGCGCACGCAGATGGCGTTGATCTTGCGGTCATGCCGCTCGATGCGGCCGATCGCATCCTGCGCCAGCTCGACCGCGGAAACCTTCTTCGCCTTCAGCGCTGCCGTGAGTTCGACGGCGGTCGAAAAACTCCATTGCGATTTGGCCAACGCGCGCACTCCCATTCTTTTTCTTCGATGCCGGTCAATGATGGCGCAGTTTAGCCCGCGTTCGCAAGCAGCGCTTGACGGGAATTGCTACGCGAAAGTGACGATCATCGCCGTCGCGTCAGGGCTGCAGCACGCGCGTCGAGGCATGCGCCATCGGATTGACGGCGCCAAGTGCTGCGTGGTCGCCGCCGGCCGTCCCGGCGCCGGGCACCGGAAACGCATAGCCGATGATGGTCTTGATTACCCAGCGGTCGGATGCCGGCGTCAGTCCGTAACCGACGCCGAAATTCACGTCGAAGACGCCGAGCTTGAAATCGGTGACCGCGAACAGCGTGTGCTGCTGCTGCTCAAACGGCAGGAAATCACCGATCTTGCCGAAATCGGCGTAGTATTCGAAGCCGGCGTAGAGATCCGGGCCGAATTTGCGCGCCAGCCGCGCGGCCGGCGCAAAATCGGCCTCGCCATACTTGCCGAAGCCGATGTCGACAATCGGATTGACGATGAATTTGTAGGTCGCGTTGCGCACGCCGATGATCGGCCGGATCTCCATGGCAAATCGGGTCTGCGCAAAGGGTGGCGTTTGGTTGGAGAATTCGAAATTGACGCCGTAGAAGAAGTCGCGCTGCTCGGCATGCGGCGAGACGAACAGCGTCCTCAGCTTGAACGCGTCGGAATAGAATTTCTGGTCGCTGATCGAGAACGGCAGATAGAGGCCGACTTCCCACCAGTCGGTGATCCCATAAGCAAACTCCGGCGTGCCGTTGATGCTGTTGTGCGAGATCAGCCCGCCGGGAAATGGCGGCTCTTTGACGCCGAGCGGAATGTAATTGAGATGCTGCTGAATCGTGAACTGGCCGACCGCGGCGATCCCGGCATTGTAGACCTGGATTTCGTCGGTCGCATGAGCCGGCCGCGTGAGCATTGCGCAAAGCGCGAGGGACGCAAAGCCGAGCCACGATTTCCCTGATTGGTGCCCCCTCATCGCCGTCGCCTACGCCGCGCCGATCAGGATGCCGACGCCAAGCACGATGACGCCGCCGAGCACGACCTGGAACACCGCCTGCAGGAATGGCGTGTCCATGTAATGCGAGCGGATGAAGGCGATAGCCCACAATTCGAAGAACACCACGACGCTCGCGATCGACGTCGCGATCCAGAATGCGTTGGGCCAGGAGTCCGGGACGAGAAAGGGCAGCGTATGCCCGAGACCGCCGATCGCGGTCATGATGCCGGTTGTGGTGCCACGTATCCAGGGCGAGCCGCGGCCGGTGAGCGAGCCGTCGTCGGACAGCGCTTCGGCAAAGGCCATGCTGATGCCGGCGCCGATCGAGGCGGCGAGGCCGACCAGAAACGTCTGCCAGTTCTGATGCGTGGCAAACGCCGCCGCGAACAGCGGCGCCAGCGTCGATACCGAGCCGTCCATCAGCCCGGCCAGTCCCGGCTGCACATATTGCAGCACGAACATGCGGCGCCGCGTCTTGTCCTCAGCCTCGCGCACGTCGGGCTTCAGGATCTGGCCGGTCAGCCTCACCGCGAGATTTTCGTGGCCCTTCTCCTCCTCGGCGAGATCGCCGAGCAGGCGGCGGACGCCGACATCGTCGGCCCGCTCGGCGGCCTTGGCGTAGAAGCGCTCGGCCTCGAGCTCCATGGTCTCGACCTCCTTTCGGATGGTGTCGAGCGGCAGGTTCTTGGTGAGCCAGATCGGACGCCGGCGCAGAAAGCCCTTGACGTCCTCGCGGCGGATCGGCGGCAGATGCGGCCCGAACCGCTGCTCATACAGCTCCAGCAACCGGTGGCGATGGCCGCGCTCCTCTTCCGCCATCTCCTCGAACAGCTTTGCCGAGTCCGGGTAGCGCTCCTTCAGGTCCTCGGCGAAGGTCATGTAGATGCGGCTGTCCTCCTCCTCCGAAGAGATCGCAACAGCCAGCACCTCGCGCTCGGTCAGATCGGCGAAATTTTTCATCGGGCGAAGTCTCTCGGCGTAATTTAGAATGATTCTAAACTTATAGACGTTGAACTGAATTGGGTCAAATCCGTCGTCGCCGCGAGGAGCTCGAGCTCTGCTCGTCGGTGCTACAATTGCTGGAACTGAGGGACCCGTCGACCGTTCGAGTTCCAGCCGCAACTCCGGAGTTTTCATGGACAAAGTCAAATACCGCTTGAACGATCCGCGGCTGGCGCCGCGCCGCACCAAGCTCGAAATTCCCGGCTGGGCAGGCAAGCGCGAACCGCGCGCCGACGGATCACGCGAACAAGTGTGGCACTGCGTCCCGTTCACGGAAGGTGCGCAATATGGAATCGAGCTGTTTTACCCCTATGACAATGAGCTGCACGTCAGTACCAAGGATGGCCGCTTGATCCTGGAAGGCGACTGGGGCGAGCCGCCCAATAGCGGCGTGCAGTGGCCGCCGTTCCGGAATTTCGGCGACACTTTTTACACCTATCAGATTCTGCTCGATCTTAAGGTCCCGAAGGGGATGGCGGTCCGCACCGAACCGCACCCGCGGTTCTATGCCGACCCCACCGATACCGTGCCGATTGCCGTTCCGGCGCTGATCCGCAATTGGTGGCCGATGATGTTCTTTTGCGTGTTCAAGGCGCCGTCCGAGGGCCGCACGCATATTTTCCGCCCGCACGAGCCGTTCGCGCAGATCATTGTGATTCCCGAGGAAGCTCCCTTCGAGCTTGAGCCTATGGGCGAGGAGGAAGCGGCCGAGCGCGAACTGCAGGCGCGGCGCATCTATGCCAGTCGGCCGACGCTCTCGGCTGGGACAGAATGGACGTCCTCGACCGACACCGTGTTCGACGGCACGTATCGGCATCTGCATCGCGCGGCGAAGGAAAAGACTCGCCAGGACTAGAGCAGTTCGGACTCCCTGGTCGGGACTTATCAGTCTCCCCATCACGCAAAAAGACGGGACCCGAAGGTCCCGTCTTCGCAGCGCCTCGATAAAGCCCGCGCCATTAATAGTCGCGGCGATAGAAGCTGTGATGATGATGGTGGTGATGGTGGTGGTGGCGATATCGCGGCACGACAATCACGCGAGGTCCATACCCATCATCATATCCGCGATAGTAGCCGTGGTGATGATGATGGTGATGATGGTGGTGGTGATGGTAGAATTGGGCCACCTGCACATTTCCGTCCGCCGACTTGGCCGGAGCATGTTCATCGATGGCCTGCAAGAGCGCCGCGGCATTCGGGATCGGTTGCAGCAGTTCGGCGAAGGAACTGGCCCGCAGCGTCTGGCTCGGGTCAGGTGTCGGCGCCGCCTGCGCCGCATTCAAGGTGCCGAGCGCCGCTGCCGCGCCCAAAAGTCCAGCGATCTTCTTCTCCATAATACTGCCTTCTCCTCCAGTGACTTCGCCGGGCGCATTACCCGATAGCCGGCAACGCGCCGTCGCGGGAAATGGTTCCTGTGCGAATCTTGCCATGATGTCAGAAGGCCGATGAACCAGCGATGAACCTAGCGGGTCCCGCCTCCGCCCGCCTGTGCCACGAATCGCGACAGTCAGGCGGCTGACCGCTTCGGGCTGCTCCTGCTGCACCCAATGGCCCGCGCCATCGACGAGATGACAGCCGACCATGTCGATGCAGGCGGTTTTCTGCATCGCCTCGAGCACGCCGGGGCGCTGATAGGTGCCCCAGTCCTGCTTGCCGGAGATGAAGCAGGACGGCACGTCGATGGTCCGGCCTGACCAGGTCTGAAGTTCGGCGTTGAAAGCGCCTGATGTGCCGCAGCGATACCATTGCAGCCCGCCCTGGAATCCCGTGCGCTGATATTCGCTGGCGTAGTACGCAAGCTCGCTGTCGGGCAGCCACTTGTTGGCGGCGATCTCCTAGCGCGAAGGCATCTCCGCTGCCACCGTCTCCGGCATGGTCTTGGCGAGATCCATCACATAATAGGTCGGCAGCCTGGCGAGTTCTTGCGCCGACCATGACTTGAGCGGATACGGCTTGTTGTCTTTCCAGTCCGCGCTCTTGTGATGGTAGTAGGCGCGCAGGAAATCATGCACGCCTTGTGGCGCGCGCGTCATGTCGGCGTCCGCCTCGCGTGTCGAGTAGTACCATTGGTAATGCTTGCGCGGCCACGGCAGCGCGGCGAGCTCGCGATGCACGGGGTCCTCGCCCCGTGGCCTGGCCGGAGTGTCAGCAGTATTGAACGGCAGGGACGGTGGGCCGCCAAACGGCGCGCTCATCATCGCGATCGAGCGGAACACGTCGGGCCGCACCAGCGCACACCATGCCGCGACCGGGCTGCCGAAATCGTGGCCGATCACGGCAGCGACGTGGGCGTAGCCGAACGCCGAGACGAGCCCGACTGCGTCGCGCACGAGATTGAGCAACCGGAACGAATTGAGGTCGCCGTCGTACTTCGCATCCCAGCCGATGGTGCGGCCATAGCCGCGCTGGTCCGGCGCGATCACGTGATAGCCGGCCTCGGCCAGGGCCGGCATCACCTTGCGCCAGGAGAAGGCCAGTTCGGGAAAGCCATGCAGCAGGAGGAGACACGGCCGGCCTTTGGTCTCGAAGCCGGCTTCGAGCACATGCATGGTGAGGCCGTTGACATCATCGACGTAGCGCGAGCGGATCGAGGCGGGCAGGGGGATATCTGGGAGGGTGGTCATTGGTTCGCGCCCTTTCTTCCCTCTCCCCTTGTGGGAGAGGGTGGATCAAATCGCGCGAAGCGCGACTGAGACGAGTGAGGGGGCTGTCTCCGCGGATAGAGACCCCTCATCCGGCGCGCTACGCGCGTCACCTTCTCCCACAAGGGGAGAAGGGAAGGAAGTTACGTCCTCGCTGCACTCTTCGGCCAGTAGCGGTCGCGCAGATGGCGCTTCACCAGCTTGCCGGTCGGCGTGCGCGGCAGCTCGGCCTCGAAGTCGACCGAGCGCGGGCACTTGATCGGCGACAGATGATTTCGGCAGAACAGCATGAGCTGCTCCTCCATCGCCTTGCCGGCCTTCGCCATGTCATGCGGCTGCACCACCGCCTTGACCTCTTCACCCATCTCCTCGTTCGGCACGCCGAACACCGCGACGTCGGCGACATCGGGATGGATGATCAGCACGTCCTCGGTCTCCTGCGGGTAGATGTTCACCCCTCCGGAAATGATCATGTAGGACTTGCGGTCGGTGAGATAGAGAAAGCCCTCACCGTCGAGATAGCCGACATCGCCGAGCGTCGACCAGCCGTGCGCAATATAGGCGCGCTTCGTCTTCTCGGGATCGTTGTGATAGGAAAACTCCGGCGCGTCGGCGAAATAGACCGTGCCGATCTCGCCGACCGGCGCTTCCTCGGATGCTTCTTACAGCCTCTCCACGATCGTCACATTGGCCATGCCGCCGCCTTCGCACATGGTCTGCAGGCCGTAGCGCTTGCCCCGCTGCTTGAGCGCATTGACCAGCGTCGTCATCAGCTTGGTGCCGGAGCCGCCGAGGGGATGGCCGAGCGCGATCGCGCCGCCATTGACGTTGAGCCGCTCCGGGTCGGCGCCGGTGGTCTTCAGCCACGCGGTCGGCACGGAGGCGAAGGCCTCGTTGACCTCGAACAGGTCGATGTCGTCGATTTTCATGCCGGCCTTCTTCAGCGCGCGCTCGGTCGCGTGCAGCGGCGCGTCCAGCATGATCACGGGGTCGCCGCCCATCATGGTCATGTGATGGATGCGCGCCAACGGCTTGGCGCCGAGCTGCTTGAGGCCCTTCTCGTTGACCACGACCACGCCGGAAGCGCCGTCGCAGATCTGGCTTGCGCTTGCGGCGGTCAGCTTGCCGTTCTCGGCGATCAGCTTGACGCCCTTGATGCCGTCGAGACTGACGTCGAAGCGGATGCCTTCGTCGATGGTATGCGTGTCGGTCGAGCCGTCGGCGCGGGTGATCTGCAGCGGCACGATCTCGTCCCTGAAATGACCGGCTTGGGTTGCGGCGATCGCGCGCTGGTGGCTGTTGTAGGAATACTCGTCGAGCTCATTCTTCGAGAGCCCGTATTTCTCGGCCATCATCTCCGCGCCGGTGAACTGGCTGAACACGATGTGCGGATATCGCTGCTCGATGTTCGGGCTCTTGTAGTTGCCGTAGCCGTTCTTGGCCGGAAGCTGCGAGGCAAGGCCCATCGGCACCCGCGTCATCGATTCCACGCCGGCCGCGATCACGATGTCCATGGTGCCGCTCATCACCGCTTGCGCGGCGAAGTGCAGTGCCTGCTGCGAGGAGCCGCATTGCCGGTCGATCGAGGTGCCGGGCACGCTCTCCGGAAGTTTCGAGGCCATGATGGCGTTGCGCGCGATGTTGTTGGACTGCTCGCCGGCCTGCATCACGCAGCCCATGATCACGTCTTCGATCTGGTCGGGCGCGGCACCCGAACGCTCCACCAGCGAATCCAGTACCTTTGCGGCAAGATCGGCCGGATGCCAGCCGGCGAGACGCCCTCCCTTGCGGCCGCCGGCGGTGCGGGCGGCGGCGACGATATAAGCCTCGGCCATCTCACTTCTCCCTGATTGTTTTCGCTGTGTCTGGAATTGTTGGGCCGGATTAAAAGGGCGGCCGCAGACTTAGTCAATCGTTCAATTAACTCTTGAGTGCGGCCCTGGCATGCGCTTATGTGCGGCAGTGCCGCCCGATTTTGAAGTTCCTCTGGTGCCAGCCGCGAATGGACTAGGAACTTCAAAATCGGAAAGCGGTACTGGAATCAATATGTTTGCCCTTACTTTCCGAAGTTCGTAAGGTTGGTGCCGCGAGGGTTACGAACTTCGGAAAGTATGCGCTGGCCCTTTTTCCGAGACAGTGATGGCATCCCAATTGAACACCAGCGTACCCGTCCGGACCCAGCCGGGAAAAATCCGACCGCCGAGAAACTGCTCGTGGCGGCGAGCGAATTGATGATCGAGCGCTCCTCGATCGAGGTCTCGCTCTCGGACATCGCGCAGAAGTCAGGCGTCAATGCCGCGCTGGTGAAATACCACTTTGGCAACAAGGATGGCCTGTTGCTCGCCCTGCTCGCGCGCGATGCCGCGACCGAGATGTCGAACCTCGAATATCTCCTGGCGCAGCCAATCACGCCGACCGCGAAACTGAAGCTGCACGTCGCCGGCATCATCCGCGCCTATCACCGTTTCCCCTATATGAACCGGCTGATCCATTATCTGCTGCATGAGAGCAGCGCGGAGTCCGCCGACCAAGTCTCGAAATTCTTTGTGGCACCCTTGCTCGACTTCCATCGTCGCCTGCTGGCGCAGGGCATCAAGGCCGGCGAGTTCCGCAAGATCGATCCGGTGCTGTTCTACACCAGCCTGATCGGCGCCTGCGATCACCTGTTCTTCGGCCGGCATGCGATGTCGCGCGCGACCGGCGTCGGCCCGGTCACCGACGAAGTCTGCCGCGATTACATCAGGCACATGGAAGCGCTGATCTGCGGCGGCATGCTCAAGCCTGGCGATGGAGCTGCCGCCGGATAACTACAAACAATCAGAAGTCTAGAGAAGAAACGCCCAAGGAGAGTTCTGTCATGCAGTTGAAAGACGTTGCCGTTCTCATCACCGGCGGTGGTTCGGGCCTTGGCGCCGCGACCGCGCGCGCCATGGCCGAAAAGGGCGCCAGGATCGCCGTGATCGACCAGAGCAAGGAAAATGCCGAGAAAGTCGCGGCTGAGGTGAAGGGCGTTGCGATCCATGCCGACGTCACTGACGAAGAGCAGATCAAGGCCGGCATTGCCAAAGCGGAAAGCGCGCATGGCGTTGCGCGCGTGCTGATGAATTGCGCCGGGATCGGCGGCTCGCAGCGCATCGTCGGCCGCGATGGCGTCTATCCGCTGGCGAAATTCGCGCGCATCATCAATGTCAATCTGATCGGCACGTTCAACTGCCTGCGCCTGTTCGCCGAGCGCCTGGTCACCGCCGAGCCGATCGGCGAAGAGCGCGGCGTCATCATCAACACCGCAAGTGTCGCAGCCTATGAAGGCCAGATCGGCCAGATCGCCTATGCGGCATCGAAAGGCGGCATCGTCGGCCTGACGCTGCCGGCAGCGCGCGATCTCGCCAGCCAGAAGATCCGCGTCAATACCATTGCGCCCGGCATCTTCTTCACGCCGCTGCTGATGGGGTTGAACGAAGAGGCGCGCAAGAGCCTGGGCGCCCAAGTACCGCATCCCGCGCGGCTTGGCGAGCCGCCGAATATGCCGCCTCGCGGTCCATATCGTCGAGAATGCGATGCTCAACGGCGAGACCATCCGTCTCGACGGCGCCATCCGCATGGCGCCGAGGTAGTACCTTCTCCCCCCGTGGGAGAAGGTGGCGCGGAAGAAATGCGCCGGATGAGGGGTTCTCTCCGCGAATACCCCTCACCCGAGTGAGCCCTCGGCTGACGCCGGCGATGCCCTCTCCCACAAGGGGAGAGGGCGCAGTAACTGCCACCGCATGCGTGGATGCAGGAGTACGACGTGACCCAACCGCTTCTGATCGAACACTCCGACGGCCTCGACCGGGTGACGCTCAACCGCCCGGAGAGCCTAAACGCGCTCGATCCCGCGCTGATCGATGCGCTGAACGTCTATTTCCAGGGCCTGCAGCGCAACCGCGACACCCGCGTGGTGGTGCTCAAGGGCGCGGGCAAGAATTTCTGCGCCGGGCTTGATCTCAAGCATGCGATGAAGCGTCGGGCCGGGCAGCAGGAGCCGCCGGGCGTGACGGAGTCGCTCGACTCGCAGCGGCGCATCGCCGACATCGTGATGCTGATGCGGCGCTGTCCGCAGCCGATCATCGCGCTGATCCAGGGGGCCGCCGCCGGCGGCGGCTTTGCGCTGGCGCTCGCTTCCGACATTCGTATCGCCACGAAATCTGCGCGGATGAACTGCGCCTTCATCAAGCTCGGCCTCGGCGGCTGTGACATCGGCACCAGCTATTTCCTGCCACGCCTTGTCGGCGTGTCCGTTGCGTCGGAATTGATCCTCACCGGCCGCTTCATCGGCGCCGAACGGGCGCTTGCGGTCGGCCTCGTCTCCGAAGTTGTCGACGAAGATGGGCTTGAGGCAGCGGTCGAACCGTACGTCGACGCGATGCTGACGGCCTCGCCGGTGGGCCTGAGGCTGTCGAAGGAATGCCTCAACATGAGCGTGGACGCCGGCTCGCTGGAAGCGGCGATTGCGATGGAAGACCGCAATCAGGTCTTGTGCAGCCGCTCGGAAGATTTTGGCGAAGGCATCAGGGCCTTCCTCGAAAAGCGAAAGCCTGTCTATATCAGAAGATAACAAAGAGCCCGCAAAGGGCCGATATTTCGGGAGACGCAATATGAGTGGGAATGCGGCGACGGTGCTGGAGAAGCCGGCCTTTCGCAAGATCGATTGGCTGGAGCGCGACATCGCGGTCGAGCGCCGCGATGACGGCACGATCGTGCTGAAGTCGCGGATTCCGCTGCAGGCTTACGAGAAGCACATTCCGGCCTCGCTGGCGAAATGGGCGAGAGAGGCACCCGAGCGCATCTGGCTCGCGCAGCGCGGCGGGCCCGACCGGCAGTGGCGCAAGGTGTCCTATGGCGAAGCCAAGCGCACCGTCGATGCGCTGACGCAGAGCCTGCTCAACCTGAAGCTCGAGGAAGGCCGGCCCGTCACGATCCTCTCGGGCAATTCGATCGAGCATGCGCTGATGACACAGGCCGCGATGCAGGCGCGTCATCCGGCAGCCCCGGTGTCGCCGGCCTACTCGCTGATGAGCCAGGATCACGTCAAGCTGAAATATCTGTTCGACTTGATCAAGCCGGCCGTCGTGATGGTGCAGGACGGCCCGATTTTCGAGAAGGCGCTGAGCGCACTCAATCTCGAAGGCGTCACCGTCGTCCATGTCGCTTCGGCCCTGCGAAGGCATCAAGAGCGTTCGCTTTGCCGATCTCGCCGCGACGACGATCATGAATGAGGTCGAGGAGTCGATCGCAAAAATCACGCCTGACACGGTCGGCAAGCTCCTGTTCACGTCGGGCTCGACCGGCATGCCGAAGGCCGTCATCAACACGCAGGAGATGATGTGCGCCAATGCGGCGATGATGATGCAGGTGCGGCCGCGCAAGGCAGGCTCGATACCGCCGACGGTGCTCGACTGGATGCCGTGGAATCACACCATGGGCGGCAATGCGGCGTTCAATCCGGTGCTGGTCGATGGCGGCACGCTCTATATCGATGACGGCCGTCCGATGCCGGGACAATTGGAAGAGACCATCCGCAATCTGCGCGAGGTGTCGCCGACCTATTACGCCAATGTGCCGGCCGGCTATGCGGCGCTCGCCGCGGCGATGGAGAAGGACGACGCGCTGTGCCGCAGCTTCTTCAAAAATCTCACGCTGATGGCCTATGGCGGCGCGCGGCTGCCGGACGATCTCTATGACCGCATGCAGGCGCTTGGCGGTGAAGACCACCGGCGAGCGCATCGTGTTCTACACCGGCTGGGGCTCGACCGAAACCGCGCCGACCTCGACCGGCACCTATTGGGACACCGAGCGCGTCGGCCTGATCGGCCTGCCATTTCCCGGCGTCGAACTGAAGATGGTGCCGTGCGCCTCGAAATATGAATTGCGGCTGCGCGGCATCAACGTCACGCCTGGCTATTTCGGCCAGCCGGAGCTGACCAGGAAGATGTTCGACGAGGAAGATTTCTACTGCATCGGCGATGCCGGCGTGTTCGTCGATCCCGATGATCCCGTGACGGGCATCATCTTCGCCGGGCGCGTGGTCGAGGATTTCAAGCTCACCACCGGCACCTTCGTGCATGTCGGCTCGCTCCGCACCGATGCGATCGCGGCTGCGACGCCCGTCGTGCATGACGCGCTGGTGGCGGGGCAGGATCGTCCGTTCATCGCCCTGCTCGCGTGGCCCAATCTGCACGCCTGCCGGCAGATCGTCGGCAATGCCGATGCGACCTATGAGGATGTGATCAAGCATCCCGAGGTGATCGCCTGCCTGAGGCGCGGGCTGGAAGCGCATAACAGTTCGTGCGGAGGCTCGAGCAGCCTGCGCGTGGCGCGCGCGATGCTGATGGTCGAGCCGCCCTCGATCGACGGCAACGAGCTGACCGACAAGGGCTACATCAACCAGCGCGCGGGCCTCGAGCGCCGCGCCGCGCTGGTGGAGCGGCTGTATGCCGAGCGGCCGGGAGAGGACGTGATTGTATTGAACTGACCGTATGATGGGTTGAGCGCAGCGAAACCCATCAGTCGCAACCAGGCTTCCGATGGGTATCGCTTCGCTCCACCCATCCTGCAAAGCCAGATAGAGACGAGTGGCCACCATGAACTTCGATTTCTCCGACGACCAGAAGCAGCTCCGCGATCAGGCGCGCAAATTCCTCGCCGAAAAATGCTCGCCGAAGGCGGTGCGCGCCGTGCTCGACGGCAAGGCGCCCTACGACAAGGAATTGTGGAAGGGCCTCGCCGAGATGGGCTTCCTCGGCGTCGCGATCCCCGAAGAGTTCGGCGGCGCGGGCGCCGGGCATCTCGAGCTCTGCGTGATCGCGGAGGAGATGGGCCGCGCGCTGGCGCCGGTGCCGTTCTCCTCGACGGTCTATCTCGCCGCCGAAGCGCTGCTGATCGCGGGCAGCGACGCGCAGAAGAAGAAATGGCTGCCGAAGATCGCCTCCGGCGAGGCGATCGGCACGCTGGCGCTGTTCGAAGGCACGGGCAATCCGTCGCCGAAGACGATCAAGCTCGCCGCCAATGGCGGAATGCTGAACGGCACCAAGAAGCCGGTCGCCGATGGCGCGATCGCCGATTTCGCGGTGGTGGCCGCGCGCACCGGTTCGAGCGGGCGCGAGAGCGATATCTCGCTGTTCCTGGTCGACCTGAAAGGCGGTGGCGTCGAGGTCAAGGAATTGACCAATCTCGATCCGACCCGCGGCCAGGCGGAAGTCACCTTCAAGAATTGCAAGGCCGAGCCGCTCGGCGCCATCGGCGAAGGCTGGAGCATCCTTTCCCAGGTGCTCGACCGCGCCGCCGTGCTCACCGCGTTCGAGCAGGTCGGCGGCGCCGACCGCGCGCTGGAGATGGGCCGCGACTACGCGCTCGACCGCATCGCCTTCGGCCGGCCGATCGGCTCGTTCCAGGCGGTGAAGCACATGCTCGCCGACATGTATGTCTCGGCGACGCTGGCGCGCTCCAATTGCTATTACGGCGCCT
Source organism: uncultured Alphaproteobacteria bacterium (assembly GCA_963739755.1). Classification (GTDB taxonomy): domain Bacteria; phylum Pseudomonadota; class Alphaproteobacteria; order Rhizobiales; family Xanthobacteraceae; genus Bradyrhizobium. The sequence goes on along the minus strand of CAVUCB010000003.1, from coordinate 37,575 downwards.
GGGCGCTCTCGACCAATGCGGGCGAACTGCCGGAAGCCGCAGCCGCCGCGCGCATCAGCGCGACGCAGGCGTTCCAGCACTGCGCCAAGAACAACATCCAGGTCCATGGCGGCATGGGTTTCACCTGGGAGTTCGACTGCCACATGTACTACCGCCGCGCCAATGCGGTGGCGCTGGGGCTCGGCAGCCTGTCCTATTGGGAGGACGCGCTGATCGACCGCATGCGCAAGAAGAACGCGGCTTAAGTTTAGTGCGTAGGATGGGTTGAGCGCAGCGAAACCCATCACATGCGGGCGGCATAAGAGATGGGTTTCGCTTCGCTCTACCCATCCTACGAGGCCGAGTGACGGCAAGGATTGAGAGCATGAACTTCGACGACACCCCGCAGGAAGCCGCATTCCGCGCCGAGGCCAAGGCCTGGATCGCGGCGAACGCGCCGAAGCAATATGAGGAGGAGCTGCGCAAATCCTCGCTCGGCCGCACCCGGCTGAAGGGCGCCAACATCCTCGACGTCGCAAAAGCCTGGCAGAAGAAGAAGGCCGATGCCGGCTGGGCCTGCCTGCACTGGCCGAAGGAATATGGCGGCCGCGGCGCTTCGCCGATCGAGCGCGTGATCTGGCAGCAGGAAGAGGGCCCGTTCGGCAAGCTCTCCGGCATGTTCATCATCGGCCACGGCATGTGCGGGCCGACCATGATGGCGTTCGCGGGCGAGGAGCAGAAGCGCAAATATCTGCCGCCGCTGGCCTCAGGCGAAAAGGTCTGGTGCCAGCTCTTCTCCGAGCCGGCCGGCGGCTCCGACGTCGCGGGCCTGCGCACGCGCGCCGAGAAGACGGGCGACGACTGGATCATCAACGGCCAGAAGATCTGGACCACCGGCGCGCATTATTCCGACTACGGCATCCTGCTGACGCGCACCGATCCCAACGTGCCCAAGCACAAGGGCCTGACCATGTTCTTCCTGGACATGAAGAGCCCGGGCGTCGAGGTGCGGCCGATCAAGCAGGCGAACGGGCAGTCGGAATTCAACGAGGTCTATTTCACCGATGTGAAAATCCCGGACAGCCAGCGGCTCGGCAATGTCAATGACGGCTGGAACGTCTCGCTGACCACGCTGATGAACGAGCGCATGTCGATCGGCGCGGGCGTGTCGACCGGCTTTCCGGAACTGTTCGACTTCTGCACCAGCCTGATGCTGGAAGATGGGCCGGCGATCGAGGACCGCGCGGTGCGCTCGAAGCTCGCGAACTGGGCGGTGAAGGCGAGCGGGCTGAAATACACCAGCATGCGCGCCATCTCCGCGCTTTCCCGAGGAGAGCGCCCGGGGCCGGAAAACTCGATCGGCAAGCTGGTCGCGGGTTCGATGATCCAGGACGTCGCGATGTACGCGCTCGACCTGCAGGGCGCGGCCGGCGCGCTGAGCGGGCCGGAGGACGCCGAGCTCGCCGGAAAATTCCAGGCGATGCTGTTGCGCGCGCCCGGCACCCGCGTCGAGGGCGGCACCGACGAGATCATGCGCAACATCATCGCCGAGCGCGTGCTGGGCCTGCCCGGCGATATCCGGGTCGACAAGGACGTGCCGTTCAACCAGATACCGACCAAGGGGCGCGCGTAAGCGCAAGACGAGAAAGAGGTTCGCCATGAATTTCGATGACACCCCGCAGGAAGCCGAATTCCGCGAGACCGCGCGAAATGGGTCGCGGCCAATGCGCCGAAGGAATTGGAGGCGGAGCTTTCAAAATCCTCGCTCGGCCGCATCCGTCTGCAGCACCACGACATGGTCGAGGTCGGCAAGGCCTGGCAGAAGAAGAAGGCCGAAGGCGGCTGGGCCTGCCTGCACTGGCCGAAGGAATATGGCGGCCGCGGCGCGACGCCGATCGAGCGCGTGATCTGGCAGCAGGAAGAGGGCGTCTACGGCAAGCTGACGCAGCCGTTCCAGATCGGCGAGGGCATGTGCGGGCCGACCGTGATGGCGTTTGGCAGCGAGGAGAACAAGCGGCGCTATCTGCCGAAACTCGCCTCGGGCGAGGAAATCTGGTGCCAGCTGTTCTCCGAGCCCGCCGGCGGCTCCGATGTCGCGGGCCTGCGCACCCGCGCGGAGAAGAAGGGCGACAACTGGATCGTCAACGGCCAGAAGATCTGGACCTCGGGCGCGCATTATTCCGACTACGGCCTTTTGATCACCCGCACCGATCCCAACGTGCCCAAGCACAAGGGCCTCACCATGTTCTTCCTCGACATGAAGAGCACAGGCGTCGAGGTGCGGCCGATCAAGCAGGCCAACGGCATGCAGGAATTCAACGAGGTCTATTTCACCGACGTCGTGATCCCCGACAGCCAGCGGCTCGGCAATGTCGGCGATGGCTGGAACGTGTCGCTGACCACGCTGATGAACGAGCGCATGTCGATCGGCGCGCGGCTCGCGACCGGCTTTCCGGAAATGTTCGAGTTCTGCTCGAACCTGATGCTGGAGGATGGCCCCGCGATCGACGATCGCGCCACGCGGTCAAAACTCGCGAGCTGGGCGGTGAAGGCGAGCGGGCTGAAATACACCAGCTATCGCGCGATCTCGGCGCTCTCCAAAGGAGAACGCCCGGGACCGGAGAATTCCATCGGCAAGCTGGTCGCGGGCTCGATGCTGCAGGATATCGCGACCTATGCGATGGACCTCGAAGGCGCGGCCGGCGCGCTCGACTGGCTCGTCCGAGGAGATCGGGCACGGCCAGTTCCAGCAGATGCTGCTCTCTTCGCCCTCGATGCGCATCGCCGGCGGCACCGACGAAATCCTGCGCAACATCATCGCCGAGCGCGTGCTGGGTCTGCCCGGCGATATCCGAGTCGACAAGGACGTGCCGTTCAACAAGATCCCGACCAAGGGGCGTGGTTAGAACGCGTCGTAGGGTGGGCAAAGCGACTGCGTCCGCCGTAGCTCAACGAGCGAAGGCGGAAGCGTGCCCACCAAGTTCTGCGAAGCAATAGATGGTGGGCACGGCGCTGGCGCGCCTTTGCCCACCCTACGAAATGAGATTGCGAGGATCGACCATGGATGCGGCACAAAGGCAAAGCGCGCAACGCGAGCGAAGATCGCATCGGCGTGCTCGAAGAACTTCTCAACGAGCGCTATTCCGTGCGCGCCTTCCTGCCAAAGCCCGTGCCGCGCGAGACCATCGAGCATATCCTGACAGTCGCGCAGCGCACCGCGTCCTGGTGCAACAGCCAGCCCTGGCAGGTGGTGATCGCAAGCGGCGAGGCCAAGGAGCGCTTCCGCAAGCCGATCTATGCCGAGGCGGCGTCGGGCGCCGCCGAGAACACGACTTTCCGTTCCCGCGCGAATATCTCGGCGTCTATCTCGAGCGTCGCCGCGAAAGCGGCTTCCAGCTCTACAATACGCTCGGCATCCCGAGCGGCGACAAGGTCGGCTACGCGAAACAGGCGCTGGAAAACTACAATTTCTTCGGCGCGCCGCATGTCGCGGTCATCCACACCACCGAGCCGCTCGGCATCTATGGCGCGGTCGATTGCGGCGCTTATGTCTGAACTTCATGCTGGCCGCGCAGGCGCTCGGCCTCGGCAGCATTGCGCAGGCTGCGCTGGCGCGGCATTCCGGACTGATCCGCCGCCACTTCAATCTCGGCGATGATCGCCGCGTGGTCTGCGGCATTTCCTTCGGCTATGCCGACCATGAGCACAAGGTCAACAGCTACCGCACTTCGCGCGCCGCGCTCGCCGACGTCGTCACCTTCGTCGACGATTAGGCCGAAGATGAACGGAAAGCGCTTCTATCGCGCTTTCCGCATCCTATTTCTGCTGAGTCTGATTCTGTCGTGGGCCTAGAGGTTGCCGTTGCCACGGCTGCCGCTGGATTTCTCTTTGCTTTCATACGCTTCGAGCAGCGCTATTGACAAAATGCGCTCCAGCATCTTGAGTTGCAAAGCCTTGGCATCCACGATGCAGAATTGTAGCTGCTCTATGATCTTGTCGAGCGAAGGTTGGCTCACGGTTTCAAATCCGGGGTATCAATAGTGGATCGTATTCCGATGCCGCCGCAACTTGCGCTGTTGAATGCCGACGAGGCGACGGCGGTCGGTTTGCGGCTGTTGAAATGCTTTCTCGCCCTGCGCGACCGGCGCAATCGTGAAGAGCTGCTAGCGCTCGCAGAACGGCTGCTTACAGAAGAAGAAAAAACGTCCTCAGGGCCCGCCGGCTGAGGCCGACGTCTCCGCGCCCGGACAGCACCGGTGAGGTCCGGCCGATCATCGATCGCGCGCCGTGACCGAAATGCCTCCACCCACAACATCGAAAACCCGCCCCACGGTCAAAGTAACGGCAGACAACTTTAAGTCAATTGCAAAAAGGAGAGGCCCTTCGGCTGCTGCCGAAGTCGTGTGGGAATGAAGGCCTGTGGCGTGGTGTTGGGCCGCGCTTCGCCTGACGGCAGGCGGTGGTTTGGAATTATTCGAATTTAGGCGGGCGCTTTTCGGCGAAGGCGCGCACGCCTTCCTTGATCTCGGCGCCGCGCATGCTGTCGCGGGCGCGCTGATCGGCAGCCGCTTCGTCGAGCTGACCGCGGGCGATCTCGTTGATGGTCCGCTTCATGCCACGCATCGCAACCGGCGCATTGCCGGCGAGGATCGCGACCAGCCGGTCGACCTCCTCGTCCAGCGCCTCGGGCGGCACCATCGCGGTGAGATAGCCGATCCGCAGCATTTCCGGCGCGTTGATCTTCTGCGCGGTGAGGAACAGCCTTTTCGCGTTGTCGGTGCCGAGCCGCGACACGTAACGGCGGATGCCGCTCTTGTAGTAGTGCAGGCCGAGCCGCGCCGCCGGCATGAACATCTCGGCCGTATCGACGCCAATACGAAAGTCGCAGGCGAGCGCGAGGTCGGTCGAGCCGCCATAGACGCCGCCATTGAGGCGGCAGATGGTCGGCACGGCCAGATCTTCGAGGCGATTGACCATCATCTCGAAGGCCGACCCGGCGGTCTGTTCTTCGGTCTTGGTTGCGCGGTCGGCGACCGAATTGAGATCGTAGCCGGCGGAGAAAGCACGCCCTGTGCCGGTCAGCACCAGCACGCGGATGGCGGCATCGGCTTCGATCCGGTCGAACAGCTTTGCCATCGCCTCGAGGTCTTCCGGCTGCATCCGGTTCAGATGTCGCGGCCGGTTGAGGCGGATGGTGGCGCGCGCGCCGTCGATGGTGAGGACCGGCGTGCTCGCCTGATCGGGGACGGCGGCGGCTTGCTGCATCATTTGTTCTCCAGCGCGCGCCGCTTGGCCTCGGCGTCGATAGTCTCGGCGAGATCGGGATGGCGCGCCATCAACAGACGGAAGTCGACGAGGTCGAGCACCAGGAGTTTCGACAGCCGTGTGGTCGTGACATTGGCGCCGCGCAGATTGTTGCCGAGCAGCGCCATCTCGCCGAAGAACGCGCCTTCGCCGAGCTTCACCTTCTTGCCGGGCAGATCGACCTCGGCCTCGCCGGACGCGATGAAATACATGCAGTCGCCCTGCTGGCCCTTGCGAATGATCATGGCGCGCGCCGGAAGGTCGATGGTGCGCAGCATGTGCGTGACGTCGGCGATCGCCGAGGGGCCGAGAGTGGCAAAGAACGGCACCTTGCTCACGGACTCCCAGGTCTTCAGGAAATTGTCGCGCCGGGTTTCGGCGGCAAAGCCGGTCGCCAGAATACCTGTCCAGAGCCCGAACACGCCGAGGCCCGAAATCATCACCAGCGCCGCAACCAGCCGACCGAGTGGCGTGATGGGCACCACATCGCCATAGCCGGTGGTGGTCAAGGTCACGACCGCCCACCACATCGCGGCGGGCACGCTGCCGAAGGTTGCCGGCTGAACGTCGCGCTCGAGGAAATATTCCGCAACCGAGCCCAGGAACAGCACCATCAGGAAAATCACCAGCACGCTGAACAACGGCCCGTATTCCAGGACCAGCACGCGGCGCAGTTGCCGCAAGCCCGGAATTCCCGGGATCACCTTGACGATCCACAATACCGCGAACAGCCAGGCCGTCCGGGTTTCGGCTCCGACGAGCAGCGCGATCGGCACCGCGATCACGCCGGCGGTATCGACAAGCCCGCGCCCCGTGGTCAGATAGGCGCGTCCGCTCCGTCGGCTGTGGCGAATCCGCACCGCCCATTCGAAGGCGAAAAACGCCAGGCACGCCCACAAAATGCCCTCGACCCAGCGATGGGCCGTCTCGTAGGCCGGGTTGACGGTCAGCAGCACCATGGTGCCGATGCCGATCGCGACTGCCGCATAGGCCGCCTTGGTCATGTTGCGGCCGGCGGTTGCCGTCACAAATTGCGTCAAAGCGGAAGAAGCCGGCAGCTGGGACATTTTCGGGCAATGCGTTTGGGGCCGGCCATGGCAGGGCCGGGGGTTACAAAGTGCCCGGGCGGGGGAGGGGCGTCAACGACGCTTGGAAAACAGCGTTATCACGCGCGTGCGCCGCCGCATCAGATCAGGCGCCGCCGCCCTGTCGGGGGTGGCCAAAAGGTAAATTTCGGCCGGGATCGGGCGCAAATCCCGACAAATCATCGCCTTTTCACCTTATATCGAATGAGTTCGCGCGGACAGTATGATGGGTGCGCAGGCGACGTTTTTGATTTGCAAACTTTCGAAAGCTGGCAGGCCCATGGATAGCTCACATCTGGCCCAACATGCAGGCACCGCGGGCGCGCTTTTCGCGTCGATCTTCCTGGTCGCCACGAGCACGATGAAGACGATGATCCCGCTGCGGCTGTTCAGCATCCTCACCAATCTGGTGCTGATCGTGACCGCGATCCCGACCCACAACTTCCTGATCATCCTGGTGCAGGCGGCGATGCTGGTGCTCAATTCCTATCGCCTGCACCAGATGCTGCAGCTGGTGCGCGATGTGAAGAAATCCGTCAGCGGCGACCTGTCGATGGAGTGGCTGAAGCCGTTCATGACCGAGCGCAAATGCAAGGCCGGCGAGATGCTGTTCTACAAGGACGAGAAGGCCGAGAACATGCTCTACATCGTCAGCGGCCGCTTCCGCCTGGTCGAATCCGGCATCGAACTGCCGGTAGGTGCCATTGTCGGCGAGCTCGGTATGCTGTCGCCCTCGAACGTGCGCACCCAGTCGCTGGAATGCATCGAAAGCGGCGTGATCCTGAGCGTGAGCTACGATCAGGTCGAGCAGCTCTATGTGCAGAATCCGGCCTTCGGCTTCTACTTCCTGAAGCTGGCGAGCGCACGCCTGTTCCAGAACCTTGATACGCTGGAGCGCCGGTTTGCACAGCAGACGGCGCAGCTTACAGCGCGGCGAAGCCCACCTGAGGTCATACGCGTGTCCGAAGACGGCATCGTCTCCTCGCTCAGATATCTGTTCGCCGATTTCCTCGACGAGGAAGACACCACGCCGCCGTTCCTGCCCGACGGCTCTGCCGGAAGGTGTCGCGCCCGTCGTCAGCGACAGCATTCATATGCTGATGGATTATCAGGGCGCGACCTATGCCAGGCTCTATGTCGAGCGGCTGCAGCGCTTCATCGGCAGGGGTATTGCGGCGGAGACGTTTCGCGACATGGCGCGGCTGATGGCGGAGCGCATGGCCTATCAGGATGCGATCCGGATCGCGCAGCTCAAGCTCGCCGAATATCGCGACAGCAATGGCGAGGTCCTGTCGACCGACATCAAGAAATTCCGGCTCGATGAGCTGGTCGACGCGCTGCCGGCCGTTGCCGCCGACCTCATCCTGAAAGTTTTGTACAAGATCGGCTGGGCGCGGCGGCGCGTCTCGATCCCGTTCTCCAACGCAAGCCGCTGGGGCATCCGCCGGCTGAAAATGGAAGCATGGCTGCGCCGCTGGCGGCTGTTCTCGATCCGCTACGGCCAGGAACGCGTCTGGGTCGAACGCTGGCTGCACATGATCGCGCGCAGCCTCGTCAAGCAGCCGGCGGCGACCGAGGCGATCGTCGAAACCGCGACCATGATCCAGGGCTATGGCGATGCCTACCGGCAGGGCGTTGCCGACTGGCATGCGATCATCGATGGCCTGGCGAAACCGACTTTCGACGGCGTGCTGCCGCTCGCCGATCTCGCCGGCGCGATTGCGGAAGCGCGTGCCGCCGCGATGCCGGATCCGCGGCAGGCGTCGCTCAAACGCGCCATCGCGCAGATCAGGGCGCGGGCAACCGGCCCCGGCGCGCACGCCGCTGCGGAGTGATGCAGAGAGAGGCTTAGGCGCTTCTTGCGGCCTTCACGACCGCGACATTGTCGTCATGGGTGACGGGCATATCCCCATGGCGCTTGAGATATTCGCGACGGATCTCGAGCTCGCCGCGCACGAATTCATAGCCGAGCTTGAATGTCTCCAGCCCGTCGCTGGAGATGGTGCCGTCGCGCAATCCCACCATGACGCCGCGCAGGATCTTCTCCAGTTCGTCCTGCACCTCCTCGAGCTGGTCCATAGTGCGGGCATGTTCGATCTTCTCGCCGACGATGAGGATCGCGGTCGCAAGTCCGCTCGCCTTTTCCGGACAGACCCGCGTGACCTTGGCGTAGATCGCCGCGAAGATCGAGCCGATGACGCTGAGCGCGGCGACGGCGAGATACATCAAGTCGCTGTAGCGTTCCATGAACGATTTGGTGGCGTCATTGATGTATTCGGCCGCACCCGGATGAGCCATGATGAAGGCGTTCTTCTCCGTCTCCGCCGGCTCGATCTTGGAGGCAAAGCCGTTGTCGAGCGAGAGTTCGGCCTTGTTCTCATAGACGATGCGCGCGAGGTCTGCGGCGGTCGTGGTCGAAATCCGGGACTGGGCGACGAGCAGCCATTCAAGCCCGATCGAGTCGAGATCGTCGTCGGGGATTTGCGGCGAGGACGACAAGATTCCGGCTTCGATCGTCTCCGCCGTAATCCCGGGATCTTCCGCGCCAGCGCCTTCGCCGAGTCGATCGCGTTCAGGGTGAAGCCGCCCTTCTTGGCGTATTGCTCGTAGCTCTTGTCCTGCATCACGCGGGAGGCGTGTGCGACCGCGATCACCGCGCCGAAGCCGGACGCAAACAATTTGTCCAGGGTCGAACCGGGCGGCGCCAGCTGCACCTTCGCGGCGGTCTCGGGGCTTTCGGCAAGATCGAAGCTGTTGCGGACAAAGGCGGCGCTGCTGTCGCCTTCGGCCCAGACCGCGATCTTCTTCTGCTTCTTCAGATCGTCGAAGGACTTGATCTTCTTGTTGCCGGGGCTGAGCAGCAGGATCAGGTCATGATCGAGGATCGCGATTGCGCGGGCCCGCTGCGGGATTTTCGCATCCGTTCGCAGCACGACGAGATCGGCTTCGCGGCGATCGAACTGCGTCACCGCCTTGGCATTGTCGGCGTTGGGCAGGATCTTCAACCGCAGCCTCGAATGGACTGTTCTTCAGCACGGCCGCGAGCTTGGCGGCAAAGCGCGCCTCCTCGCTGTTCGGACCGCCGACCGCAAAGGTCAGCGTCTCCGAATCCTTCAACCAGGTGCGGCCGCCCCATACGGTCGCCACGGTCAGGATCAGGGTCAGAACGACATAAAGCAGTACTTGCTGCCGGTTGCTCTTCACAACCTGCGAACGAGGAGGAGGACGGTCCCGCCGATGGCGTTGGGACTTCGGCGCTCATGGCTTTACCCAAGGGACGGGCGATGGGGCCGTTGCAAGCGGCGCTGGGTGATCGCCCGGGCTGTAACTACCTAAAAAAGAAAGAAAATTTTCGTCCGCGATGATATCCGGCTGTTGCCGGATTGCAAATCGTCGGCTGGAGTAACGTTACCGTGCTTCCCCAAGGGGCCGAACGGGATGGCGCCGGCAGGGCCACACCTCGGGTTTTTCGGGTTCCCGGCAGGTGCATTCCGGCACCGGAGGTGTCATAAAAGGTCAATACGGGGCCGAATTGGCCGAGTTTGAGAACCAAGGTGCGCTGAACGCCTCCAGTCCCCGTGCGGTCCAAGGTCTCGCGAGGTCGTCAGCTTGTCGTTTCCTTCCATGTCGTCGTCGGTCCCGGTCGGCCTCCTCATCGGTTGGATGGCGCTTCTGACCTTCAAGCACATCATTGCCGACTTCGTGCTGCAGAACGCCTGGATGGCCCATGGCAAGGACCAGAAGACCGGGTGGGCATTGCCGCTCCTGGTCCATTGCCTGATCCATCTCGCGGTCGCCCTGGTGCTGATCCTGATCGTCGCGCCAAAATTCTGGTTTGTCGCCTTGATCGACTTCGTGATCCACATCACGGTCGACCGCGCCAAGGGGCTGACCTCCTCGACCTTCGGCATGACGCCGGAGCACCCCTGGTTCTGGACCCTGATCGGGGTCGACCAGGCGCTGCATCATCTCACCGGCTTTGGCCTCTCGATCTTCATGGCGGCGAACGCCTGATCCACCGGCGCATCGTTTGCGCTTCCTGCGCCGGCACGGCATGGTGGGCCGAAATCACCCGGGGCCGATCATGTCCGAACAGCCGCTCACCAGGAAGAACGTCAATGTGCTGGACAGCCGCATGGCGTTTCACGAGCGCGGCGAGGGCGCGCCGATCCTGTTCCTGCATGGCAATCCGACCTCGTCCTATCTCTGGCGCGATGTCATTCCCGAGCTCGAAGGACGCGGCCGCCTGATCGCGCCCGACCTGATCGGCATGGGTGCTTCCGGCAAGCTGCCCAAATCCGGGCCCGGATACCTATCGCTTCGTCACCCACCAGAAATATCTCGCCGCCTTCATCGATGCGGTGATCGGGCCGAAGGAAAAGATCCTGTTCGTGATCCACGACTGGGGTTCCGCGCTCGGCTTCGACTGGGCCAACCATCATCGCGATCGCGTCCGCGGCATCGCCTATATGGAAGGGATCGTTCGTCCGGTTGCCGGCTGGGAGGAATGGAGCCCGCAGGCCACGCCGATCTTCCAGGGCTTTCGCTCGGACAAAGGCGAGAGCCTGATCCTCGACCGCAACATGTTCGTCGAGCGCGTGCTGCCCGGCTCGGTGCTGCGCAAGCTCTCCGAGGCCGAGATGACGGAATACCGCAAACCGTTTCTCGCGCGCGAGGATCGCTGGCCGACCCTGACCTGGCCGCGGCAGATTCCGATTGCGGGCGAGCCCGCCGATGTCGTGCAGATCGCATCCGACTACGCGAAATGGATGGTGGAGAACGATCTGCCAAAATTGTTCGTCAATGCCGAGCCCGGCGCGATCCTGATCGGACCCGTCAGGGAGTTTTGCCGCAGCTGGAAGAATCAGACCGAGGTCACGGTATCCGGCTCCCACTTCATCCAGGAAGATTCCGGCGCCGCGATCGGCAAGGCGATTGCCGATTGGATGACCGCGCATTCGCTCTGAGTTTGCTCGCGCGGCCGCGCGCGTGATTCGCCTCGATCAAGCCCCCCGTGCAACTACCGCCATCGCTGGTTAACCCTTCGTTAGAGAGTTGCACTGCATCTTTCGCATGAGCGAGGGGGGCCCCTGCAATGTTTTCCAACCGTGACGCCTACGACAGCGATTCCTGCCCGGTCGGCGATGAACTGCTCGGCCAGATGTATCGCGCCAGCGAGCACGGCCTGCCGATGCTGGTCGAGAGCGTCTCCTCCGATGTGCGGGCGATGCTCGCGCTGTTCTGCTATCGCCGCAGCCATCTGCATGCACTGGCGCTCTCGATCGCTTCGAGCTGCACCGAACGCGAGCTGGTGCATTTCGGCGGCCGCGTCGGCTTGACGCTTTACGCGCTGTCCCGCGAAGCACCTGCAAGCCGCGCCAGCGCATCATCCTCCTATAACGGCCGCAAGCCGATCACGCTCTCGACCAAGCCGCTCTCGACGCTTGCGCCGATAGAGGACGATCTCGACGACGACGTCATCGAAGCCGTGACGGCGTAAGCCTTTATTCCTTCCCGTTCCGCAGCGACGCTCCTTTCAGCGCCTTGATGCCGCGGCGGCCAGCATGGGACCCGCCGCACCAGGCTTCCGCGCGGCGCCGATCGATGCGCCAGCGCAGCTGCGATCTCCTCGGCGACGATGGGCCAGCGCACGACATCCGAGATGCCGGCGGCGATCAGAGTGTCTGCGCCGATCCCTTCCATCGATCGCGTCGCCAGCAAGATCGGCGCATGCGCCGCCGCCGCATGCAGCGCGGTCGCAAGTTCGAGCGACGTGGCGATGACCCGAGATGGCCGATGATGATGGCATCGAAGCGCTCCGGCTTGGCGTGGCAGGCCGCCAGAGCCGCCTCGACGGCGGTGAAGCCGACCGGCTCATAGCCGAGTGCGGCCAGCATCTCCTCGTCGCGCAACAGCCGCGTGCCGTCGCTTGCGACCATCAGCACGGTCTCGCCGCGTCCGGCCGCGACCGCCGCGCGCCTCCAGTTCCGGCGCCGGCTCGGAGGTCGCCACGCAGGGCAGCCAGACCTCGAAACGGCTGCCCTTGCCCGGCGCGCTCTGCACATTGATCGCGCCGTTATGTTCGCGCACGATCTCGATCACCGTCGCGAGCCCAAGGCCGTTGCCAGACGAGCGCGTGGTGAAGAACGGCTCGAAGATCCGCGACAGCGTCGCCTCGTCCATGCCGCGGCCGGTATCGTTGATGGTGATGCAGGCATAACGGCCCGGCTGCAGCTCGTCATTGGCAAACCGGCGCGTGGCTGCGAGGTCATGCACCTCCATGTCGATGTCGACGCGCCCTTCGCCTTCCATCGCCTGCACGGCGTTGTTGCAGAGATTGAGGATCACCTGCTGCAATTGGGCGGGCTCGCCCGAGACGATCGCGGCCACCGCCGGTTCGCGGATCACGAGCTCGATGCCGTCCGGCAGCGAGACGTTCAACAGCGCGGCCGCTTCGGTGATCAACGCATGCGCGTTCAGCGCCCTCGGCCGCGCGTCGCGGCGGCGTCCGAAGGCCAGGATCTGGTCGACCAGGTCGCGCGCGCGCTCGGCCCCGCGGCGGATCGATGCGAGATGACGGGTGAGACGGGCGTCGGTGCCGAGCCGCTCTTCCATCACCTCGGAATGACCGAGGATGCCGCCCAATATGTTGTTGAAGTTGTGGGCGATGCCGCTGGTGAAGGTCCCGATCCGCTCCAACCGCCGGGCGCGCTGCAGATGGGCCTCGAGCCGTGTGCGCTCCCTCTCCATGAATTGCCGCGTGACGCCATGGACGATGGTCTCGAGCGCCATCCGCAGCAGATGGAGCTCGCCCGGCCCGGTGATGCGGCACGGCTTGCCGACCGCGTCAAAACCGAGGGCTACGATGGCGCCGCCCTGGGTCCGACTGGTCACGCAGGCCCAGCCGCCGAGGCCAAGGCTCGTGAGCGTGTCCCTTTCGCCGCCGATCGGCATCCAATTGACGCGTGGGACGTGGACAACGCCGTCGGAAGTCGGGCCGAGCCGGGCGGCAAGCTCGGCCGCACGATCGGGCCAGCCGGCCGGCGGCTCCATGCCCGGCCTGCACCACAGGTTCCGCCGCTCGCACGCGCCGAACACCGCGAAATAGGCTCGGTCCGAGCCGACACAGGCCGCCAGCTCCGCCACCGCGCGGTCGATTTCGGCCGCGGTGTCCTGCGGCCGCATATTGATGAAGCGCATCGATATGCCGGCGATCACATGCTCGAAGGCCGCGCGCCGCTGCAGCGCGTTGACGCGCGATTTCAGGCAAAGGCCGAGCTGAACCAGGAACGCGACCAGGAGCAGCGACGTTCCGTACAGAAACCGGCGATAGCGCCGCGCGGAATCCCGCGAGGCGACTTCGCGGGTCATGATCATCGTGCGCAGCGCATCCTGGTATTGCTTGCGCGGCAGTGCGTGCATGGCCCTCAGGACGCTGTCAACCGAGGGGAGAAGGTCGTGGAGCAGCCGGCCATGCGCCAGCAGGACTTCGGTGGACGTGCCGGCATTGGCCTCGCCCCCCTGCCGCTCGAGCTCGTCGAGCTGATCCTTGACTTCGCGCGCGGACGCCGCCGACGTATCGAGCGTGAGCTGCAGCATCGCGGCGGCGGCGGCGCTCATGGCCTCTGCAAGCTCGGGCGAGGTCGGGCGGGTGCCAAACCGCACAAAATACGCCAGCGAATTGTGCAGCAATGCGTTCTCGCTCTTGAAGCGCTCGACCAGTTCCTCCTGCCGGTCGACGGAGGCGGCGAGCCGATCGACCGCCGCAATGGTCTCGGCGTCGATGGCCGCGGTTTCGCGCAGGTGATCGAGCGAACCGTGCAACGCCTTGAGCTCGTGGACCAGCGGATCGTAAGTGCGGAGCGTGCCCGCGCGCGCGGTGAAGACATCGCGATACAGCGCGTTTTCCAGCATGGCGAAGTGATCGATCTCGGCCAGCGCGTGGTCGAACAGCTCGGCCTCCGGATTGACGGCGCGCAGCGACAGCCAGGTCAGCAACAGGACGAGAGCGACGATGATCGAGACGGCCGGTGCAAATTTCATGGCTTGCTTCCGCCCACGGGCGAGCCGCGATAGTTTCCGGTGAGCGTCTGCAGGAAGCTGACGAGCAGCTCGATCTGCTCATCGGTCAATGTGCGGTCCAGCTGCGCCGCCGCCATGCGCCGCACGGCGTCCTCGAGCGTCGCGGCGCTGCCGTCGTGAAAATAGGGCGCGGTCGCCGCCACGTTGCGCAGGCTTGGGACGCGCACGGCCTCGGGGCCTGCCTTCACCAGCGGATGAAACACGCCTTGCCGCTCGAACAGATTGCCGCCGACATTGACGCCCTGGTGGCAGGCGCTGCAGCCGAGCCATTTGAACAGGTGGTAGCCGTCGCGCTCGCGCGCCGACAGCGCAGAACTGTCGCCGGCAAGCCAGAGGTCAAATCGCGCGCCCGGAGTAACCAGCGATTTTTCGAAGGTCACCATCGCATCCAGAAAGCTGTCGCGATTGGGCGCGCTGCCATAAGCCGCGCGGAATTGCCTGACCATCTCGGGATCGGCGTTCAGCCTCTCGACCACCTCGTCGGCACTGCTGTGCATGTTTCGGGGATTCTCGAGCGAGGATTCGATGTGCGCGGCCAGCGTCCGGAAATTGCCTTCCCAGTTCAGGCGGAAGTTCAGCGCGGCGTTGAACACGGTCAGGGTGTCGAAGGGCCGGGAAACCGTTCCGTTATTGGGGCCGGCGCCGTTGCTGCGAATGTCGTGGCAGGAGGAACAGCTGAGGTTTCCATCCCCTGACAGACGCGAGATCCGAAAACAGGCGTTCGCCCAGCGCCAGCTTTCGCGGATCCGCGGCTGGCGGCGGCGGAATCGGTGCGATGGGTTCCTGGTCGGCGATGAGATGGTCCTGCGATTCGGATTTCGGAGGGGCCTGCGCCGCCGCGGCCCCTCCGAGCAGGATCAGGATGCATAGCGAAACAATGCGTATTCGCTGCGGCGGCCACGACGGCGTCATTCGCGCCAGTCTCCACGCCATGCGATGTATTCGATATCCGCCGCGGACAGGCCGATGTCGCGCTGCGACCGCTGATCCAGCCCACGCAATTCCGCGATCGCCTGACGCTGCTCTTGTGGGTTTTCGGATTCTCGACCAGCATGCGGCGATCAAGGCGCCGAGCGAGACATACCAGCGCGGGCGCGCAACTCGTCCTCGGTCGCCCGGCGCGAGGGCGATAGCGGCAGTTCGGGCGGGCAGGCCGGCTTGGGCGCGCGGGGCAGGCCTTCCGAACTCGTCATTGCTGTTAATCACGCTGAGACTTGGCTTCTGGGCCGAAAGCCCGTTAGAGGCCGCGTGCGGCGCAAGAGCGGGCACCGGCTCGGAGGGCTCGAGCGCCGGCGGAATGGGGTATAGTGCCTCAGCATAGGCCCCGCATCCGGCCATCGCTTCCGCAATGATAAAGGATGTGATCGCGAGCAGCAGATCGCAGACGGCCTCAGTGGCAATGTGTGCGAATGCGGCGGCAGTTTTGACCAGCCGCGTCGAGACCGCGGACGTCCTAAGGCCGGGTGCGCCGTCTCGGGCGAACGGGATGACGGCGCCCTGTCGTTGCCGCTGTGCAGGTCACGAATCAAGGGGCGGCGCACGATCCCGCGCGAAGAGCGCTGGCGGCGGTCAGACAATTGCGTTGAGTAGTGCATCGACTTCTCCCAAGAGATATTGGCTTGGGAGATTCTTGTCGCGTCGATGTTTCCGAAAAATGCCGCGCGGCGGACTTAAGGCTACGATTGTAACACGACGCGCTACCGGCTTCGCGCCGGAAGCAGAAATCGGCGCGCGTTGTCGATGCCTGCCGTCGCTCACCCGCATCTCCGCCCGACGCGCCATCGTTAGAGAGTCTCGACGGGAAGCGCGAAGATGTAGCCGACGCCGCGCTCGGTCTGGATGATCGATGGCGAGGCCGGATCGCTCTCGAGCTTGCGCCGAAGCCGCAGCACCTGAACGTCGATGCTGCGGTCGAAAACGTCTTCGTGGATGCGGGTCGCCTGCAGCAGATGCTCGCGCGCTGAGCGGCCGTTGCGGCGCATCGAGGAACGCAATCAGCAGCGCATACTCGCCCTTTGTCAGCGCGATCGGCTCGCCGCGGGAATTGGTGAGGCGCCGGTTGCGCCGGTCCAGCTGCCAGTTGCCGAAGCGGCTGCGGCCTTTCTCGCTGTCGCGCTGGGTCGCAGCCTGGCCGGCTTCGCGCCGTCGCAGCACCGCGCGAATGCGGGCGAGCAATTCCCGCAGGCCGAACGGCTTGGTGATGTAATCGTCGGCGCCCAATTCCAGCCCGACGACGCGATCGATCTCGTCGCGGCGATGACCCGTGGTGATGATGATGGGAATGTCGGACTGCGCGCGAATCTCGCGCAGGAGATCGAGGCCGTCCTCCTGCCCGAGCCTGAGATCGAGGATCACGAGATCCGGCTGGCTGCGGGCGAGCAGGCCCGCGACCTCATCGCGACGCGACGCGGAGACGGCGCGGATGTCGTGGTCCTCGAGATAATTCGTCACGAGGTGCCGCATGGTGCCGTCATCCTCGACCACGAGACAGGTCGGCGATTTGCGATCGGTGCCATGGCTCGCCAGCGGACCGAGCCAGGCGACGCATGACTGTCGAGACCGTCGGGCTGGTCACGCGCGGCTGGCCGGGCGCGCCGGAAATTGCATTGTCAGTCATAGACCTTCTCCGCACCCGGTATCGCTATACGGCGCGCAGTCTCGCACTGCAGCACACGTTCTTTGAGAGCAGCTTTGTGATGGTTTGCGAGCAACTTCGTGATTTGGGCGCATGCTCTCTCAGTTGCTCGGCTCCTGGCGCTGAAAGATGCACGTTGACCAAAATCGCGGCGGCGAATGGCATGCGTTACGCAAATCAGCCAATCGCGAGATTTCTGTTCTTCGCGACGCGCGACAAAACATCGCGGCGACTTTTCACATTGGTTACGGCTGTAACAGAAGGCGTGATCGCCGTGTCCGGGGGCCCGCAGCGGCCATTCACATTCTGACGCGTCCATGACGCGCCATATGGTTGGCCTAAGCGGCGCTGTATCCGCCGTCGACCACGTGCGAGGCGCCCGTCATGAAGGACGCCTTTTCCGAACACATCCAGACCACGGCTTCGGCAATTTCTTCCGGGATACCCAGACGCCGCACCGGAACTTTCGCCATGATCTCATCATAGCGTGTTTCCATCGTCTCCTTGGTCATCGGCGTCTGGATGTAACCGGGATTGACGCAGTTCACCCTGATGCCGTCCTGGGCATATTCTATCGCTGCGCTTTTAGTCAGGCCGACAACGCCGTGCTTTGCCGCGACATAGTGCGCCGACGTGGCGAGGCCGATCAGACCTGCGATTGAAGCCGTGTTGACGATCGCCCCGCCGCCCCCCTGCGCCAGCATCTGCGCAATCTCATGCTTCAGGCACAGGAACACGCCCATCAGATTGATCGAAAGCATTTTGGCGACGGACGATTGGCTGAGTTCATGGGTGCGCTGGCCGGCCGGGCCGACGGAACGCGGCGCAACGCCCGCATTGTTGAACGCGCAGTCGAGGCGGCCGAACGCCGACACCGTGCGCGCCACCATGTTCGCCACGTCGGCCTCATCCGACACGTCGCCGACGATCGCGATTCCCTGGCCGCCGCCTGCGTTGATCAAGGCCACGGTCGCCTCGATGCCTTCCTTTGAGAGGTCGGACACGGCGACGCGCGCACCTTCGCGCGCCATCGCCACCGCGGTCGCCCGCCCGATGCCGGACGCGCCGCCGGTCACCAGTGCAACTTTGCCGTCCAGGATGCCCGCCATGAAAGAACTCCTTCGCAACCAGCGCGACGCTAGCGCATGATCCGGAAAAGTGTGTAGCGGTTTTCCGAAAGATCATGCGCAAACAAGAATCTGGAGCGCGACGACGATTGATCCTGATCTCATCGCGCTCCAGAGCCGGCATATGCGTCGGTCGATAGCCCTGTCTTGCGCGAAGTGGTCATGTTCAGGCCAGCGCGGGCAGTCCGAATTTCCTTCGCGCCATCGCGCATTCGGCATCGCCGGGCATGCAGGTGCGGCAGACTTCGGGGCGCACCGCATAGATCGAGCATGAAGTGGACTCCCCGATTTTGCCTTTCAGCGCCGCGCAGCGGTCGCCGTCGCAGCGCATGCCCGAGCCGCGCGCGTTGACGAGCTCCGACGGAATGAGATCGAGCGCGGCATCGTCCTCGGTCGAGAAGCGCGGCCAGTTCGCCGAATAGCCGCAGCAGGCGCCGCAGGCCTGGCAGGGATTTTCAGTCGTTGCGATCGGTCGACGCCGGTCCATTCCGCGTCAGCCTTCCTTCGGCCGTTCCCAGACCAGGCTTTGCCGCCATCGCGCGCGGAGGATGTCGCGTCGTTCCGGATATTTCTCTTCGAGATGATCGGCGTTGATGACGCGGTCGGTGCGGAAACTGCGGAAATCCTTGCGCAGCTCGCACCAGCCCGCGAGCAGCCGCACCGCTTCGTGATAGCCGACCGCGATCGGCCAGATCGTGCGCTCGGTATGCGGCCGTGCTCGTCGCGATAATGCAGCGCGATCTTCTTGCCTTCGTGGATATGCGCGCGGGTCCTCACCATGTCGATGCGGTCGGGCTCGCGGTTCCAGGCAGGGCGGGCGCCGCTCGCCGGCTCCAGCACGAAGGGACGCAAGCGTTCGGGCACGGTGTCGGCGATCTTGGCAATCAGGTCTTCGGCGGCGCGCGCCAGCACTGCATCGGCATGTCCTGACACCCATTGCGCGCCCAGCACCGCCGCCTCGATCTCGTCGGGTGTCAGCATCAATGGCGGCAGGTCGAAGCCCTTTTCCAGGATATAGCCCATGCCGGCTTCGCCCCGGATCGGCACGCGCTGGCCGATCAGGGTCGCGATATCGCGATAAATCGTGCGTTTCGAGGTCTCCAGCTCGGCCGCAATGGCGTCTGCCGTCAAAGGCTTGCGGGTGCGCCGGAGCACCTGGATGATCTGGAACAGACGGTCGGCGCGTCTCATCGAATTTTCTCTTTGTATCGCAGTGGCTTAGGGATGCTGACAGGATGTTGTCAGCAGGCCTTCTCTATAAGGGGACAACACTTCAATCGAAGGGGATTCCCCATGATGTTCTCTCGTTCATTCGCTGTCCACGCCGGTTTTGGCGCCTCTTTGTCGGGTCCAGAACCGAATCCAGACCGAATTCAGACTTGGGCGCTGGAATATGTCGTCTCCGCCGCCTCACCCTCCGGCGACCTCCGCTTGATGATTGGCGGCGCTGGCGCTGCGCGCGCTCGCCGCGCTGGAGGTCCTCGTCGAGAAGCAACTGGTCCTGCTCGCCCGCCATACCATGGGACGCGCCCTGCAGGGGGCGCGTTTCGCCGGCCGGCTCGGCACTGCTGACAGCATGGTGGCAGCAGGGGGCCGCTAGCCTCGTCGAATATCATTGGAAATCGGAGGCTTGCATGATCACCCTTTACGGCTTTGGCGCAGGTTTCGGTCTGCCGGAGATCAGTCCGTTCGTGACCAAGACCGAGGTCCAGCTCAAGATGGCGGGGCTCGCCTATCGCAAGGAGCGGGCGATGCCGCCGGCCTCGCCGAAGGGGCAGCTGCCTTATATCGAGGATGACGGCGAGCGGATCGCCGATTCCACGTTCATCCGCGCCCATATCGAGCGCAGATATGGTTTTGATTTCGACGCCGGCCTCGACCGCGAGGTGCGCGCGCAGGCCTGGGCGTTCGAGCGCATGATCGAGCACCATGTCTACTGGGCGCTGGTCGGCGCGCGCTGGGTCGATCCGGAGAATTTTGCCAAGGGGCCTACGCATTTCTTCGATGGCGCGCCGGAAGACCGCCGCGAGAAGCTGCGCGAGGACGCACAGTTCCGCGTCGCCGAGAATTACCTGCTAAGCGGCCTCGGACGGCACGCACCGGACGACGACATCGCACTCGCGCTGCGCTCGATCCTCGCTCTGTCGGTGCAGCTTGGCGACAAGTCCTATCTGATGGGCGAGAATCCGGCCGGCGTCGACGCCACCGCCTTCGGTGCGCTCGCCGGCATCCTGACGCCGTTCTTTTCGTCGAAGCTGCGCGACGCAGGTCGAGAAGTTCGACAATCTTGTCGCCTATGTCGGCCGCATGATGCAGCAATATTATCCGGACTTCGCCTGGGCGCCGGTGCGCGAATCCGAAGCGGCGTGAGCAATGCGTAGGGTGGGCAAAGGCGCATTTAGCGCCGTGCCCACCTTCGCATGCTCGGCTTTGAATGGCGGGCACGCGGAGCCTGTCATCGGGCGGCGCTTCGCGCCGACCCGTTGGCTTTGCCCACCCTACGATTGGGCGGCCATCTCGCCCTTCAATTTCGCCAACTCGGCTTCCAGCTCCGCAATCTTCGCATCGCGCTCCTCGATCTTGGCGCTGGCTTCGCCCATCGCCGCCGCGACATCCGCCGCGTCGAATTTCTGCGGAATGTGCTGCGGGCAGTTGGTGTCCCAGGCGGAGATCTTGAACACGATCACCTGCTCGGGCCGCGCGCTTGTAGCCCTTCGGCATCAGCGCCTTTGTCAGTGCCGGATCGTCCTCGACCACGCGGGCCTCGCCCCAGATCTTCACGCGGCGGCGGTGCGCGTAGTCCATGATGAAGATGTGCGCCTTCGGGTTCTCGGTGAGATTGCCCTGCGAAAGATATTGCTGGTTGCCGGCATAATCCGTGAACGCGATCGTCTGCTTGTCCAGGATCTTGACAAAGCCCTTCGGGCCGCCGCGATGCTGGATATAGGGCTGGCCGTCCTTGGTCGCGGTCGCCATGTAGAAACTGTTGGTGTTGGCGAGGAACGCCGGCGAGCTTGTCGTCGATCTCCGTGCGCCAGCCGCCGTGTTCTTCGACACGGGCATAGGCCTCGCGCGAACCCTTGCGCGCCTGGATTGCTTTCACGGCCGGCGTGAAGGCGACGTCGCTGGAATAGGTGTAAGTTTCTGACATCGGAATTTCCCCTTTTGTCTGACCGGTCGGGCGGCGCGCCGACTTCTCTGGCGCGCCGCGCCGAGCGTCACGCGGCCTGCTGGTGTGCCCTTGTGGTGACCACAGGCCAGTCGATCTCGGTCTTGCACGGTCTCGTTGATGTAATTGGTGAGCGTGTTCAGTGCGACATGCAGCACGATCTCGATGACCTGCGCGTCGGTGTAGCCGGCCTGCTTCACCGCCTTCACGTCTTGCTCCGAAGGATGTCCGCGGGTCTCCGCGACCTTGATCGCGAACCGGACGGCGGCATCGGCCTTGGCGTCGGTCGAACCGCCATCGCGGTTGGCGTTGAGTTCGGCATCCGACAGCTTGCTGTAGGTCTTGCCGAGATAGCTGTGCGCCGAGAGGCAATAATCACAGGCGTTGAACTCGGCCATCGCGACCGCGATCCGCTCGCGGGTCTGCGCGTCCAGCGCGCCCTTCGCCAGTGCGCCGTTGAGGCCGAGATAGCCTTCGAGCGCGGCAGGGCTGTTGCTGATGGCGCGGAACATGTTGGGCACGATGCCGAGCTGCTTCTGCACGGCCTGCAGCAGCGGCTGCGACTTTTCCGGCGCGGTTTCGATCGAGGCGGGGGTCGGAATGCGGGACATGGCGAAATTCCTTCTGTTGGACGGTGCGAGCCAATCGCTCCCGTGCGCCCAAACATGGTCTCATTCAGTTTCAGACACAATTATCGCCATTGACACTTCATCATTGCAGATTATGAAATAATGCGATGGACCGTATCGATGCCATGCAGGCCTTTGTCGCGGTGGCCGATCTGCAGGGATTTGCCCCGGCGGCGCGCAAACTGAAGCTGTCGCCGTCGGCGGTGACGCGGCTGGTCGCGGCGCTGGAGGATCGGCTTGGCGCGCGGCTGCTGCAGCGGACCACGCGCTCCGTGACCTTGACCGACGCCGGCGCGCATTATCTCGAACGGGCGCGGCGCATCCTCGCCGATGTCGAGGAAGCCGAACGCGCCGCCGAGGGCGAGCGCACCCGGCCGAGCGGACGGCTCGTGGTCTCCGCGCCGCTCGGCTTCGGGCGGCTGCATGTCAGTCCGGTGATGTCGGCCTATCTGAAGCGCTATCCGGAAGTCTCCGGCGAATTGCGGCTGGAAGACCGCATGGTGAGCCTGGTCGAGGACGGCATCGACCTCGCCGTGCGGATCGGCGAACTCGCCGATTCCTCGCTGGTGGCGCGCCATGTCGGCGAGATGCGGCGGATCGCGGTGGCGTCACCGGCCTATCTCAAGTCGCGCGGCGAACCGAAGACGCTGGCCGAGATTGCTTCGCATGACACCATTCAGTTCGGCAGCACCGCAGGAGTTGCCGACTGGCGCTTTGCCGAGGACGGCCGCGAGATCCGCATCAACTACGCGCCGCGATTTTCGACCAACAGTTCCGATGCGGCGGTCCAGTACGCGGAATCAGGCGGCGGGCTGACGCGGGTGATGGCCTATCAGGCGGCCGCGTCGCTGAAGGCCGGGCGGCTGAAAATCGTGCTGGAAAAATTCGAGCTGCCGCCGCTGCCGATCCATATCGTCTATCCGACCTCGCGGCTGTTGTCGGCAAAGGTGCGGGCTTTCATCGATCTCGTGACGGAGATCGGCGGATTGGCGGTTTGGGTAGAAGCCGTCATCCGGAGGCGCGAAGCGATTACCCGGAAAGATCATCTTCTCAAGAAGCTATTGCGCGGATGCACGCTTCAGCCTGATCTCATCGCGACATGAGTCCCGACACTTCACTCCTTCGGCTTCGGCACCACGCGGAACGTCGCATTGGCGCGTGCGATCACAGCGTCGTCGGCCTTGATCAGGCTTTGCGCAAAACAGATCGTGCTGCCGGTCTTGATCACCTCGCACTCGGCCGCAAGCCATTGTCCGATCTGCGCGCTGCCGACATAGTCGACCGCAAGCGACACGGTCACGTACGACGTCGTCCAGCCCGTCGCCTGCGCGCAGCTATAACCCATGGAGTTGTCCGCGAGCGAGGCGATCAGCCCGCCATGAATGAGCCCGCGCGCATTGGTGTGCGCCTTGGCGAGCCGCAACCCCATGGTGACCGCTTTCTCCGTCCGCTTCGAATAAAGCGGCTCCCAGGGATCGGTGAACGGGCTCTTGCGGAAATGCGGCTCGAAGCCCGCGGGAATATCGATCGTCATGGTCATTGGCGGCTCGCATGGTTGCAAAACGTTGCGCCATTGTCCGCCACATCAGCGCAAATTTCACCGCCTACAAAGTTTTAAACGTGATTTGCGCGGGTGTTTGAAACGATTCACGCCGGCAATTCATAGCCGACGGCGGTTTCCGCCGCGATGGTCCGCTCGACCGCCGGCCGCGCCATCATCCGCGCGTAATGCGCGTCGAGGTTCGGAAACGTGCCGGGCGCGGGTTTCAACGAATTGAACAGCCGCCAATAGAGCCGGAACAAATGGATGTCGGCGATGGAATAGCGTTCACCGAGCGCCCAGCCATGGCCGAGCCGCCGGTCGGCGATGCCATAGACCTTGCGGGCGTGATCCAGCCCCTTCTGCCGCGCCGGATGCAGCGTCGAGGCGATGAACGACATCCACGACACCGCCTGCGCTTCGGCCTCGATATCGCCGTGCGGCAGCAACCCGGCCTCCGGAAAGCGTCTCGGCAAGATAGAACAGGATGCCCGCGACCTCGGTGAGCACGCGCCCGTCGATCAGCAGCGCCGGCACCGTGCCGGCCGGATTGATCTTGAGGAAGTCGGGCGATTGCATGTCGTTCTTCCTGAACGGACATCGGCCGTCCCTCGAAGGCCGCGCCGACTTCGTGCAGTGCGATATGCGCCGCCATCGAGCTCGAGCCCGGCGCGAAATAGAGCGTGACTGAGCATCGAGGACCCGGCTCCTATGCGCCAGCTAGAACGGCAGCCCCACGTAATTCTCCGACAACGACGTCATCGCGGCCTTCGAGTTCACGACATAATCCAGCTCGGCGAGCTGGATGCGCGCGCCGATAGTGCCGGTGTCGGGAAATTTGTGCAGCATCGAGGTCATCCACCAGGAGAAGCGCACCGCTTTCCAGACCCGCGTCAGCGCCGTGGCGGAATAGTCGTCGATCCCGGCGGAGGATTTCTCGTCGTAATATTCGCGCAACGCCGTCGCCAGATAATGCGCGTCGCTGGCGGCGAGATTCAGTCCCTTGGCGCCGGTCGGCGGCACGATGTGGGCGGCGTCGCCGGCCAGGAACATTCGCCCGAACCGCATCGGCTCGGCGACGAAGCTGCGCAACGGCGCGATGCTCTTCTCGATCGAGGGGCCGGTGACGAGGCTGTCGGCCGCCTTCTGATCAAGCCTGTCGCTTCAACTCGTCCCAGAACCGGTCGTCCGGCCAGTGCTCGACGTGATCGTCCAGCGGACATTGCACGTAGTAGCGGCTGCGCCGCATCGAGCGCATGGTGCAGAGCGCAAATCCGCGGGCGTGGTTGGAATAGATCAGCTCATGCGAGACTGGCGGCGTCTCCGACAGGATGCCGAGCCAGCCGAACGGATAGACCCGCTCGAACGTCTCGATCGCGGATGGTTTCACGCTGGCGCGGCTGATGCCATGAAAGCCGTCGCAGCCGGCGATGAAGTCGCATTGTATTTCGTGGGTCGTGCCGTCCTTCACATAGGTCACGCGCGGATGGTCGGTGTCGAAATCATGCGGCTTGACGTCGGCCGCCTCGTAGACGGTCGTCAGCCCGGCCGCCTTGCGCGCATTCATCAGGTCGAGCGTCACCTCGGTCTGGCCGTAGATCATCACGGTCTTGCCGGTCGCGGCCTTCATGTCGATGCGGTGACGCTCGCCGCCGAAGGCGAGCTCGATGCCGTCATGCAGCAGGCCCTTCGGCATGCGCGCGGGCACCCGCGCCGACCTCGTCCAGCAGCTTGACCGTGCCTTCTTCCAGCAGGCCCGCGCGGATGCGGCCGAGCACGTAGTCCGGCGTCTGCCGCTCCAGGATGACGTTGTCGATGCCGTAAGCGCGAAGCAATTGCCCGAGCAGCAATCCCGCCGGTCCCGCGCCAATGATTGCTACTTTTGTCCGCAATACTTGCTCCCCCCGATATTATAGGCTTCACGCCGCGGGCCGCGTTTTGTCGCAGGCTTGCAATGATAATTATATCATATAACAATGTCTGCAAAGGGCGACCAAAGCCCCAATGAACAAGCGAAAGCCAAGAGGGAGACGATGTCGATGAGGAAGACGTTTTTGGCGCTGCTATTGGCCGCCAGTGTGACGCCGGCGCTCGCGCAGGAAAAAACCTTCGAGCTGAAAATCTCGCACTGGGTCCCGGCCAGCCATCCGCTGCAGAAGGCGATGGAGGACTGGGGCGCGGCGGTCGAGAAGGCCTCCGGCGGCACCATCCATTACAAGGTGTTTCCCGCCCAGCAGCTCGGCAAGGCGTTCGACCATTACGACATGGCGCGCGACGGCATCGCCGACGTGACCTACGTCAATCCCGGCTATCAGCCCGGCCGTTTCCCGATCATCGGCGCCGGCGAGCTGCCGTTCCTGATGTCGGACGCCAAGGGCGGCTCCGAAGGGCTCGATGCCTGGTATCGCAAATATGCCGACGAAGGAGATGAAGGACGTCAAATACTGCCTCGCCTTCATCCATTCGCCCTCGTCGTTCCACACCCGCACCAAGAAGATCGTGGTGCCTGACGACGTCAAGGGCATGAAGATCCGTCCCGCGCACGCCACCATGGCGAATTTCGTGACGCTGCTCGGCGGCACCAATGTGCAGTCCTCGGCGCCGGAAGTGCGCGACATCATCGAGCGCGGCGTCGCCGACGGCGTCACCTTCCCCTGGGGCTCGCTGGTGCTGTTCGGCGTCGACAAGGTGACGAAGTATCACATGGACGCGCCGCTCTATGTCACGACCTTCGTGTTCGTGATGAACAAGGACGTCTACAACCAGATGTCGGACCGCCAGAAGAAGGCGGTCGACGACAATTGCAACACCGAGGCGGCGGGCCGCGTCGGCGAGCCCTGGGGCAAGTTCGAGGACGCCGGCGTCGACAAGGTGAAGGCGGAGAGCGGCCAGGAGGTCTATACGCTGACGGCCGACCAGCTCGCGCAGTGGAAGAAGGCCTCCGAGCCGCTGGTCAAGACCTGGGCCGACGGCGTGAAGAAAGACCGGCGTCGATCCGGACGCGGCGATGACGGATTTGAAGGCCTCGCTCGCCAAATACAACGCCTTGACGCAGTAAGGGGCCGTTCGCCTGTTTCAACGCGGCGGCAGGATTTTCCTGCCGCCGTTTTCTCAGGCGGAAATTGTTGGGGGAGACATGCAGCGCGCATCGATGGACCGTTTCATCGACGCGATCGAATGGATCGCGGCCGGCTTTGTCGGCATTGTCGCGCTCGATATCTTCGTCTCCGTCCTGCTGCGCAACACGCTGAACTACTCGATCCCCGATTCCTTCGATATCGGGCGCCTGCTGCTCGGCATCCTGATCTTCTGGGGCATTGCCGCGACCAGCTATCGCGGCACCCACATCACCGTCGACCTGGTCTGGGCCAATGTCGTCCCCGCGCTATCAGCGCATCGATCGACGTGTTCGCAACGCTCGTGCTGCTGTTCGTGGTGACGGTGCAGACCTACACGCTGTTCGACAAGGTGCGCGGCACCTACAGCGACAACGTGCTCACCTTCGACATGCACATGCCGACCTGGCCGTTCTTTGCCGTCGCCTGGGCCGGCGACGTCTCCGCGGTGCTGCTGATCGCGATCCGCACCTATCGCCTGATCTTCCATCCCGAGGAGATGCACGATCCCAAGATCAAGGCGACGGAGTAGCCGGCGATGAGCACCAACGCCGTCGCCATCATCGGCTTCATCTCGCTGTTCGGCCTGATGCTGCTGCGCGTGCCCGTCGGCATGGCGATGGGCCTCGTCGGCGTCTGCGGCTTTGGCTACCTCGTCAACGGCAACGCCGCGCTGAAGCTGGTCGGCCAGACCTCGATGCGCACGGTGACCGATTACACCTTCGGCGTGATCCCGATGTTCCTGCTGATGGGGACGTTCGTCTCCAATTCCGGCATGAGCCGCGAGCTGTTCCGCGCCGCCAACGGTTTTGTCGGGCATCTGCGCGGCGGGCTCGGCATTGCCACCGTCGCCGCCTGCGGCGGCTTTGCCGCGATCTCGGGCTCGTCGGTCGCGACCGCCGCGACCTTCTCCGCGGTTGCCTATCCCGAGATGCGCCGCTTCGGCTATCCGCAATCCTTTGCCACCGGCGTGATCGCCGCCGGCGGCACGCTCGGCGCGATGCTGCCGCCGTCCACGGTGCTCGCGGTCTACGGCATCATCACCGAGCAGGACATCGGCAAGCTGTTCATGGCCGGCATCATTCCGGGCCTGCTTGGCGATGACCATGTACATGGTCACGATCACGCTGATCGGCGTCATCAGGCCGGGCTTCCTGCCGCGCGGACCGGCGCTGCCCTGGCGCGAGCGCTTTGCGGGCCTGCGCGACATCTGGGCGCCGGTGATCCTGTTCATCTTCGTGATCGGCGGCCTCTATGGCTTGCCGTACCTGCCGCGCTTCACGCCGACCGAAGCCGGCGGCGTCGGCGCCACCGGCGCGTTCCTGATCGGCGTCGTCACCGGCCGGCTCGACAAGGAGAAGATCCTCGCCTCGCTGTTGCAGGCGACGCGCACGGCGGCCGCCGTCTTCACCGTGCTGATCGGCGCGCTGATCTTCGGCTATTTCCTCACGGTGACGCAGACCCCGCAGAAGGTAACGGAGTTCCTGACCGGCCTCGGGCTCGGCAGCTACGGCGTGCTCGCGGTCATCATGGTGATGTATCTCGTGCTCGGCTGCCTGATGGACGCGATGGCGATGATCATCCTCACCGTGCCGATCATCTTCCCCGTGGTCACGCATCTCGGCTTCGATCCGATCTGGTTCGGCGTCATCATCGTGATGACGGTCGAGCTCGGCCTGATCCATCCGCCGGTCGGCATGAACGTCTTTGTCATCAAGAGCGTGGTGAAGGACGTCTCCTTTGCCACCATCTTCAAGGGCGTGATCCCCTTCGTGCTGACCGACCTGGTGCGGCTCGTGATCCTGATCGCGTTCCCGATCCTGGCGCTGTGGCTGCCGACACGCATGGCGGCCCCGTGATGACGCCCGAGCTGCACACCCAATATGTCTTCACCATCACCGCTGAGATCGCGGAGGTGACGACCGCCGGCGACATCGGCCACGGCGTCCGCCGCATCATTCCGATCACCGGCGGCGAGGTGAGGGGCGAGAAGGTCAACGGCAAGGTGCTGCCGTTCGGCGCCGACTTCCAGATCATCCGCCCCAACGAGCTGATCGATCTCGAAGCCAAATACGCCTTCGAGACCGACGACGGCGCGGTGGTCTATGTCGAGAACAAGGGCATCCGCTTCGGGCCGGTGGACCTGCTGCAGAAGCTGAAGCGCGGCGAGCCGGTCGATCCAAAGCTGATCTATTTCCGCACCGTGCCGAAATTCGAGACCGGCGCGCGAAAACTACCGCTGGCTGATGGAGCACATCTTCGTCGCCTCCGCCGCGCGCCACGCCGACCGCGTCGTCATCGACGTGCATATGGTGCTGTAGGCTCTCAATCATACCGTAGGATTGGCAAAGCGCAGCGTGCCCGCCGCCACGAAGCGAAGCGCTGAATGGTGGGCACGGCGCGAGTGCGCACTTTGCCGACCCTACTGACCACGTAGTCGCTACGGTATACAGGTCGTCGCTGCGCCCGCGCAACGACCGTGGTTGACTCCCATCCCAATCGTTATAAAACATAACTATTCTGGACAGGACACAATAAGCCCATGGGAAACGCCGCCGTCGAGAACTCCGCCCTGCTCAAACTCGAGAAGCAGGGCGCGGTGCTGACCGTGGGCCTCAACCGCCCGGCCAAGCGCAACGCGCTCAATGACGGCATCATTCTCGAAATCGGCGAGTGCTTTGCGAACCTGCCCGACGACATCGGCGCGGTCGTCATCCACGGCATCGGCGATCATTTCTCCTCCGGCCTCGATCTCTCCGAGCTGTCCGACCATGACGCCACTGGCGGACTGATCCACTCGCAGATGTGGCATCGCGTGTTCGACCGTATCCAGTACAGCCGCGTACCCGTGATCGCGGCGCTGAAGGGCGCGGTGATCGGCGGCGGGCTGGAACTCGCCTGCGCCGCGCATATCCGCGTCGCCGAGCCCTCAGCCTATTTTGCGCTGCCGGAAGGCCAGCGCGGCATCTTTGTCGGCGGCGGCGGCTCGGTGCGGCTGCCGCGGCTGATTGGCGTCGCACGTATGACCGACATGATGCTGACGGGCCGGGTCTATTCCGCGACCGAAGGTTCGTCCTACGGATTTGCGCAATATCTCACCGAAGCCGGCGGCGCGCTGCCGAAGGCGCTGGAGCTTGCCGAGCGCATCGCCGCCAACGCGCCGCTGACCAATTTCGCGGTGCTGCAGGCGCTGCCGATGATCGCGGAAGCCAATCCGCAGACCGGCCTTTTGATGGAATCGCTGATGGCGACGGTGGCGCAGAGCGACAAGGAAGCCAAGCGCCGCATCCGCGCCTTCCTCGACCGCAAGACCGCCAAGGTGAAGCCGGCATGAGCGCGCAGGCTACCACCGCGCGTGCGGCTGCAGCGCATCCGCTGCGCAACATCTCGTTCAGCGATCCCGCGGTCGCGATCGAGCGCAGGAGCGACGGCACGATCTATCTGCGGCCCAAGGCGCCGCTTGGCGATTATCCACGGCGCATCACCGATCGCCTGCATCATTGGGCCAAGCGCGACGCCCGACAACGTCTTCATGGCCGAGCGCTTCGGGAGCGGCGGCTGGCGCAAGCTAACCTACGCCGAACTCCTCAACGCGTGCCGTCACATCGCTTCGGCGCTTCTCAACCGCGGGCTCTCTGCCGAAAAGCCGGTGATGATCCTCTCCGGCAATTCGATCGATCACGCGCTGGTCGCCTTTGGCGCGCTTTATGCGGGCATTCCGTTCTGCCCGGTGTCGTCGGCCTATTCGCTGATCTCGAAGGATTTTGGCAAGCTCTCCTATGTCATCAAGCTGCTGACGCCTGGCCTCATCTTCGCGGACGACGCGGACAAATTCGCTAGCGCGCTCGCGGCCAATGTTCCCCCTGATGTCGAAATCGCGGCGACGTCGGGCGCCGTGCCCGGCCGTGAGGTGACAAAGCTGGCCGATCTCCTGAACACGCCGCTGCATCAAAACCTCGACGCCGCGCACGAAACCATCGGCCCCGACACAACAGCCAAATTCCTGCTCACCTCGGGCTCGACCGGCAATCCCAAGGCGGTCATCAACACCCAGCGCATGATCTGCGCCAACCAGGTGATGATCCGCGAGACCATGGCGTTCCTCAAGGACGAGCCGCCGGTCATCGTCGACTGGCTGCCGTGGAATCACACCTTTGGCGGTAACCACAATATCGGGCTCACGCTCTACAACGGCGGCTCGATGTATCTCGACCAGGGCAAGCCCATGCCGGGCGGCATCGAAGAAACCGTACGTAACCTGCGCGAGGTTTCGCCGACGGTTTATTTTAACGTACCCAAGGGCTACGAGTCGTTGCTTCCTTATCTCCGCGACGATGCGGCGTTGCGCGACAAATTCTTCGCACGCCTGCATGCCATGTTCTTCTCCGGCGCGGCGCTGTCGCCGTTTGTCTGGAACAGCCTCGACGAATTGTCGGTGCAGGCCACTGGCGCGCGCGTTCCGATGCTGACCGGGCTGGGCGCCACCGAAACCGCGCCGTTCTTCATGTCGGTCAATCCGCTTACCAGCCGCTCGGGCCATATAGGTCTTCCCGTTTCCGGCAACGACGCCAAGCTGGTGCCGAACAACGGCAAGCTGGAAGTGCGCGCCAAGGGACCGAACGTCACGCCGGGCTATTGGCGCCAGCCGGAACTGACCAACGCCGCCTTCGACGAGGAAGGTTTTTACAAGTTCGGCGACGCCGTCAAGCCGGCCGATGCCAACAATTTCGATATCGGCTTCGATTTCGACGGCCGTATCGCGGAAGATTTCAAGCTTGCGAGCGGTACCTGGGTTTCCGTTGGCCCGTTGCGTGCGCGTTTCATCGCCGCTTGCGCACCCCTGGTGCGCGACGTCGTGATCGCCGGCATCAACCGCGACGAAATCTCGGTGCTGGTGATCCTCGATCTCGACGGCTGCCGGCTGACCAATCCGAACCTTTCCGCCGACGATATCGCGGCGGCTGCACATGACGCGATGGTCCGCGCGGCCTTCCGAGAGCGCTTCGAAAAGCTGTTCGCGACCGCGACGGGATCCTCGACAAGGATCACCCGCGCAATTCTGCTCGACACGCCGCTGTCGATCGACCGCGGCGAAGTCACGGACAAGGGCTCGATCAACCAGCGCGCGGTGCTGGAGCATCGCAACAGCCTGGTGGAAGAGCTTTATACGGAGACTCCGTCGTCGCGCGTCATTATGCTTTGAGAAAAGTTCAGGGAGGAAATCATGCAGTTGAAGGATCAGGCCGCAATCGTCACCGGCGGCGCGTCGGGTTTGGGTGCGGCGACTGCGCGAAAGCTGGCAGCACAGGGCGCGAAGGTCGCGGTGTGCGATCTCAACGCAAAACTCGCCGAAAGCGTCGCCGCCGAGATCAAGGGCGTGGCGGTAGCCTGCGACGTCTCCGATTCCGCTTCCGCGGAAGCTGCGATCGCGCAGGCCGCCAAGGCACATGGCCCGGCGCGCGTGCTGGTCAATTGCGCCGGCATTGGCGTCGCCAGGCGCGTGGTCGGCCGCGACGGGCCGCACCCGCTCGGTGATTTCGAGAGGGTCATCAAGATCAACCTGATCGGCTCCTTCAACATGCTGCGGCTTGCGACCGCTGACATGTCGAAGCTGGAGCCGCTTGCCGGCGGCGAGCGCGGCGTCGTCGTCAATACGGCTTCGGTGGCCGCCTATGACGGCCAGATCGGACAGGCCGCCTATTCAGCCTCGAAGGGCGGCATTGTCGGCATGACCCTGCCGATCGCGCGCGAGCTCGCGCAGTTCGGCATCCGCGTGCTCACCATCGCGCCCGGCCTGTTCCTGACGCCGCTGCTCGGCGGTCTGCCGCAGGAAGCGCAGGATTCGCTTGCGGCCGCGATCCCGTTCCCGCATCGGCTTGGCCAGCCTGAGGAGTTCGCCTCGCTCGCGCTGCACATGATCGACAACATCTATCTCAACGGCGAAGTGGTGCGGCTCGACGCCTCGCTGCGCATGGCGCCGAAATAGGGTTGCCGATGTTCGTGCACCGGCGCGATGTCCAGATCCAGTGGGGCGATTGCGACCCCGCCAACATCGTTTATTACCCGCGCTATTTCGCGATGTTTGACAACTCGACCTCGATCATGTTCGAGGCCGCAGGTTTCTCGAAACAGGACATCGTCCACAAATACGGCTTGGTCGGCATTCCCATGGTCGACACGCGGGCGAAATTCTACATTCCCTCGACCCATGGCGACTGGATCACGATCGAGAGCCGGATCGAAAGTTTTGGCCGTTCCAGCTTCGAGGTCACCCACAAGGTCTACAAGGGCGAGCAGCTCGCGATCGAGGCGTTCGAGAAACGCGTGCTGGTCGGCCGCGACCCGAACGATCCGGACAAGCTGAAATCGGCACCGATGCCGCAGGAGATCATTACCAAATTCATGAGCGGCTAAAGGACGTCATCAAAGGCCCTCGTCTAAAGAAAGGGTTGTATTAACGATAGAAGTTTGATCTGCACTGAATAAAGGCTTCCAGGGAGGACCGTATGAAAAAGGCTTATCTCGCGGCTGCGGCGCTCGCCGCGGCGTTGGCGCTGCCGGGCTTGCCGGCGCGGGCGCAGACCAACGAAATCACCATCGGCATCACCATCACCACGACGGGACCGGCCGCCGCGCTCGGCATCCCCGAGCGCAATTCGCTTGATTTTGTGCCGAAGGAAATCGCAGGCGTGCCGCTGAAGGTGACCGTGCTTGACGACGGCGGCGATCCGACCAACGCGACCACCAATGCGCGGCGCTTCGTCACGGAACAGAAGGCCGACATCATCATGGGCTCGTCGAACACGCCCGCGACCATCGCGGTGTCGAACGTCGCCAACGAAGCCGGCATCCCGCATATCGGTCTTGCGCCATTTCCCATCACGCCCGAGCGCATGAAGTGGTCGGTGACGATGCCGCAGCCGATCCCGATCATGGGCAAGGTGCTGTACGAACACATGAAGGCGCACAACGTCAAAACCGTCGGCTATATCGGTTACTCCGATTCCTACGGCGACCTCTGGTTCAACGACTTCAAGAGCCAGGGTACCCCGATGGGCATGACGCTGGTCGACGAGGAACGTTTTGCTCGTCCCGATACGTCCGTCACTGGTCAGGTGCTGAAGCTCGTTGCCGCCAATCCGGACGCGATCCTGGTCGGCGCCTCCGGCACGGCGGCCGGCCTGCCGCAGAGCGAGCTGCGCGACCGCGGCTACAAGGGCCTGATCTACCAGACCCACGGCGCCGCCAGCATGGATTTCATCCGCATTGCCGGCAAGGCCGCGGAGGGCGTACTGATGGCCTCGGGCCCCGTGATGGATCCCGAAGATCAGCCGGACAGCGCGCTGACCAAGAAGCCCGGCCTTGCGCTCGTCACCGCCTACGAAACCAAATATGGACCGAGCAGCCGCAGCCAGTTCGCGGGCCACTCCTACGATGCGTTCCTCGTGCTCCAGCGCATTGTCCCGACCGCGCTGAAGACGGCCAAGCCCGGCACGCCGGAGTTCCGCGAGGCTATCCGCCAGGCGTTGCTGACCGAGCGCGATATCGCGGCAAGCCAGGGCGTCTATAACTTCACCGAGAAGGATCGCTACGGCCTCGACGACCGCTCGCGCATCCTGCTCACGGTGAAGGACGGGAAGTACGTCCTCGCCAAGTGAGTCGAACTGCAGCAATTGAGTTCAAGCCGGCCCCGTCAACGGGCCGGCTTTTTCCTTGCCTTATGCCTGGGGCCTTCGCGCTGGCACCAGCCGGCAATCCAAGCTAACGTCCATGTCAGACCGAATCAGCGAGGGTTGGTGGCTCGCGAGCGGGTGCACTCCGTTGCCTGAGTAGGCGTAGAGGTCTGGCAATCCAGGGAATCCCATCGACGAAGCCTCACCTCGCGAGCGGTCCGGCGCACGCGAGAGCGCCATTGACGGAACGAAATCGAGCGTGAACGCAAAAGGCGCATCCCGGACATGACCACCGAACTTGTTGCTCCCGAGATGCTCGGGTCCCTTCTCGATCAACTCAAGACGGCCGCCTACAAATGCATCGAGGGCAAGGACTTCACCAACGCTTTGTTGGCTTTCAAAAAAATAGTTGAGCTCGACGGCAAGGATATCAATGCGCGATTTGTCTATGCGCAACTGATCGACAACGGCTCGCACAAGACGCGCGCCGAGGCGCGCGATTTGATGTTGTCGATCCTGGATGAGCATCCCGAGATATTCGACCATCCGACCGACGGCAACCTGAACCTGATCAGAAACGCGGCCGTGCGATGCAGCCACGTCGGACCCTTCGCCAGGAGCATCGAACTTTTCCGCAAATTGGCCCAGGCCTCGAACAAGGCCGCCGATTATTTCCTGCTCAGCGAAATCCTGGTTCATGGCAACTTCCTTGAAGAGTCCGTTTCCAGCCTTGAAAAGGCCATCGCGCTCGATGCCGCGACTTACGATACGCCGGGCAATCGAGAGACGCTGGAAATCGCCAGATCGCGCGTAACCCAGCCGACTTCGAAGGCGGCGACAACCAGGAAGAAGATCGGCCGTTACCCGGAGACGAAGGATTTCCTCGGCGATCTTCAGAGCCTGGTGAGAGACCATATCGCCGTCAATCTGAACAGCGAGTCCAAATTCCTGGATCGAAATACCCGGTTTTTCACCATGGGTTCCTGCTTCGCGAGAAACCTGGCCAAGAGCCTGCGCGATCGCGGCTACGCCGCCTTTCACATGGAGATCTCCGAATACATCAACACGACGTTCGCAAACAAAGTGTTCGTCGATTGGCTCAGTGGCGCGGACATCGATGCCGCCATTCGCGACAGGATCGCGGAGCTGTTGCCGCCGCAGTGGAGCAAGGAAAACACCCTTGAAATCATCAGAACCAGCAAGGTCTTCATTTTGACCCTCGGCGTAGCGCCGGCCTTTTTCGACAGGGCGACCGGCGATTTCGTCCTGCCGCGGCCAAGCGCGTTGAACTCCAGGGTGTTGGCGGAGAAATATCTGTTCCGGACGACGAGCGTCCAGGAAAACGTCGACAACGTACTCTATCTGATCAATTTCATCAGGAGCATTTCGCCGGATATCAAGATCGTCGTCACCGTTTCGCCGGTGCCGTTGGTCGCTTCTTTCGAATATGAGTCGGCCGTTCAGGCCGACTGTCTGTCGAAGAGCACCATGCGGCTGGTGGCGCATGAGGTGGTGAACAATTCGAACGTCGAAAATATCCTCTACTGGCCGTCCTTCGAGGTTTTCAGATGGGCCGGCTCGAACGCCAGCAACTATTACGCCGCAGACGATGGCGCCGCGTGGCATGTTTCCGAGGAAAAGGTGGCCGGCACGATCAAGACGTTTGTGGAGATGTTTTCTGCGCCTCCGGCGTAGAGCATAGGGTGGGCAAAGCGACTACGTCCACCGCAGCTCGTCATGAGCGAAGACGGAAGCCCACCACCAGAGCCACAATGACAAGGGTGGGCACGGCGCAATTCTATCGCCGTGTTTCGCCGGTCGGAAGAACAAGGACCTGGCCGGGATAAATAAGATTCGGATTACGGATCTGCTCCCGGTTCGCCTTGTAGATGACGGCGTAGCGTGCGCCACCGCCAAGGGCGCGCTGGCTCAAGCGCCACAGGCTATCGCCCCGGACGACCGTCGCCGTCGTGATCTTCGGTATAACCAAGGCCGACGGCAAATCTTTGTCCGGCAGAACGGCGCTGGCGGCAGCGGCCAGCCGCGGCTGCTGTGTCGCGGCGGCCTCTGCCGGTGTGGACACCGCAGTCTGGGCCCGCATCGATACGGTGGCCGTCGTGTCGGGCACGGTGAACGGCACTTCGGCACGAGTTCGGACAGCTCCGGAGTTCGACGCCAGCTCGTCGAGCCTGACACGGTATTTGCCGGGCGCTACTCCTTCATTGATCGTGATGGCAAGATGTCCATCGGCGCCGGCTGTCACCGACGCAACAAAGCTGTCGTTGAGATAGAGCCTCACCACAGCGCCGGGGCGTGCATGGCCACTCACATGGAGCTTGCCGCCCGGCTCAATATCGACCGCCTCCACGATCGCCGTCTCCGCGACGGATGCAGGCGCCGAGGGCTGCGACAATACGACCGTGGGTTTATCCGGCGTCATCAATGCGACCGTCGGCCGGTCGTTCGTGGGCTCAAGCATCACTGCCACGCTTTGTTTGGAAGTGACCTCCTTGCCGTCCGGCTGCCTCGAGCGCAATGTCAGGTCGTAGGTGCCCGGGGGCAGCGGACGCGGGATCATTGCGAACTGCCCGGATTGATCGACGACGACGCGATCATGCGGCTCGCCATCGCGTAGCAGTTCCACCGTCGTGCCCGGCGCCGCTCGACCTGCAATTACTGCCTCACCGGTCGGCTCAATGTGTACGATGTCGAACTCTGGAACACCACCGCCGGTAGCTGGCTGTGGAGACGGTGGTGTCAGCAAGGCCGTCAGGTCATTTGCTTGCCGTTGTGCCGCAGCGAGCGCGGCCTCGCGCTGAACCGGCGCGTCCGACGCCTGCTTCGAGGCCGCGGAAGCTGCGGCCGGAGCCTTGGTATGGTCCGACATCCCCAAATCGGTCGGTCATTCCTGGAGGGCCGGCCGGTTGACGAAGACAACCAGAGCCACGGCCGCGGCAGCAACGACCGCCACGGGTACGACTATTCGGCTCATCGATATGGCGTTGAGGACACTCATTCGTCTGCAAAGCTTCAGCTCAAGCGAACGCTGACATGGAAACCATGATGACACTGCGCTCTTTCGTTTCATTCATCAAGTCCAGGCCGCAGAAACCAGAAAGCCGAGAAATCAGCGTGCTTGCCTCAGGCCCGGCACAATCCGTCCGCTTTTTTCCCTGGTATCCCACGTAAAACGTCGGGAAGCTGGCGCCGCAGCCGGCGACTTAAACCGCGCTTTC
>CAVUCB010000002.1:0-71180 GCA_963739755.1 uncultured Alphaproteobacteria bacterium | reverse complement strand
ATGTATTGCTCCTTGCATGGTTGGAGTACCAGACGGTGCTCTGTATGCAGTACCAATGGGTACTAAGTCAAGACGCCTGTCCGGAGCGGAGGCGACGCGGGGCCTCACGTAACCCGCCGTCCCTGCGGCTTGACCCTCGTGACGAAGAGCTGCTTCGGGCCGCCTTCGCGGTTTTCACCGAAAAGGGCTTCCATGGCGCCACCATGCTCGAGGTCCCAAGCCGCGCCCGGGCATCGAAGGCGACCCTCTATGCGCGTTTCAAGAACAAGGAATCGCCGTTCCGCGCCCTGGTGGGATGGGGCACGCGTCAGGGCACCGAGATCCTGGACACGATCGCGCGGGATGAGAATTCGCATCCCCTCGCGGCGCGATCAGCGCAAGCACGAAGCTCTTGCCACCTCTGCGTCCGATCACCAACCACGCTTCGCTCGCCACACCAGCAGGCGGTGCATGACGGCCAGTGTACTTCTCGTAGATCGCATGCTGTTCCTTGCTCATAGGTTGACCGAACAGCGCAGCCAAGAACGCGAACCACGAAGCGTGTCGATATCCGCTGAGCAGGCGACCGGCCCAGACAACCAGGTTCGGCGGCGCATGTTTTTCTCCATCGAACGCGTCGCGCGCGCAGCTTGCCGGGAAGAGGTTTCAGCCATCTACCCAACAAAGCCTGGCGCTGGAAGTCGCGCCCACAGTCAACGTCACGCCTTTTGACCATAACGTTCACCACCGCGGCTTTTGACCGAAGCAGCTTATGGCAGTTTGAAGCCTCCCCCTACAGGACGGCTCCGAAGGGTCCTCCTTCATCTTTCGCACAGCATGACGCTCGCGCGTCTTCTTGACACAACTCCCCAAAGCGGATTTTCCGACGCTCATCCGACGGACCAATCTGCGCAGCTCCGTGTCGATCTGCGGTCGCCCTCCCTGTGGGCGCGATTTCCAACGCCAGTAGCAGCGAAAGCCGGCTCTGTGCCAACGCACGAGGGTCTTGGGCCGGATGATTGTGAGAACCTTCAGATTGATGGAAACCAACGATACAGCCGGAAAAGGAACAAGCGATCATGGTTCGTGAGCCGGACGCGACTATGCGGCTTGCGCCTCAAGACATTCAACTGGCGTCGAAGCACCGCGTTCTCAGCTTCAAGCCGCAACTTCGACTTAAATGGTGAGGCCAAGATGGCCAGAAAGAAACAGAGCAGCCCGATCATTTCGCCAGCTTAAGCGATTCCACCACGTCATCAACTCGGATAAGGTTTTCGGTACACACAGGGGCTCTTTACGGCACTGATCCCTGGTGAACCCGAGCATCTCGTTCGGTCGGCCCGGCGCCGACAATCCGGCGGATCTCGTCCAACAGGATCTTCACGACGGCCTTCTTCTCTTTGAGCATATCGTACTTGTCATAGGTCTCGGTGACGTCGCCGTTGATGTGGTCTAACATAGCCTTCACGTCAGCCCGTGGAGCGCCGGCACGACGAGCGATGGTCGCCGCAGTTCGTCGAAGATCATGCGCAGTGAAGTGAGCCAAGCCCAGGAATTCCCGGATCCCTATCCGGTCCGCAACCGTGCCGTTCTTACGCTTCTCAACTTTCTTTCCGTTGAGCGCCTGGGCGAGGGCGTCGCGTCGGATCGGGATGTCGCCGTCTCCCATGCGTGAGGGGAATACCACCACCTGGTCCTTGTCCTCGAGCGCCTCGTCGAGGACCTCGCAAGCGAGCGCGGAGAGCGGAACGATCACTGGCCGGCGCCGCTTCACGCGTTTGGGCGGGAGATGGTACTCCGGATCCGTGCCGTCCAGGTTGAGCAGCTCGCTGACCTCTGCATATGCGCTCTGGTAAGGACGGACCATGGTGGTCAAAATGAATTTGAGACCAAGCGCCGTGGCCGGTCGGCCGGCAGGTCCTCTCGATCGAGCCCCCACCACAACGTCTTGATCTCGGCGTCGGTGAGTACGCGCTCGCGCCTCTTTTCTTTCCCGCCACGCTGTTCGAGATCGGAGATCGGGTTGTGGGTCACGAGCTTACGGCCCTTCGTGCCCGGCTGCCGCGCCCATTTGAACATCGTATGGAGGATGCTCTGGGTCCGGTTGGCACCGACCGGCGCGGTCTCGGCGATCATGTCCAGTAGGTCGGCAGCATCGTCAGGTGTGATCGAGTTGGCCGGGAGATACCCCCAGTGCAGGCGAGGCTTCTTCAGGTAGCCCACATCGTTTTTCCACGAGCTCTTGTTCGGGTTTTCCTCCCCGCCGGGGCCCTTTGCGTACTCGGAGATGTATTTGTCGCAGAGCTGGTTGAACGTGAGTTCCTCGGAACGGACGAAGCGCTGGCGTTCGTGGCGCTGCTCGGCGCGCGGGTCCTTGTCTTTCGCGATCAGCTTTCGATGGTCGGCGATCCTGTGGCGCGCGCCGGCCAGGTCGAGAGCCGGATAGGACCCCAACGTGAGCGACACGGATTTCGAGAGCAGGGGAGACCAGTATTTGAACAGGAAGCTCTCTTTGAGCCCGCTCTCGTTACTCGCAGGATGAGACCGGGGCAGGCGGTGTCGGACAGCTCTGTACGGTGCTTGTTAGCTGGGCACGCGGCGGCTTTGATGGAGGCATCGGTGAGTTTCGGCATCGGCGGGACTCAACACTGGAGGTACGAAATCCCTTATATCGCCTTCCCCCGGGGGAAGGAATTTCATGCGATACCCCGATCCACAGCGAACAGTATGAGACGAAAAATCTCAGTCAAATCAACGAAACTTCGTCTCACGAGATCGCATCTAGTCCG
Source organism: uncultured Alphaproteobacteria bacterium (assembly GCA_963739755.1). Lineage (GTDB taxonomy): Bacteria > Pseudomonadota > Alphaproteobacteria > Rhizobiales > Xanthobacteraceae > Bradyrhizobium. Next base: position 68,412 of record CAVUCB010000002.1, on the reverse strand, counting down.
CGAAATATCGCAATTCTCAGTTTTGGGTACTGCAGGTCGTTGGTTCGAATCCAGCTGCCCCGACCAATAAATAATTGATTTACAACGATTTGCGGCGTTCGCGTGGCCCGCCGACAACCGGTCTGGCGCGCGTCGCCACGGCGCAACAGCAAGCGCGTTTCTTGCCCCGCGTCAGCAATCGCCAGCGCGAGCGACAAAGCAAATCGAGCGCTTGAGCTCCTTCGCTTCGTCAAGAGCCAAAGCCTTCCACAAGCCGAACGGCCGTGAAGTAGCGCGACCAGTCAGAATGAAGGGTCGGGCCGCGGGACAATGCCCGCCTGGGCACAGGTCAAGGCCGATACGTGTGGAGAGCTATCGTGTTTGATGGCCATTGTTTCCGTATTGCCAACAACCACCATAAGTTGCATCCTCTGGCCTTTTAGAATGGAGGTTTCGACATGCTTGTTCAGGTCACCGCTATCATGGCAACAACATTTCGATTGATCCGTTGCGGGTAATCAAAATTCGCGAGGCAGCACTTCCCGATGAGCCCAAACAAACGGTTCTCGTGGATAACGTGATTGGTGGGGCCTTTGTAAAAGGCACGATCAACCAAATCACCAAGCTGTTTGGGACGTACATTCGTTTGGCACACTTCCATGCACCGAACGGCACTCCGATTTGCCTGAACGCTGACGGAATAGCGGGCTTTACCGTGGATCCAAAGTACGATGGAGCCTCGGTCGCCGTTGTCGCGAAGGGGTTCGACAACCTTCACGTACTCGCTCGGAATCGAATTGGACTGAGGGAGACCGTGGCCCAGGCCGAGGTGATTTTGAAGTTGACGGTTCTTCTCGCCTAGCGCGACGCCAGCCAGCTTGTGGCGTCGCTGCCGCCTGCCTCTTAGAGGGGCCGCGCCTTTACGGCTTTTGCCGGCGGCGGATTGATCTCCGCGATCCTGCGAAGGCAATCGGCCTCGGTGTCGTGCGGCCCGGAGACAAACGTTCCGCTCACCTTCGTGCTGTACCATCCGGATTCGACACCGAGCCGAAGCGACTCTTCTGTCTTAACGTGACGCGGCGAAAGATTTTGCATGGAGGATTGCTTTCTCGTTGGCGCTCGACCTTCGAACGCAGACAGGTTTTCGGCTGATCGGAGACACGAATTTTGCTCAGCTATTGCTGGAGAGCCGGGCAAAGTCCGCAAGCACGGACGCGACGAGGTCGCGATGATGGGTGTCGGCCGGGGAGAGCCCCGCAGCGTATAAATTCAGGATATAGCGCGCCTTCGCGGCGGCCTCGGGCCAGGAAGTGGCCGGAACCGACAGAAGCTCCTGCTCGAGCACGCCCTGCCGCTCGCGCAGGTCTCGTGCATTGTGCTCCACCTCCGCCAGCGCGCGCCTGATGTCAGTGGCTTTTTGCGCGGCCATGCCGCGGTGTTTGTCGAGATCGAGCGGCTCGTCACTCACGAGGGTTGCACGCGTCAATGCGCTGCGCGTCGGATAGATCGACCGAGCCGATGGAAATCATCTCCATCGTTGAACTGCGCGGCGGCGCTGCGGGAACCACGATCATGGTGGCGACCCGGCGGTACGCTGCGAACGACAATCCCTCGATCATCTCCTCGTCGGTGATGACCTCGTAGGCCCCGGCAGGGAGGGAGCGGTCGATGCCCTTGATCCGGAAGGGATGCTGAAACGTGATGGTTTCCCGTCGCGAGCGTGTGGTCATGGCTGGGCGTGCTCCGCAGACAGCTCTGGACCGCCCCAATTGTTGTGCATCAATCGGACCGTGCGCCCTATTGTTCAGATTAGCCAGCGCTTTCTCGCGGGAAGGCTCGAATAATTCGCGCTTTGCATTGTATTCGGCCGATTACGTAGCCATTTCCATCATGCGAGGATTGCGCAGGCCCAATTATCGCAACGACCCGCCGATCGGAAGTCGCACCAACGCGACTTAGGGCGTGGGCTGCGTGCCATTTCCAGATAATGCAGTGGGAGTCAGGTCTTTCGCATGAAAATTTCGCGTCGGCTTCGAGATGATTTACGACTTTCCGCAAGCGACGCCCTTGATCGCGGTGGTCGGCACGCACTTCACGCGGGCGTCCGACATCATCGTGCCCGATCACCTCACAAGCCAACCTTCCGTGCCGATCACGCCCTATCGCGACGGTTTCGGAAACTGGTGCAGCCGGATCGTCGCACCGGCCGGCCGTATGCGCCTCTCCGCGGACGGGACGATACGCGATAGCGGTTTGCCCGACGTGATCGTCCCTTCAGCCGCGCAACACGCGGTGGAGGATCTCCCGCCGGACACCATCGTTTATCTGCTGGGCAGCCGTTACTGCGAGACCGATCGGCTCTCCGACATTGCGTGGAAGCTGTTTGAGAAGACGACACCGGGTTGGGCGCGGGTCCAGGCGATCTGCGATTTCGTTCACGATCACATCGCGTTTGGCTACGAGCACGCGCGCGCCACCATGACGGCGTGGGAAGTCTTCAACGAAGGCAAAGGCGTCTGCCGCGACTATGCGCACCTGGCCATCACGTTCTGCCGCTGCATGAACATTCCCGCGCGCTATTGTACCGGCTATCTCGGCGATATCGGTATGCCGCCGCCCTACGCCGCCGGAGATTTTGCCGGCTGGTTCGAGGCCTATATCGGCGGACGCTGGTACACTTTTGATGCGCGCAACAACATTCCGCGAATCGGCCGCGTCCTGATCGCACAGGGCCGCGATGCCGCGGACGTTCCCATTACCCAGACTTTCGGACCCAACACGCTCGTCAGCTTCAAAGTATGGACCGATGAACTCGTGTGAGGCGGCCGGGCCGGCAGCTCACGCCGAAGCGATCGAGATTAGCCTCGCTATTGGGTGAGGGGGCTGCTACATCCCTGACATCACCGCGCGCTTCCTGGCTGTTATCGGTGACTGAGAGCGTTGCGCTCCCGCCTTAATCTGGAAGAAGGCGGTCAGATGTCCGATACCCGCAAATTCGATGTTCGTGAGTGGCTCGTACCCCCGGTATTGCTGCCGATCTTCCTTGTGCTGCTGATCGCCGCCGCGGCCGTTCTGCAGCGGTAGCTCTGCTCAGTCGACAGGTGGGAAAGTGGCAAGCCGAGCTCCCGAGCCAAGACTCAAAGCCGAGACTCAAAGCAAGACAGGAGTCGGAATGGCAAATACAGCGATCATCAGGGACGCTTACGGGGTTCCGGCAGTTTTCGTTGGTTCAAAAACCGGCCGGGATGATGCTCCCTTTGTTTTTGTCAGGGTCGGAGACGAAGAGCGCCGGATGCGCTGGTCCGAATGGGACGCGCTTCCTGCCTGGACCGGCGAGCGTCCCTCATGGGCAGCCAAACCGAAATAGAGATGGAATGATCAATATGAAGATTGCCCGAATAGCCACATCGATGAAGACGCTTTTCCTGGTATCCGCGCTCGGCGCATTCGCGCAAGGTGCTCTCGCCGCGGAGCCGAACTGCCGCGCGATCGAAAGCACGGGCGCACGCCTCTCTTGTTACGACGCGGCGTTTCCTCCAAAAGTGAAAAAGCCCGCGCCCGCAAACGTCGACGTGCCGCCCGGCGAATACAAAGATCCGTTCGTCGCGGAGGAAGCCCAAACGGCCGCAAAGCTGAAGAATATCTGCCGGGGTTGCTGAGGTATCGCGCCAGCCGCCCGGCGCTCGGTAAGGCCGACCGTCACAGAAACATGTCGTCGACATCGACCGTCGAGCGGGCGCCGATCTCATCGAAGTTCTGCGCGAGCCAACGGCCCGCTGCGTCACGTCCTTCGTCGCGCAACCGGCAGAGCAGGCTCCATTCGGGATGAAACTGCGTCGCGGTGCCGAGCTCGGACATCAGGCGGTCATTGCCGATCCAGTGGATGAACATGCGGCTGTGTTTGGTCCCGTCCAATTCACCGTTGTCGATCAGCCGGGTCGCAAAGGCGACCGCGCGCATCTCCCGCATCAAGGACGAGTTGAAGCTGATCTCGGTGATGCGGTGCAGAACATCGGCGGCGCTCGTCGGCAGCTCGTCGCGCCGGATCGCCGTCACCTGCACGATCACGACGTCCTTGGACCCCCTGCGATAGATCAGCGGATAGATCGCGGGATTGCCGAGATAGCCGCCATCCCAATAATGCTCGCCGTCGATCTCGACCGCCTGGAAGTAGGGTGGAAGACATGCCGAGGCGAGCACGGCTTCGATGGAAATCCCGGGTGTCTGAAACACCTTGAGCTTGCCGGTGCGAATGTTGGTTGCGTTGAGAAAGAGCTGCGGCGCCTCGGGTGACTGGTTGAGGCGTTCGAAGTCGATCACCTTCAACAGCACGGCCCTGAGCGGGTTGAGGTTGAAGGGATTGAGCAGGGCCGGCGGAAGCACGTGGGTGAAGAAGTGGATGGCGGCATGAAACGGATGGTATTCCGGCGGCAATTTCAGCGCCTGAATCCACCGGTTCAGTGGCGCGTAAAGATCGAACATCAAATCCGTTCGGGAAACTTCTTCCCAGAAGCGATGCAGGTTTTCCCGGGCGCCTTTAGGTCCGCCGACAGCCATGCCGGACGCAAGCGCAACCGCATTCATGGCGCCCGCGCTGGTCGCGCTGATCGCCTCTACTCCCAGGCGACCGTCTTCAAGCAGACGGTCGAGCACGCCCCACACAAACGCCCCATGCGCGCCACCGCCCTGGAGGGCGAGATTCACGTTTTTCATGGATCGTGTTCACTTTGTTCGCTCACACCGGCGGTATCGGCTTGGTAAGCATCTCCGCCGGATTGTTGGTGGGTTTAGCACCTCGGGCGGCTACAGGCTATGAGACCAACGGGAACCAAAACAACGCCAACCAATTCCCTTTGAATCTCTTATCGAATCTCTTCGCGTTCCACCTCTCGACCGCACTGTGATGTGAACCACGGTGCTGCCTTCGCCGACAGATGTAACGAAACGTTGTCTCTGTCCTCAAATGCGTAAGCACATCCTTGTGCGCTATCTTTGTCCCCGATTAAAATCAAATACCGTTCCGGAGACCAACGCCCAAAGGATTGATCATGCCGGATACCAAGCCGGGCGCACCGCTCGACCTCTCCATTTTCGACAATCTTGATTCCTCCGCAGGCCAGACCACGGCCGCAGTGCCGCAACAGCCGCTGACGGTCGCGCCGGCCGCCTCGCTGCCGGTGGCGGCCGATCCGCGCCTCGCGCCGGCACCGATACCCGAACGCCTGGTCGAGGTCGCCAACCTCAGTCCTGAGGATAAGGCGGCCGCGCAAGCCTCGGCATCGAAAGTCGATTTCCGCAACACCCCGTCGCTGCTCGCCCATGGCGAGGGCGTAATGGCCGGTATAGCCGCGGCCTCGCGCCAGTTGCTGACCGGCGTGCGGCTCGGCGAGACCGGCGAGATCGGCCGCATCGCCGCGAGCGTCATCGACGGCGTCAAGATTTTGCGGATCGAGGATTTGCAGGCCGAAGCGAGCAGCAACGCGCCGGCCGCGCGCAGCGGCATTGTCGGCAAGCTGATGGGTTTTGTGGCCGACGCCCATACCGCCTTCAAGGGCTTTGCCGAGAACCGCAAGAAGTTCCTCCATCTGATGGACGGCGAGCAGGCGAAAGCGCGCAAGACCAAGGCCGATCTGACGGTCTCGGTCGAGCTTCTCGATCAGCAGGCGCTCGCGATCCGCCAGAGCCTGCATGGCCTGAAGATCGAGATCGCCGCCGGCCAGATCGCGCTGGACCGCGGCTACGACGAGATAGAAGCCCTGCGGCAGCATGCGGTGCAGACCGGCGAGCCGGCGGATGCGGCCGACGTGATGGAATACCGCGCGGCGATTGCGAATTTTCGCGGCAAGATCGCGGAGATGCGGGAGAATTTGATGGGATCGGCGATGCTGATCCCGATCATCGGCCAGAACAAGAAGGCGGCCGAGACGCGGATCATGCAGCTCTCGAACGGCATGCTGGTGGTGATCCCGCGCCTGATGGCGGTCGCGAGCCAGGCGGTGGTGCAGGTCGATATCAAGCGCGCCGCGGATGAGGCCGGCAAGCTCGACGAGGCGGCGCGGCAGATCACGATGCTGGCGTCAAAGGGTGCGCGCGAGGCGGCGACCTCCGCGGCGCGAAGCCTCGGTGGCGATCCGCGCAACATCCAGGTGCTGGCGCAGGTCGCCGATGAAACGATCAAGACCATGAACGAGGTGATCCAGATCGAGCGCGAGGTCGCCGACGCCGACCGCGAGCGCGAGTCGAAGCTCGCCGAGATCCGCGACCGCCTGGTCAAGGGTATGCAGGGCGTGGCCTCGGCCGCGGTGCAGAAATGAGCGACAATCTCGACTTCGACATGCAGGCTGCCTGGCTGCGCCGCTTCAAGGCCGATGCCGAGAGCAATCTGAAGGCCTTTGCGCTGCGGCTGAAGGAAGCCATGCCGGAGCTGGTGACGGTGCATGAGAGCCGCGGCTTCTTTTCAAGCTCCGGCAAGACCACCGGCGTCACCGTCGAGCTCGGCGAGAACCGCTACAGCCTCGAGCTCGAGCGCGGCCGGCTGACGGCGAAGATCGCCATGGTGGTGCGGGGCATCGTGCTCAACACCAAGACCATCGATCCCGCCGAATGGTTCGCCAAACTCGCGGGCGAGACCAAAAAGGCCACCGAGCATGCGCAGGCGCTGAGCCAGTCGCTGAGCCAATTCATGGTGAGCTAAGTGGGTCTCCTCGATCTCCTTGCCAGCCTGTTCGCTGGCCCAAGCCCGGAAGTGCTGGCGCGGCGCGCTGCCTCCGAGCAGCGGCGAGCCGAGATCGAAAGCGCGCTGGGTGACGGCAGGGTGCCGCCGGCCATTCAGGCGCGTCTCGAAGATACGCGAAGCGGAAAATTGCCCTGGGTCGCGACGCTGACACCGGCCGAGCTGATCACGGTACGCTCGCATGGCCTCCGGCCGATTGCGGCGATCGCGGCGAGCTGCTGGCTGCATTACGGCTGGTCGTGGACCGAAGGGCACGCGCAAGGCTGGGAGATGGCGCTGCAGCGCCTGCGCGACGAGGCAAGGGCCGCCGGCGCCAACGCGGTGCTCGACGTCAAGATGCGCACCATTCCGCTCGGGGTCGAGAACAGCATGGACTTCACGCTGATCGGCACGGCGGTTTACGTCGAGGGCCTGCCGCCGAGCGTCGAGCCCATTGTCGCGACGGCGCCGACGCTGGAGTTCGTGAAATTGCTGGAGGCCGATGTGGTGCCGACGGGAATCGCGATCGGCGCCTACTACGAATGGCTGCAGAACCCCTGGACTAATCCGAACATGACCTGGATGGGCAACATCGAATCGCAGCAGCTCAGCGAGCTCTGGGAAAGGGTGCGGCGTCAGGCCCATGCCCAGTTGCGCACCCATGCGCGGAGCCAGGGCAATGGCGTGCTGGCGCATCTGAATTTCAGCCAGATGTTCGAGAGCGAGGTCAATGACCGCAAGGCGTATCTGGCGCGGCATATCGTGGTTGCGACAACGGTCGACGCGCGCCGCGGCACGCCCTTGCCGCACAAGATCAATTTCGTCGTCGATGCCCATGCCGGCAAAACCCCGCTGCAGGGCACCGCGCGGCACCACCAGTCCTACGCCAACGAATCCGAAGGAGTGATTTGACATGACGCTGGATCTCCCCGCTCACGCCCAGGAGCGGCTGAAGGGCTTGCGCTCCTCGGCACACTCGACCGGCGTATTCACCTCGGATTTTTCCGTCAACGAATTCCTGATGGTGCGCAAGGCGGGCTTCGAGCCGATCGGACTCTGCGTCGGCTCCTGCGTTTACCACGTCGGTATCCAGTACGGCAGCTGGAGCCAGAACCAGGAACTCGAGGTGCTGTCGAAGGCGATGTACCACGCGCGCGAGCTGGCGATGAGCCGCATGCGTGCGGAGGCGACAGCGATGGGCGCCGACGGCATTGTCGGTGTCAAGCTCACCATCAAGCGGCTGGAATGGGACGAGCATCTGCTCGAATTCATCGCCATCGGCACCGGCGTGGTGCACGGCGACGGCCATCGCGGTTTCCGCGCTCATGATGGCGGGCCTTTCACCTCGGACCTGTCGGGCCAGGACTTCTGGTCGCTGCTGCATTCCGGCTATCGCCCGGTCGAGATGGTGATGGGCTCCTGCGTCTATCACGTCGCCCATCGCGGGTTTCTTGCAGGCCTCAACACCGTCGGCCGCAACGTGGAATTGGAGAATTTCACCTCGGCCCTCTATGAGGCGCGCGAGATCGCAATCGAGCGCATGCAGTTTGAAGCCGCGGCGGCAAAGGCCGAGGGCGTGGTCGGCGTCGACATTCACGAGGGTAGCCATGGCTGGCAAACCCACGTCATCGAATTCTTCGCGATCGGCACCGCGGTGCTGCCGCTCGACCAGGAGATCGCGCCGGAAAAGATTGCCGACCCGATCATGGTGCTGTCGGTCAACGATTAGCCTCGGGCGCGACGGCTCGGTCTATGATATCTTTTCCGCCGCACCGGCTGCATTTGACTCCGGGGCGTGCGATCGGCAAGCGCATGATCCGGAAAAGCGTGTAGCGGTTTTCCCTCGCGACAAACGCGAAGCGTTTGCGCGAAGATCATGCGCAAGAAAAGGCCAAAGCGCGATGATGTTTCATTCTGGAATCATCGTGTTTTAGCCGCGGACGAGGCGATTTACATGAAGCTATCGTCACTTCTGCAAACGAAATGGACGCGGTTCTTTCCGCCGGCGAGCTGGCTTGCCGACTACCGCCTTGGCTGGCTTCCCTCGGACGCGATTGCCGGGGTCACACTCGCTGCCTACGCGATACCGGTGTCGCTCGCCTATGCGGGGCTCGCCGGCTTGCCGCCGCAGGTTGGAATCTATGGCTACCTGCTTGGCGGTGTCGGTTACGCCTTCCTTGGTTCTTCGCGTCAGCTTGCGATCGGACCCACCTCCGCCATTTCCCTTATGATTGCCGGAACGGTGGGGGAAATGGCCGGCGGAGATATGCAACGATACGCGCAGATTGCCAGTCTCGCTGCCTTTACCGTGGCGGCGCTCAGCCTGCTTGCGTGGCTGTTGCGGCTGAGCGTGCTGGTGAAATTGATCAGCGACAGCATCCTTGTGGGCTTCAAGGCCGGTGCCGGATTGACCATCGCGATGACCCAAATGCCAAGCCTGTTAGGCGTGAAAGGCGGCGGTCACAATTTTTTCGAGCGCGCGTTTCTGCTGGCCGGGCAGCTCGGTCAGATGCAATACCTCGTTCTTGTCATCGGCGTCATCGCGATCGGGCTGATCGTAATCGGCGAGCGCTTGCTGCCGGGAAAGCCGGTTGCGCTCGGGGTCGTCATGCTGGCGATCGTTGCCGCTACCCTGCTGGGGCTTCCTGCGCTCGGGGTGCCAATAACAGGAGAGATTCCGGCGGGCTTACCCACCTTGGCAGGCCCGGCTCTCAGATTGCGTGACGTGGAGGGAATAGTTCCGTTGGCTGCGGGCTGTTTGCTCCTGGCCTATATCGAAGGTGTCTCTGCTGCCCGCACTTTCGCAGCGAAGCACGGATACCCTCTCGACCCGAGGCAGGAGCTTCTGGGCATTGGTGCTGCGAATCTCGCAGCGGCGATGGGGCATGGCTACCCCGTAGCCGGCGGACTGTCGCAGTCGGCCGTCAATGACAAGGCGGGCGCGCGCACTGCGCTGGCGCTGGTCTTTGCCTCGGTGACGCTTGCGCTTTGCCTGCTCTTTCTGACCGGCTTTCTCGAAAATCTTCCGAAGGCGGTGTTGGCGGCTGTCGTGCTGACCGCGGTATATGGGCTGCTGGATTTTCCGGCACTGCTCCGTATGTTGCGGGTGAGTCGATTGGATTTCCTGGCTGCGGCCCTCGCGCTCGTCGGAGTGCTGCTTCTTGGAATACTTCAAGGCATCCTGCTCGCCGCACTGGCCTCGATATTGTTGATGCTCGCACGGGTGTCGCGCCCGCATGTCGCGTTTCTTGGTCAGGTGCCCGGCACCAACTCCTATTCTGACATGGATCGCCATCCGGAGAATGAGCCGCTGTCTGGTGTGATCGCTTTTCGTCCCGAAGCATCGCTGATTTACGTCAATACCGACGCCGTACTGGAGCAGGTCCTGGATCGCCTGCGGAAGACTGGCCCTGCCGCCGTCCGTCTGGTCGCCTGTGATCTTTCCGCCGCGCCCTATATTGATCTCGCGGGCTCCCGTATGCTGCTCGAGTTGCATACTGAGCTTACGCGTCACGGCATTGCCCTGCGCATTGTTGGCGCCCACGGATCGGTGCGTGATCTATTGCGAGCCGAGGGGCTCGAAGAAAAAGTCGGCGGGCTCGACCGCATCAGGACGCTGGACAGTTTACTACGGACCGATCGTTGAAGGCGACGAGATCGTTGGCACGGGACACGGCTGCTATACACCTGATTTTCGTTTCTGAAAAAGCGAAATATTTTTTGCGTGAGGGCTTGACGCGAATTCGGAAAGCTGGCCCGACGGGCAAATCAGTTTTCCGAACGCCTTGAACCAGCGCCCGACGCCGGGATCAAGCCTGCGAGATGGCGATGTCGGCCCTAACGAGCCCGACACGCCGCGCGGGCGACGGTGGCTATCAAAGCCCGGACACCGAGGAGAGCGCGTTATAAGCCGCAAGCCATCGCGCAGGGAAGGCCGGAATGTTTCGGCGTACCTGTGGTGACTAACTCGTGTGCTTTCTACCTCGCACACGAGGCTGCGGGTGCGGCGTGCATCCGGCCTTCCCGGCGCCCTCCTTTTCTCAAGAGGGCGGTTAGACGCAAGACTCGGGCGTTTCCCGCCGCGAGAATGTGCAGCCGTCTGCGCCAATTCCCCCTGATGAAAAATCAATCGTGCCTTGATCACAAGGGCCTTGGTCCCAGGGAACGAGGCAGGAATCCGGCTTGCAATTGCGGGATGGCCGCTAGATGATATTACCACAAGAACAAGATTGATCGCGGGATGGGACGCTTGCGGCTGACACAGCAAACAATTGTGTTTGGCATTTTCGCTGTGATGTTCGCTGCGTTCGCGATCTTCCTGCCGGGATTTGCCACCACCCAGAACATCTTCACGCTGCTGCAGAACGTCGCCGTGCTCGGCATCCTCGGGCTCGCGATGGCGCTGGTCGTGATCGGCCGCGGCATCGACATTTCACTTATTGCAACGCTTGCTGTGCCTTCCGGCCTCGTGCTGCAGATGGTGCAGGACGGGCACGGGCTGCCATTCTCGATTGCGACCGCGCTGCTGCTGGCGCTGGTGTTCGGCGCCATCAACGGCTGGCTGATCGCCTATGCGGAAGTGCCGTCGCTGTTCACGACGCTTGCGAGCGGCCTCTTGCTTGCCGGCCTCGGGCAGGCCGTGCTGTTCAAGCTCGACGTCGTGCAGTGGAGCCCCGGCATGGACGGCTTCGACTTCCTGGGCCAAGGCAATGTGCTGGGCGTGCCGATGCCGATCATTCTGTTCGCCATCGCCTGCGGTCTCGTCGCCTTCCTGCTGCGGCGGACCCGGATCGGGGCCTACATCTATGCGATCGGCGACAACCCCTTCGGCGCGCGGGTGACGGGCATCCCGACCCGCCCGGTCATCGTCCTGCAATATGTACTGGCGGCGCTGATCGGCTGCTTCGCCGGGCTGGTGTTGGTCTCATCCGTCAACAGTGGACCCACGCGGATCTTCAACTCGACCCTGATCTACGACGTCATCCTGGTGGTCGTGCTTGGCGGCATCGGCCTCTCCGGCGGGCGCGGCGGCGTGCTGAATGTCGTCATCGGCACGCTTCTGATCGGTACCATGCTGAATGGCATGACCATCATGGACGTGTCCTATTCCGCGCAAAATCTTATCAAAGGAGTTGTGCTGCTCGCGGCCGTGATCGCCGACTCCATCCTCAATCCGCGCAATGAGGAAACGGCGCAGCAGGGCGATATCTGAACCAGACACAATAACATCAAAGGAGGTTGCAATGTTTTTGAAAATGACGAAATGCCTGATCGGGGCCGCGGCGCTCAGCGCATTCGCGGCGTTGCCGGCCGCCGCTCAGCAGGGGCTCGATGAACCCTTCCAGGCCTCCTTCAAGCAGGCCTTGGCCGGCAAGACCGTGGCTTACATCCCCGTCGCCATGAATTTCGACCTGACCGAAGGTTGGTTCGCCGGCGTCAAGAAGGAACTCGAGCCCTATGGCATGAAGGTGATCGTGCGCGACGCGAACTGGAGCACGAATGCCGGCGCCCAGGCGCTGACCACGCTGATCTCCGAAAAGCCTGCGGCGATCATCGTTCACAATCCGGACGTGCAGACCTATGCCAAGCTGATGCAGCGTGCCGAGAATGAGGGTATCTACATCATCCAGATCAACATGGGTTCAGTCTATCGCAGCTCGGCCTTTGTCGGCGCCAACTGGATCGAGATCGGCGAGCGCGACACCGAAGCCGTGGTGAAGGCCTGCGAGGGCAAATCGAACAAGATCGCGGTCGTGCAGGGCGCCCTATCGGCCGCGGCATCCGCCTACACCCTGAAGGGTGTCGAGAACGTGCTCGCCAAGCATCCCGAGGTGAAGGTGGTGTCGAGCCAGGCCGCCGATTGGGACGCCTCGAAGGCCAAGGCCATCGTCCAGACCGTGCTGAAGCAGCATCCGGACCTCTGCGGCATCGTCGGCTTCTGGGACGGCATGGATATCGGCACCGCCGCCGCCGTGAAGGAGGCGGGGTTGACCGGCAAGGTATTTGTGGCGACCTCCGGGGGCGGCGAGCGCAAAGGCGCTTGCGAGCTCGTCAAGTCGGGTGCGTTCGACCTCAACGTCAGCTACGACGTGCCGACCCAGGCCGCCGATATGGCGGCGATGATCAAGTGGCTGCTGTCGTCGGGCGCGAAGCCCGGCTCGATCAAGGGCTCCGCCTATACGACCCTGATCCCGATCACCAAGGAGAATGCCGACAGCAGCACCGCCTGCTGGAACCTGGCTGACCTGAAAAAGTAGTTCGCGAAAAACAGCGCCGGCGCTCTCCAGGGGGAACGCCGGCGCAGCCTTGTAGCTGAAGTGAAGATGGTTCGCCGATGCAGGAATCTTTCGTTCGACTGAAGGCCAAATACTGGCCGGACCATCTGCTTGGCGAAATCCTCAGCAAACGATGGACCGAGACGGCGATCCCGGTGATCGTCCTGATCATCGTTGCGATTGCGCTGAGCCGGGGTATCGACAATTTCTTTTCCCCGGCCTCGCTCGCCGACACCGCACGCCAGGCCGGCGAAATCGGATTTATCGTGCTCGGCATGGCGCTGGTCGTTATTGTCGGCGGCATCGATCTGTCTGTCGGCTCGATGTTCGCGCTGTGCGACTTCTGCGCGCTCTATTTCCTCGATGTGCTGGATTGGCCGGTGCCGGCGGTGATCGCGGTAACGCTGCTCTGTGGCGCGCTACTTGGCGCGGTCAACGGCCTCCTGATTGGCTATCTCCGCCTGCGGGCGTTCATCACCACGCTGATCACGCTGATCATCTACCGCTCCACCTACGATTTGCTGCTGTTCAGCAACTCGACCAAGATCGCGGCGGCCTTTCCGGATTTCCCGTCCTGGAATTTCATCGGCGGCGGCGACTTGCTCGGCGTTCCCAGCGTCGCCATCCTCTATCTGGCGCTCGCGATCTTCGGCCACATCTTTCTGACCCGCCTTCGCCCGGGCTGGCATGTGACCGCGATCGGTGGCTCGCGCCGCTCGGCCTACAATTCCGGCATTCCTGTCCGGCGCACCATCGCGCTTTGCTACGTCGCCTGCGGCGTCCTGACCTCGATCGGTGCGCTGTTCTTCGCGGCGCGGCTCGGGACCGTCGGCGGCGATGTCGGTGTCGGGCTCGAGGTGACCGTGCTCACCGCGACCGTGCTGGGCGGCATTACGCTGGGCGGCGGCAAGGGCTCCGTCGCCAAGGCCGCGGCCGGCACGCTGATCGTGCTGCTCGTCACCAACGGGCTGACCACGCTCTCGGTGCGCGGCGGCTTCAACCGCATGGTGCTGGCCGGCATCCTGCTGGTTGCCGCCGTCATCGATATCCGCTGGCTGAAGAACCGGACGCGGATCATCAGCAAGGTCTATGTCGCGCCGACCTATCACCGCCTGCCGGCACCGCCGCCGACCGAGATCGGCAAGGGCGGGCCATTCGAGCAGAACGACAAGCTGCGCGATGTCTCGCTGATCGGGCTGGGCCGCATCGAGGCGCCGGAAGACGTGATCCTGGACCGCCACGACAATCTCTATGCGGGATCGCGCCACGGCGACATCATCCGCTTCTTTCCGCCAGACTACGAGAAGATGGAGGTCTACGCCCATATCGGCGGCCAGCCGCTCGGCATGGCCTTCGACCGCCAGGACAACCTCTATGTCTGCATCGGCGGCATGGGACTCTATCGCATCACGCCCGACCGCAAGATCGAAAAAGCCACCGACGAGACCAACCGCAGCATCTATTCCGTCAATGACGACAGCCGGCTGCGGCTGGCCGACGACCTCGATATCGCCGATGACGGCCGCATCTTCTTTTCCGAGGCGACCATACGCTATGAGATGCACGAATGGCCGGTCGATGGGCTGGAAGCACGCGGCAATGGCCGCATTGTCTGCTACGACCCCAAGACCAACACCACGCGCACGGTGCTGCGCGGCCTGAAATTCCCCAACGGCATCTGTATCGCGAGCGACCGGCAATCGATCCTGTTCGCCGAGACCTTTGGCTGCTCGATCAAGCGCTACTGGTTCGATGGCCCGAAGCAGGGCTCAGTCGAGGTCGTCATGGACAACCTCCCGGGCTTTCCCGACAACATCAATCTCGCCTCCGATGGCAATTACTGGCTCGCCATCGTCGGCATGCGTTCGCCCGCGCTCGATCTCGCCTGGCGGATGCCGGGATTCCGCCGCCGCATGGGCAAGCGGCTTCCCGTCGATGAGTGGCTGTTTCCCAACATCAACACCGGTTGCGTGGTGAAGTTCAATGAAAAGGGCGAGGTGCTGGAGTCCTACTGGGACATCAAGAGCATCAACCATCCCATGATCACCTCGATGCGCGAGCACCGTGGTCATCTCTATCTCGGCGGCATCGCCAACAACCGGATCGGAAAATACAAGCTGGAGAACGCGGACCCGAATTTCGTCCAGTACGACAAGCGATGGGGGAAATCCGCATGATCCCGCCGCTGGAGGATTTTTTCGATAGCTTTCTCGGGCGTGGCGATGCCGCGATCACCGTGCCGCCGTTCGACGGCTCGCTGAAGCCCAACCAGCTGCTCGAGCATGCGGAAGTCGTAGGCGAGTTCGCGGAGCCGGAAGATCTGGCGGTCGTTGACGGTGCGCTGTATCTCGCCGATGGATCGGCGCTCCGGCGTGTTGAGGGGAGTTCGTCGCGGGAAGTCCGCCAGCTCGACCGGCCGATCACGGCGCTCGTCGGGCTTGCCAGTGGCCGGCTGGCGGTCGCGCTCGGAGGCACAGAGATCCGCATCTTCTCCGCGGCCGAAGGGACCGACGCGGGCAAGGCGATTTCAGGCGGCGGCATGGGCGCCCTCAACGCGCTGGCGGCCAGTCCGGATGGCACGCTGCTCGCCACGGACGGATCGGCAAGCGAGCCCTATCAGGAATGGGCGCGCGATCTGCTCAATCGCGGCCGGAGCGGGCGATTGCTGGCGATCAACCCCGACACAGCCGAGATCAAGGTGAGGGCGTCCGGCCTCCATTACGCCTTCGGCGTCGCCGCGGTGGGACAAGACGTGCTGGTCAGCGAAAGCTGGCGGCACCGCCTGGTGAAGGTCGCCGCGAACGGCGCGGTGCGCCCCGTGTTCGACCAACTGCCGGTCTATCCATCCCGGATCGCGCCGGCGTCCGACGGCGGCTTCTGGCTCACAGCCTTTACGGCGCGGACGCAACTGATCGAGTTCATCCTCCGCGAAAGCGGCTATCGCAAGCGCATGATGCGCGAGGTGCCGCCCGAGTTCTGGGTCGTGCCACGGCTTCGTTCCGGCGGCTCGTTTCGCGAGCCGATGCAGGGCGCGCATCTGAAGACCATGGGCGTGGTCAAGCCGTGGGCGCCGCCGCGGTCCTATGGCCTCGTGATGCGGTTGGCACCGGATTTATCGCCGATGTTCTCGTTCCACAGCCGCGTCGATGGCGAAAACCATGGCGTGGTAGCTGCGGCGGAACTCGACGGCGCGCTCTATGTGCTGGCCAAGGGGCCGAGGCGGCTCTTGCGGCTGTCGATATCGCAAGCGAAACAGGCGCTCGCCGCATGACCGAGAATGTCGTCGAATTTCGCAAGGCGACCAAGCTGTACGCCGGCGTGCCGGCGATCCAGGACGTCGATTTCGCGCTCCGCCGCGGCGAAATCCACGCCCTCGTTGGCGAGAACGGGGCCGGCAAATCCACGCTGACCAAAGCGATGGCCGGCGTGGTCACGCTGACCTCGGGCTCGATGTTCGTGAACGGCGTCGAAGCCTCGCCACAGACCCCGCTGGAAGCGCGTCATCTCGGCATCGCCATGGTGTTCCAGGAAAACAGCCTGGTGCCGACCATGACCGTGGCCCAAAACCTGTTCCTGGGCCAGGAGAAATTCTATAACCGGCTTCGCGGCATCTACATCGCCGCCCAGCAATTCCTGCAGTCGCTGAACTTCGACGTCACGCCGACCGTGACGGTCGGGCTGTTGGGCGCGGCCAAGAAGCAGATGGTGGAAATTGCGCGCGCGGTCTTGCACCAGGCCCAGGTCATTGTCTTTGACGAACCGACCGCGTCGCTCACGCCGGAAGAGAAGAATTACTTCTTCGATCTGGTGCGGTCGCTGAAAAAGCGCGGGGTCTCGATCGTCTTCATCTCCCACGCGCTGGAAGAGGCACTGCTGCTCGCCGACCGCATCACCGTGCTGCGCGACGGCAAGCATGTCGTAACCGATGATGCCGCAAAATTCGATCGCGCGCGGATTGTGCAGGCTATGGTCGGGCGCGACCTCTCGAACACCCTCTATGGCAAGCGCAAGACCGAGGTGCGCGCTGCGGGCGAGCGGGTATTGACGGTGCAGAACCTGAAGATGGCGCCGATGGTGAAGAACAATTCGCTCTCGGTTTTTGCCGGCCAAATCACCGGCGTGTTCGGACTGGTAGGCGCCGGCCGCACCGAGACCTTCAAGATCGTGGCGGGGGTCTTGAAGCGGGATTTCTTCCATGGCGGCGAGATCCTGCTGCGCGGCAAGCCGGTGCGCTACCGCGTTCCTGCGCCGGCCGTGCGCGCCGGCATTGCCTATGTGACCGAGGATCGCAAGGTCGAGGGGTTCTTCGAGACGATGTCGGTCGCGCGCAACATCTATCTCGGCATCCTCGCAAAATTTCCGCGCGGCCGCTTCTTCCTGTCCAACCGCGAGTCGCAACAGGCCGGCGATACCTGGATATCGCGGCTGAAAGTGCGCGCCATCGGCACCAAGGCAAAAGTCGTTGAGCTGTCAGGGGGCAACCAGCAGAAGGTGGTGATCGCAAAATCGCTCGCGCAGGAGCCCGAGCTGATTATTTTCGACGAGCCGACCCGTGGCGTCGACGTCGGCGCCATCGTGGAGATTCACGAGCTGATCAACCGGCTCGCCGACGAGGGCAAGGCGGTGGTTGTGATTTCGTCCTATTTGCCGGAAATATTGGCGCTGTCGGACCGGATCCTGGTCAGCCGCCAGGGCAAGGTGGTGGAGGAGTTTTCCGCGCTGGAAGCAACTGAGGAAAAGATCATGTACGCTGCCATCCACTGAATGGAGAGCAAGCGAGGTTTCTGTGATCCCCAGATATACCGATCACGCCGCCAACGAGCGGACCTTCCTGGCCTGGGTCCGCACCGGCATCGCCACCATCGCGTTCGGATTCGTGATCGAGAAATTCAACCTGTTCATATTGACCATGGAGAAGGCCAACCAGCTCACGCCGCGCGAGCACCGGGTGCTGGAGAAGCTTTCGGGGCTGCTCGGCGAGTATGACGGCACCGCGCTGATCCTGATCGGCATTGCGCTGATCGCGTTGGCGGCGGTCCGCTTCGTCCGTACCAGCAAGCTGATCGACGATCAGGAGACGCATTCGGTGCAGAATATCCGCACCGAGATCGCGGTCTCGCTGGTGCTGATCATGGCCGCGCTCGCTGCCTATGTCGCGCTCGACTAGCTGTGACCGGGCTCTTCCGATCCCTCGGCCAATCCGCGGCCGAGCGCGAACTGGCCGACGGGACCTTCGACATGGAAGGGCTGTCCGGTCATCTTCGAAAACAGGTCGATATTGCTGGTGCCGATGGCGCAGCCGCCGAGCCCCATGTCGGCAGCCGTGAGATAGAGCGTCTGCAGGAGTACGCCGACATCTTTGAGAACAAGCGAATAGGCGATGGCGCTGTACTTCCATGCGATGCGGTTGAAGCGCGCGGCGATGGTGACGAGGATCTGCGGCGGGCCGGGCGTATCCATGGCAAAACTCGCGGCCGCAAGCTGCGCTTCGAGCTCTTGCGCGCGGGCCTCGATCGGCACCAGCGCATGGCGGTCGGGGTCGTAATGATAGAGGCCGCGCGCAAGCCCCTCGCAGGCGTTCACCGTGAGATAAAGCTCGAGCTCATAGGCGCTCCCGGCGGAGGGGTAGGGGCGCGATGTATAATGAAGATCGGGACCGACGGTGCCGTCGCCGAAATCGAACGGGCTGGTCCATTTCGACTGCACGCGCGCGGCGGCGTCGAGAAATCGCGCGAGCTCGGCAAGCGTGATCGGTTTCGCCTCGTCGAAATCGCGGACCGAGCGCCGCGAGCGCAGCAGCGCGGCGAGCGGCGAGGCGGGCTCGTCCGCAAATCCCTGCAGGTCGATCGCGTTGCCACCCCATGGCGCGCGCACCGCGGGCGGCGGGGCGATCTTGCCGACATAGGGAAAGCGCCCGCCCAGCAGATTGGCCTGACGGCCTTCGGTCGAGCGGGTGTGGAACAGGAGATCGTGAAAGTCCCAGACCACGAGATTTTCATCGCCCTCGTCCGGCCGCAGCCCTTCGCTTTTCGGTGCGGCCTTGAACAGGATTTCGCAATCGACGAGCAAGCCAAGCAGCGCGAGCCCAACGAAATCCTTTTCTTGGCGAAGCTTGCCGATCTTTTGCGGCGCCGTGAGTGCGGCAAGCGCCGCGGCGATCCTGGGGTCGGCGATGCGGAACAGTGCGGGCGACCGTGGCGATTCCAGCACGAGGTCGCTGCCGCGCCGTCGAAGATAGGCGAAACGCGAGAGCACGATGGTGTCGGCATTGCCGAGCTTTGCGATCTGCGGCCAGTAGTCGGGAGTTTGTGGTTCGATCGCCACCACGGTCTCGCCGCCGGGCGGCGCAAGGCCATATTCCAGGAGGCCCCTGCGGGCGAGATGGCGGGCCAACGCCTCGATTTCGCGATCAACGGGTTTGCGTGCTGGCGAGAACGAGCCAACCGGCAATCCCTCACTCAGCCCCTGCGCGCGTTTCACCGAGCCAGGGCTGATCATGCCGATCTCAAAGGCATAGCCGTCGACATAAGTGCCGACCTTGCCGCTGGCGTAGACCTCAAGCGCAACCTGCTCGTTGACGCGCGCAACAAGCACGGGCGGAGCGGCCTTTTGCCCCCGCTTCTTCTTCGACTTGCGCGAGCCCGGCATGGTGCCTCAGGTGTGCGGCAGGAACGGCGTGAGTTCGTCTTCGCGGAGCGGCTGGTCGAGCAGCCCCATCTTTACGGGCACATCGTACAGCCGGCCCGGCCCAAAGCGCTTGTAGAAATGCCGCAGGCCCGGAACGATCACGCGAACGACGGGCACCTCGACATCGGGCCTGGTTTGGTCGAGCACGAGGAAGTCGTAGCCGGCGCGGCGGGCGACCTCGACGCAGGCCTCGACCTGCTCTTTCACGTTGTCGAGGGGGACATCCATGCCGAGCGGCGGCGCGGCGACGGAGTTGCCGGCAGGCTGCAGGAACGGATAATTCTCCAGCTTCAGCGCCGTGATACCATCGAGCGTCGATCTGTCGCCGCGCAGGCCGCCTTCGCCGATCGACAGGAACTGGCTGAGCTCGGTCAGCGAACGCAACAGCGCAATGCGGCGATCGAAATGAGCGCCGGAGCCGAACTCGATGTTTTCCTTGCCGTCATTCATCCAGTGCATGATGGCGACATAGGTGGGGACGCCGAGATCGCTGGTGATGTCGAGCACCCAGATACTGCGTCCGTGATCGGCGAACTGGCTCTTGATGTCACGGATATAGGCATCGTCGAATTCGCCGAGGTCGACTTCCGCGCGCCGCAGACGGTTGTACCACCAGATTGCGTAGGCATCGCGCTCCACCAGTTCCAGGAAGCCCTGGACGATCGCTTCCTCGCGGGTATTGCCGGCGGCGCAGCCGTTGAAGTCGGTGTGGAAGTCCTCGTAGAAGAAATAGAGCAAGCCGGTCGGCAGATAAACAAAACGCTTGTCGCGCAACGACCAGGCCGGCGTCCACTCGATCTTCGCGGTGGGATCGATAGGATCGGGAACGGGGTGCGACCCATCGGGCTCCGGCTCATTCCGGCGCGCAAATTGCGTTTCGCTGAAGTACTGGACGTCGTTGGAGAGGATGGCCTCGCCTTCGGGAAAATCCGCGAAGCGGCGCCGCGCGGTGCGGATCTCGTCGCCCTGAAAAATTCCGGAGTATCGCTCGATTGCCTCCATCAGCGCACTCGCCTCAGCCTGCTCGGCGGTCGAGCCCTTGCCGGAGCTGCCGCCGTTCAATCCCGATCGCAGCTGATCGACGCTCATGGCCGGTGCGGAAAAATTATGATGGGCGAAGAAGTTGGTGTTGAGCGGCAGATCGCCGTCCATTTTCTCGAGCTTGGTCACCACACCGGTCAGCGGGCTGACATGCTTGCGATAGCGCGCCACGGTCTGGCGCGAGGACACCGAACGATAGCCGCCGCTGGTCATGATCAATCGTGTGCCGGCGCGGATATCGACCGGCTGCGGCGCACGCTTTGGGTTCTGCAGCTTCTTGTCGCCGCAGACCGGACATTGCGGGCGGTGCGCCACAAAATGCTTGGTGATCGTCGCGCCCATCAGGTCAAAACTTGCGATGTGATCGCGCAGATCCGTGCGGTATCCGGACGCGATCGCCTTGGCGATTTCGACCGCTGCGAACTGGATCGCGCCTTGCCCAAAAGGACTTTGGACCAGCGGCAACTCCGCAACGATGTGCGCTTCGGCACGATCGAGGAAGCCCTTGATTTCCCGGTTGCGGAGCATGCGGTCCGAGAGGCAGGTCCAGCACGCGTTTTCGCCGGGCTTGAACACGGGACCCGCCAACGGAAAGGCACCCGATGGCTGCACGAGCAGCCAGGGCGTCTTGTCGTCAACGTGCTTCTTGTTCAGTTCGGCCAATCGGCGGTCGAGATAGTCGTTGACCAGAATGACCGTGAGATCGGGAGAGCGGGTGACCACGCGGACGCCGAGATTGATCAATGCGGCTGTCAGCTCCTTCGCGCCTTTTACGTCGATCGCTTCGACGCGCACGCGGCAGTTCGCAAGACTGTTCTCGGCGACGTCGGGCGGCAGGCCGAGGCTCGCCCAGAAGCCGGCGACAGGTCCGGTGGTGATGGGCGACGCGATCGTCACGTAGCGCCGTTCGTAGAGTTGCTTCAGCACCTCCTGGATCTGATCGACCGGGAATTTGCGCGAGAGCTCACGGATGAGGACCTGCGTGTCCTTGCCGTTCTTTCCGAGCGCCTCGGCGATTGCGACATAAAGCTCGCCGTGGAGGAAGAATTTCCGGTGTTCGGAATAAAGGCAGATCGTGGCGGGCGGCAGTACATAGGCGGTGAAGTTCGGCGCGAATTGCAAGATTTCCTTCGCCGCTTTTTTGGCCGCCTGCCGCGGCGCGCGGGTCTTGGGTTTGGCTTTCATCGGGTCAGCACGCTGATTTTGTCTACTGCTGGAAATCACCCGCGCATGGCGAACTCATCGCCTGCCGGCACATCATCACCGGTTCGCGCGTTGGCATTTTTCGGTCTGAGTGGAAATACCCGCTTGTCACTTGCCGCCTCCGTGGAACGGGCGAGCGCCGCAAGCGTACACACAAATTGGCCGGGTCGATGGACGAGCCCGGCCAATGAATTGTCGAATGGGGTGCGCAATCAGGAGATAGCCGCGGCTCAGCAGATACGGCAGAAACCCCACGACGCACAGCAACGGGCGCAGCCACCGCAGCCGCCACAACCGCAACCGCGGCAACCACGGCAACCGCCACAACCACGGCAGCCGCCGCAACGGCAGCCCCAGGCCATCTGCTGGAAGCCGGTGCCACCGCTTTCCTTGTCGAACAGGTGGAAGGTGCTCAGACTGACGTCTGCGATTTCTTCTTCGCTGAGCACCACGGACTGGGTCGGCGAGAAATTCAGTGCCTGCGGCGTGTCCGCATTCGGCAGAGCCGATGCTGAAGCGCCCCCTGCGAGCGAAAAGGTCAGCCCGGCCGCGCCCAATGCCGGCACCGCGGCTTTGGTGACACGCTTCCGCTTAGAAGCTTGCTTCGACATAGTCGCATCTCCTCCATAACCTGTAAGAACAGTTTCGATTCATCCAACCCAAAACGATCCTACGCTGAAAGAACCTTATCGCGCAAGGCCGTCGATCTCACTAACGTGTTGTTGTACATTCAGTTTCTATTCATATTGATGAATGCGATTGTGTCGCTCGTGCAATGAAATGAGCATGATCTCGTGACAACTTTGGCGCGCGCCGAAACATGCTGCGGCGCAGTTTTGGCCTGATGATGAGGAGAAGTCGTTGAGCGATCGTCACGGACGCTTCGCCTGGTACGAACTGTTGACCACCGACATGGTGGCGGCCAAGGCTTTTTACGGCCGCGTGGTCGGATGGGACGCGAAGGATAGCTCCGCGGCGTTTCCCTACACCATCCTCACTGCCGATCATGCCGAAATCGGCGGCCTGATGGAGCTGCCGCCGGAAGCGCGGCGGATGGGTGCGATGCCGCGCTGGGTCGGGTATGTCGAGGTTGACGACATCGACGACACTGTGGACCGGCTCAAGCGCCTGGGCGGATCCGTGTTTGTGCCGCCGACCGACAGCAATATCGGCCGCGTGTCGATCGTCGCCGATCCTCAGACGGCAACTTTTGGTTTGCTCGGCGGACTGAAGCGCGGCGGCCCGTTGGAGCAGCCGGAGAAGCCTGGGCAGGTCGGCTGGCGCGAGTTATTTGCGGCAGACGGAAAAAAGGCCTTTGCGTTTTATAGCGAGCTGTTCGGCTGGCAGCCCGCTGAGCGGGAAAACGATCTGCTGGAATCCTACCAGCTGATCGCGACGGGCGGCCGCACCTTCGGCGGCATATTCCCCAAGCTGCCGCGGGCTCCCGTCCCGTTCTGGTTGTACTATGTCGAGGTCCCTGACATTGCGCTCGCCGTGGCGCGAGTGAAGGAAGGCGGCGGCCGCGTGGTGCAGGGGCCGATGGAGCTGTTGGGCGGAAGCTGGATCGCCCGCTGTATCGATCCGCAGGGCGCGATGTTCTCGCTGCAGGGCAAGACCAGCCAGACCGGCATCGCGCCGGCCTCGACCAGGGAACTCGACTGGTCCACCGAATGGGGCGGTTTTGCCTCGCGCGGCAGAGTGGTGGCTAAACCCAAAGACGCCGACCGCACGGCGCCCAAGCGGGAGATCAAGTAGCCGGTGTGGCCGCGCCAAGCGGGAGATCAAGTAGCCGGTGTGGCCGGGGCAGGCGCGGCGGGCTTCGGCGCTTTCGACGCCGGCTTGTCCTGCCTCTTCGACCAGGAGATGTAGTAGGCGACAACCGTCATGATCATGATGCCGGCAAGGCTGACCAGGATCTGCGCAAGCACCGAGCCGGAGCTGAGCGTCAGCGTGAAATGCGCGACAAAGGACAGGAACACGCCGACGCAGAACACGGCAAGCGATTGCTGGCCGCAGACGATCGCGGGATCAAAGCCCTTCCACTCCAGCGCCGGCCAGGTCTTGGGGATGAAGCGCACCACCAGCATTGCGACCACGATGAAATGGATGAAGCGATAGGGCGCCATGAAGGTCTTGTCGTTCGGATTGAAGGTCGAAACCAGCCAGTGCGGGAACAAGGCGGCAAAATCCGGGAACTTGCCGGCAAAGGTCATGAGCAGCGCGAAGATCAGATAGGCGACGCCGAGATAGAGCGTGGCCCGGGAGTTGATGATCCAGCCGGCCCTTTTCGCACCGCCCAGCGCGCACCACGAACCGAAGACGAAAATCACTTGCCAGCAATAGGGATCGAAATACCAGTTGCCCGCGGGATAAGCGGTGAAGTTCCAGCCGAAATACCGCGCGAGCAGCCACAGGATGAGCGAGGCCAGCATGGTGAGGTCGGGCTGGCGCAGCATCAGCCAGAGCACCGGCGGGAAGAAGCCCATCAGCACGATATAGAGCGGCAACACGTCCAGGTTGACGGGTTTGAATTTGAGCAGGAGCCCCTGGCCGAGCGTCTGGGTCGCATGATCGACCAGACCGGCCACGTTGAACTCGTTGATGATCTCGGAATCGCCAAAGCGCTGGGCGAGGAAGCTGATCGAGACGATGTAGATCACGAACAGGATGATGTGGGCGACGTAGAGCTGCCAGACGCGCTTGAACAGGCGGGTGGCGCCGACGATGAAGCCGCGCTCGATCATCATCCGCGCATAGACGAAGGAGGCGGTGTAGCCCGAAATGAAAACGAAGAGGTCGGCGGCGTCGGAAAAGCCGTAGTTCCGGGTCGTGACCCAGTTCACGATGTTGTCGGGGATGTGGTCCAGGAAAATCGCCCAGTTCGCGATTCCGCGAAACAGGTCGAGCCGGAGATCACGTCCTTTTTCGGGGAGCACTGCGTTGATTTTCATGGGCGCCGTTTCGAGGGTATGCTTTCGCGTGGATCGAGAGGCTTTCGGGTCATCCCGCCCGGATTGTCACAGCGCAGCAATGAGATTGTCACAGCGCAGCATAGTGACTATACCGGTCGGCAACGGGTAACATTCACGACAGGAATCAACGCTCAAGGTCTTGAATCCTATCTTGGACGTTTCCACCACGGGCTTCAATATCGCATTTCTCAGGGGACCCCGCCATCCATGACCGCTCGCATTTTTAAGCCTGCCAAGAACGCGATGCAATCGGGCCGAGCCCAGACCAAGGAATGGCGGCTCGAATACGAACCGGAGCAGCCGCGCGCGATCGAGCCGCTGATGGGCTGGACCTCTTCGGGCGACATGAAGCAGCAGCTCACGCTGCATTTCGACAGCAAGGAAGAGGCAGTGGCCTATTGCGAGCGCAAGGGCATCCCCTATCAGGTGATCGAGCCGAAGCAATCCGCCCATCGCCAGATCGCCTATGCCGACAATTTCGCGTTCAGACGCGGCGAACCCTGGACACATTGAGACGCGCCACCCCGGCCAGGAACTGAACGAGGGGTTGCCTAGGGCGGCATTGCGGTGACACCATGCCGCTGTCGCAACGACCGCGGCGCACCATAATTCGCTGAAAGCCATGCCGCTCCACTCTGCTCTCGATCCCGCCTCGTCCGATTTTGCGCGCAACGCCGAGGCCATGCGCGGCCTCGTCGCCGAGCTGCGCGAAAAGCTCGCGCTGGTCGCAGGCGGCGGCGGCAAGGTATCGCGGGCGCGGCACACCTCGCGCGGCAAGATGCTGGCGCGCCAGCGCGTCGATCTCCTGCTCGATCCCGGCACGGCATTTCTCGAGCTGTCGCCGCTCGCCGCCCACGGCCTTTATGGCGGTGACGTGCATTCGGCGAGCATCATCACCGGGGTCGGGCGGATTTCGGGGCGCGAATGCGTCGTTGTCGCCAATGACGCCACGATCAAGGGCGGCACCTATTACCCGATGACGGTGAAAAAGCATCTGCGCGCGCAGGATATTGCGCGCCAGAACAATCTGCCCTGCGTCTACATGGTGGATTCCGGCGGCGCGTTCCTGCCGATGCAGGACGAGATTTTTCCGGACGAACGTCACTTCGGCCGCATCTTCTTCAACCAGGCGCAGATGTCGGCGCAAGGCATCCCCCAGATCGCGATCGTGATGGGCTCCTGCACGGCCGGCGGCGCCTACGTGCCGGCGATGTCGGACGAGAGCATCATCGTGCGCAATCAGGGCACGATCTTCCTGGGCGGACCGCCGCTGGTGAAGGCGGCGACCGGCGAGGTCGTCACCGCAGAGGAGCTCGGCGGCGCCGACGTGCATTCGCGCCAGTCCGGCGTCACCGATCACTACGCGCAGAACGATGCACACGCGATCGGCATCGCGCGTCGCATCGTTGCGACGCTGAAGCCGCCCGGCGCGCGCGCCGCGCTCAACATGCGCGAGGTGCGTGAGCCGCTCTATGGGACGCAGGAAATCTATGGCGTGGTGCCGGTCGACGGCCGCAAGCCTTTCGACGTGCGCGATATCATCGCGCGGCTGGTCGATGGGTCCGAGTTCGACGAGTTCAAGAAGCTCTATGGCCAGACGCTGCTCTGCGGCTTCGCCCACATCTGGGGTTACCCGGTCGGCATCATCGCCAATAACGGCATCCTCTTCAGCGAAAGCTCGCTCAAGGGAGCGCACTTCATCGAGCTATGCTGCCAGCGCCAGATACCGCTGGTATTCCTGCAGAACATCACCGGTTTCATGGTCGGCAAGAAATACGAAGCCGGCGGCATCGCGCGCGACGGTGCGAAACTCGTGACCGCAGTTGCGACCGCGAGCGTGCCGAAATTCACCGCGGTGATCGGCGGCTCCTACGGCGCCGGCAATTACGGCATGTGCGGGCGCGCCTATGGACCGCGCTTCCTCTGGATGTGGCCGAATGCGCGCATCTCGGTGATGGGCGGCGAGCAGGCCTCGATGGTGCTGGGCCAGGTCCGCCGCGACAACATCGAAGCCAAGGGCGAAAGCTGGCCGGCGGAAGAGGAGGAAAAATTCCGCGCGCCCATTCGCGCGCAATATGAAAGCCAGGGCAATCCCTATTACGCCACCGCGCGGCTCTGGGACGACGGCGTGATCGACCCCGCCGACACGCGGCTCGTGCTCGGGCTCGGGCTGTCGGCGGCGGCGAATGCTCCGATCGAGCCGACCAAATTCGGCCTGTTCAGGATGTGACGATGGATCGCGCAAGAATGTACCGGCGCTTTCGCACGCTCCTGATCGCCAATCGCGGCGAGATTGCATGCCGCGTCATCTGCACCGCGCGCGCCATGGGGCTGCGCACGGTCGCGGTGTATTCCGAAGCCGATAGCGGCGCGATGCATGTGGCGATGGCCGATGAAGCCGTGCTGCTTGGGCCCGCGCGCGCCCGCGACAGCTATCTCAATATCGAGCGGGTGATCGAGGCGGCGCGCCAGACCGGCGCCGAAGCCGTCCATCCCGGCTACGGCTTCCTCTCCGAAAATGCCGAGTTCGCGCAGGCCTGCGCGAAAGCCGGCCTCGTCTTCGTCGGCCCAACGGCCGAGATGATGATCGCGATGGGCTCGAAATCCGGCTCGAAAGCGCTGATGGAGAAAGCCGGCGTGCCGCTGGTGCCCGGCTATCACGGCGAAGACCAGGACGACGCGATACTTTCGAAAGCCGCCGACAGGATAGGCTTTCCGGTGCTGGTGAAAGCGTCCGCCGGCGGCGGCGGCCGCGGCATGCGCGTGGTTCGCGCGGCGGCCGAGCTTGGCCCCGCCATCGTCAGCGCCAAGCGCGAGGCCAAGGCGGCATTCGGCGACGATCGTATGCTGATCGAGAAATATGTCGACAATCCCCGCCACATCGAAGTGCAGGTGATCGGCGACAGCCACGGCAATCTCGTGTCGCTGTTCGAGCGCGAATGCACCTTGCAACGGCGGCATCAGAAGGTGATCGAGGAGGCGCCGTCGCCCACGCTCGATACGAAGCAGCGCGAGGCGATTTGCGAGGCCGCACGCAAGGCGGCCGGCGCGGTGAATTATGTCGGCGCCGGCACCATCGAATTCGTCTCCGACGGCAAGGACGTGTTCTTCATCGAAATGAACACGCGCCTGCAGGTCGAGCATCCCGTGACTGAGTTGATCACCGGCGTCGATCTCGTCGAATGGCAGTTGCGCGTCGCCTTCGGCGAAAACCTGCCGTTGAAACAGGACCAGATCAGGATGAACGGCCACGCCATCGAGGCGCGGGTCTATGCCGAGAACCCCAACAAGAACTTCATGCCCTCGGTCGGCAGGATCCGGAGCTGGCGCCTGCCGCCGCAAACGGATGGCCTGCGCATTGATGCCGGCTATCGCGAGGGCGATGCGGTCTCGCCCTATTACGACGCGATGCTCGCCAAG
Organism: uncultured Alphaproteobacteria bacterium; assembly: GCA_963739755.1. Classification (GTDB taxonomy): domain Bacteria; phylum Pseudomonadota; class Alphaproteobacteria; order Rhizobiales; family Xanthobacteraceae; genus Bradyrhizobium. The sequence continues at coordinate 40,123 of CAVUCB010000002.1, read as the reverse complement.
GTAATCGCCTTTGCGCCCACGCGTGAGGCGGCGATCGATCGGCTCAACCGCGGGCTGGAAGAGACCGATGTCCGCGGTATCGTCACCAATATTCCGTTCCTGTCGGCGTTGGTCACACATCCAAAGGTTCGCGCCAATAAAATCGATACCGGCTTCATCGAGCGCGAACTGAAGGCGCTGACGCCTGCCGCAGCGGCGCCCGGCGATCTCGAACTCGCCGCGGCAGTTGCGGCGATCCTCGGTAAGGAAGCCGCTGCCGCGCAGCGAGATGCGCGTTCGCCCTGGCAGACCTTTGGCTGGATGCCGGTCGGCCGGCGCGAACGGGTGTTTCTGTTTCGCGCGGGGCAGGGAGTTGAGAAAAAGGTCACGCTGCACTATGGCAATGAGCCTTCGACGCTGACGATAGACAACCGCGAAATCGCGTTCGCATCGAGAGCCTCGGATCTGGGTGGCTTCGATGTGACGCTCGATGGCGTCAAATCCCACATCGTCGCCGTGATCGAGGGCCAGGAGCTTTATCTGCGCACCCGCAACGGCCGCTTCGAGCTGCATTGGGTCGACCCCTTCGGCGGCGAAGATGAGGAGCAAAGCGGCGAGGACAAGATCGTGGCACCGCTGCCGGGCACCGTCGTGGCGTTGCTGGCGGAGGAGGGCGCGACGCTGGAGAAGGGCGCACCGATTCTCACCCTCGAAGTGATGAAAATGGAGCAGACGCTGCGTGCGCCGTTCGCGGGCGTTCTGAAGAAAATCAAATGCAAGGTCGGCGATATCGTGCAGGAAGGCGTCGAGCTCGCCGAAGTCGAGCCCGCGTCGTGAGGTGAGCCATGAGCGACACCGTACGCATTGTCGAGATGGGCGCGCGCGACGGGCTGCAGAACGAGAAGACGCCCGTCAGTGTCGAGAACCGCATCGCCTTCATCGAGAAGCTGCTTGCGGCGGGCCTGCATGCGATCGAGGTCGGCGCCTTCGTCTCGCCGAAGGCGATCCCGCAGATGGTCGGCTCGGACGAGGTGCTGCGCGCCGTCAATCGTCTTCCCGGCGAATTCCATGTGCTGGTGCCGAATGAGAAGGGCTACGAGGCTGCCCGCGCCTGTGGCGCCAAGGTGGTGTCGGTGTTTGCGGCGGCCTCAGAAGGCTTTTCCCGCGCCAATATCAATTGCTCGATTGCAGAGTTGATCGAGCGTTTCAAACCGGTGATGGCACGCGCTAGGGCGGACGGCGTCAAGGTGCGCGGCTATATCTCCACCGTGCTCGGTTGTCCCTTCGACGGCGAGGTCCGGCCGAAGGCGGTGGCGGATGTCGCGAAGACGCTGTGGGATCTCGGCTGTTACGAAATCTCGCTCGGCGACACCATCGGTGTCGGCACGCCGACGAAAGCCAAAGCGATGCTGCGTGCGGTCCGCGAGCAGGTGCCGATGGCAAAACTCGCGATGCATTTCCACGACACCTACGGCCAGGCGCTGGCGAACCTTTATGCCGGCATGGAAGAGGGCGTCTCCGTGATCGATTCCGCGGCCGGTGGTCTCGGCGGCTGCCCGTTTGCGCCCGGTGCGACCGGCAATGTCGCGACTGAGGATGTCGTCTACATGCTCGAGGGCATGGGGATCAAAACCGGCGTCGACATGCCCAAGCTCCTGGCGGCGACCAACGAGATCACCGCTTTGATCGGCCGCTCGCCGGCAAGCCGCGTCGCGAGCGCGTTGAACGCGAAGGCCAGGCGCGCGGCGAAATAGTGCTTATCGGCTGCCGTCCGGTCCCATAATGAGGTCGGGCAGCCAGGTCGAAATCCCCGGCACGAAGCAGAGCACCAGCACCGCGAACATCATCAACAACACGAAAGGCAGGGTGCCCCAGATCACTTCGCTAAGGGGAATGTCGGGCGCGACATTGCGGATGACGAAGATGTTCAAACCCACCGGCGGGTGAATCAGCCCCATCTCCATGACGATGGTCATGATGACGCCGAACCAGATGATGTCGAAGTTCGCCGCGCGCAGCGGCGGCAGGATGATCGGCGCCGTCATCAGGATGATCGAGACCGGCGGCAGGAAGAAGCCGAGCACAACCACCATGACCAGGATCGATGCCAGCAATTCCCAGCGTGGAAGATGCATCGCGACGATCGACTCCGCGGCCGACTGCGAGATGTGCAGATAGCTCATCACGTAGGAATAGAGCAGCGACATGCCGATGATCATCATCAGCATGGTGGATTCGCGGATGGTGGAGGTCAGGATCGGCGCGAGGTCGCTCGGCCGCCACACGCTGTAGATCAGCGCGATCAGACCGAGCGCGAGCAGCCCGCCGAGGCCCGCGGTCTCCGACGGCGTGGCGTAGCCGCCATAAAGCGCGATCATCACGCCGGTCAAGAGCAGCACGAACGGGAGGACGCGCGGCAACATGCTGAAGCGCTCACTCAGCGTGAACTCGTCCCTGGCCAGGATCGCCGCGGCGGTGCCGCTTTTCTCGTAGGCGAGTTGTGCGGCCGCGTACTCTTTACGGAAGCGCATCACGGCGTAAATGCCGAACAGCGACACCAGCAAGAGGCCGGGACCGATTCCGGCGAGAAACAGCCGTCCCAGCGATTTTTCGGCGGCTACTGCGAACAGGATCATGGTGATCGAGGGCGGCAATAGAATGCCGAGCGTGCCGCCGGCGGCGATGATGCCGGCCGCAAAGCCGCCGGAATAACCGCGCTTGCGCATTTCGGGGATGCCTGCCGAGCCGATCGCCGAACAGGTGGCGGGCGAGGAGCCGGCCATCGCCGCAAACAGCGCGCAGGCAAAGACGTTGGCGACACCGAGCCCGCCGGGCACGCGATGCAGCCAGGCATGCAGCGCCGAATAGAGGTCCTGGCCGGCGCGCGACTTGCCGATCGCCGCGCCCTTGAGGATGAACAGCGGGATCGATAGCAGAGTGATGGAGGCCATCTCCTCGTAGACGTTCTGCGTCACCGTATCGAGCGAGGCGGCGGGCATGTAGATGCCCATGAAGACGACCGCGACGGCGCCCAACGCAAAGGCAATGGGCATTCCCGAGAACATCGCAAACAGCGTCGCCAGCCCGTAGGAGACGCCGATCCCAAACACACTCATCGTCGCGCCGCTCCGCTCAACGGGATGACGAGCTGCAGCAGGATCTGCAAGCAGAGCAGGGTCATGCCGCAGGCCATCAGGCCATAGGGAATCGCAAGCGGCGGCGACCACATCGAATTGGAAACCTGGCCGTCGACATAGGCCTCATGCGCCAGCGTCCAGGATTTCCAGGTGAAGAAGGCACAGAACAACAGGCTCGCGACATCGACCAGCCAGAGCCGGATCCGGTTCGCCATCGGCGAGAGGAGCCCGACAAAGGCCTCGATGCCGATATGCCCGCGCTGGCTCTGCACATAGGCAGCCGTCATGAAGGTGGCGCCGACCAGCAGGAACACCGCCGCTTCGTCCTGCCAGTAGTTGGCGGCATGAAACAGCGCGCGTCCGAGCACGCTGTAGCTCAGCACTACGCAGGCAGCGATCAGGGCGAGCGCGGCGAAGACCACGATGATAGTGTTAATCAAGGATAGCGTACGTTCGAAGGCGGCTACGAGCGGCTTGGTCGCGGCCGCCTCCGACAGGTTTTCACGATCCCCCAGCGGACCGTGCATCATGCGGAGACGTCGGACGCGAGCTTCAAGAGGTTGGCTGCGGTTGCGGTCTTGGCGCCGTAATCCTTCCATGCGGTATCTCGGGCGATATCGCGCCACTTGTTGACGATCGCAAGGTCGAGCTTGCTGATCTTGGCGCCGGCCTTCTCATAGACCTTGGCGACCTCGATATCGTCGTCCTGCGCGCCCTTCTTGCCGAAGGCTTCGAGCTCGGTGCCGACCGCCAGGAGGATGTCCTGATGATTCTTCGGAAGCGCGTCGAACACGCTCTTCGACATCATCAGCGGCTCCAGCATGAACCAGTAGGAGGCGCCGGCGCCCGACGTCAGCGCCTTCGAGACTTCCTCGAGGCGGAACGAGATCAGGCTGGTGGAGGAGGTGATGCCGGCGTCGCAGGCGCCGGTCTGCATCGCAGCGTAGATTTCGTTCGACGGCACCGACAGTACCGAAGCGCCCGCGGTCTGCAGCACCATGTCCATCTCGCGCGAACCGCCGCGCACCTTCAGCCCCTTGGAATCTTCCGGCGCGACGATCGGTCGCGAGCGGCTGGCGACGCCGCCGGCCTGCCAGACCCAGGTCAAGAGGATGATGCCCTTGTCGGCGAGGAAGTCGGTGAGCGCCTTGCCGACCGGCTCCTTTTTCCAGCGCAAGCCCTGGTCGTAGGTTGCAACCAGACCGGGCATCAGGCCGATATTCGTCTCCGGCAATTCGCCGCCGGCGTAGGGCATCGGGTAAAGGCTGATATCGAGCGCGCCCTTGCGCATCGCCGAAAACTGCGCGTTGGTTTTGATCAGCGAGGAGTTCGGATAGATTTCGGCCGCGAGATCGCCGCCGGAGCGCTTGGTTATTTCGGCCGCGAACATGCGGCAGAGCCGGTCGCGGAAGTCACCCTTGTCGACGGTGCCACCCGGAAACTGGTGCGAGATTTTCAGCGTAGTTGCGGCTTTTGCGGTCCCGGTTCCGAGGCGGAGGATGGCGGGCGCGGCAAGCGCGGACGCGATGACATGACGGCGTGTAAGCATGGTTATTTTCCCTAAACGACCTGCTGATTGGGTCTTGGAGCCGGCCACGAGCGTACCCTACCGGCTTACCTGCGGAATTTCTCTAGTCCGATAGTCGGTCCTGATGGAAGTGGCTAGATTTGCTGCGGCGCACACTAGCCCAACCCTATGCACGTGCGCGAGCGAACTAACACGCGTTTCGCGGGCGGAATTGTGTCGGCCCTGCGGAAGAAAACCCCGGTCAAGGTGGCAAAAATCCGGCCCCCGAAAAATTTCGCTGGTCCCGTAACAACCGCGCCCGCGTATCCGTCGAAAGTTGAGGCGGCATCAGTCGCTCCACCTCACTCCTTTAAGGGATGATTAATCATGACCATTCGCACCCGCGTCGCGCTCGGAATTTCGGCTGCCGCCCTCTCGCTCAGCCTCGCGCTGGCCCCGGCCGCCTTCGCCCAGGACAAGATGGGCAAGGACGACGGCATGAAGAAGGAGACGATGTCCAAGGACAACATGAAGAAGGACTCGATGTCGAAGGACACCATGTCGAAGGACACCATGTCCAAGGATGGCATGAAGAAAGACGACGGCATGAAGAAGAACTGACCTGACCGAAGGTCAGCTCATTCCGGGCGATGCGAATGCATCGAACCAGGGTGCGCCATTTACGCACCTGACAATCTCGTTATTCCGGGTCTGGTGCCTACGCATCAACCCGGAATGACTTGACTATTGATTGGCGATCACACGCGCCAATCTATTTCTTCTTCTTGCCGCGCTCCTTGCGCGCGGCATAACGCGCGTCGCGCCTGGCCTTCTGCTCGACTTCGAACGCAGCGAGCCGCTCGGCTTCCTCTTCCTTCTCGCGCGCGATCCGCGCGGCCTCGGCGGCGGCCGCTTCTTCCTCGCGCCGCTTTGCCTCTGCCTTCTCGGCCTCGCGCGCCAGCCGCGCCTTTTCGCGGTTGGCGGCAAGCGCTTCGCGCTCGGCGCGGCGCTTGGCCACATCCGGATCGTCCTGCCCCGGCTGGGCACGGAATTTGTTCAAAAGATCTTGTTTGGCTTGCTGTGCCGCTTTCTGCCGGTCGGCGAAGCCTGGTTCCCTAAAGCCACTCATGGAAATGAGCCTTTTTTCCTTTCATTGCTCTGTTTTCTGACTGATTTGTTCTGATCTCGCGCGCCGCTCAAAAAACGCCCGCGCGTTGGTGAGCCATGTACATCCTCGCGCGGCGTGGCGCCACCCATTATCGGCGACTACCACCCTTGAGATCAGCGAAAAGCTACCGAAATAAGGGCGGCTCGCGAGGTTCGATCCCGTCGCTGAGCAAATTGGTCGCATGTGATTTCGATCACAACAGATACACCCGGTCGGTCCTATGGTCCGCCCACCTCAAACGAGGAGTGACGGCAATGACTGGCTCAATCTGGAATTGCAAAGCTCTTTTGCTGATCGGTGCCGTGGTGGCCTGCGCGACGCTGGCCCTCTCGATTGGACTCGCTTACCCGACCCCGGTCGAAAGCCCGACACTCGGGGCCGATTGGCAGTGCCACAAATCGGCGATCATGACGACCTGCCGACGCATTAGCCATGCCGAGCCGACGGTCCATCATGTGCACAAGCATTTGATCGATACGCGCAGGGCGTAACGCACCACGCGCGGTCGTGCTGGAAGCGGCGCGCCGCATTCTGGCAGCAAAGAACGACCGCGCGATGACCGACCCCAAACGCGAGCCACAAGAGCCGGACGACAATCGGCGCGGCGCGATCGCGGGCCTCGTCATCGCCGTCCTCCTTCTCGCTGTGGGAATCTGGCTTGCCCGCGACCTCACTGCGGCCAGCAAGATGCAGGACTGCCTGATGTCCGGGCGGACCAATTGCAACGTCATCGAGCCTGCGCGATAAGGCCCCGCCCGCGAAACGCGATTCGCGAGCATCCAGTCTGACGCAAAATTGTCGCGATCTTACTGATTTGTAACAAGACAAGGCGTGACAAGCCGGTCAGCAATACTGCCCGCGCAAAAGGGGTAGCGTGCCGGCACCAAGACGCGTCGGTGCCTGCAGCATGACCAACGAGGGGTTTTGCGAGAATGAACGCATTCAGCCGATCTAGGATTGTCCTTCCACTGGCTTCGCTGATGACGGTGTTTGCGCTGGCGGCGCAGGCAGAGGAGCCGAACCAGCAGCATAAGGGCCCCCCGCCTGGGGCAGCCGCGAGACCCTCCAATCCGCATCCGCCGGGGCCGGGCGGGCCCACGGCCGCGCACGTGCAGGGAGGGCCGGGCGGGCCCGCGGCCGCGCACGTGCAGGGAGGGCCGGGCGGGCCCGCGGCCGCGCACGTGCAGGGAGGGCCGAGTGGTCCCGCCGCCGCTCGCGTGCCGGGAGGGCCGGGTGGTCCGCATTTCGCCCGCGGTGGCCCGCTGCCGTCGCGCGATTTCGGCGGCCATCCCTATCGCGGCCATCTCGCCTGGGAGGGCGGTCGCTGGCGGCATGAGATGCACAACGGCCGCATGGGCTACTGGTGGGACGTCGGTGGCGTCTGGTATTTCTACCCGCAGGAGATGGACGGCCCGCCGACCTATATTTCCGACGATTATGCTGACGACGTCGGCTACGGCGATGCCGGACCGGCCGCGGCCTATGCGCCGCCTCCGCCCGGCGCCTATCCGCCGCCACCTCCGCCGGATCCTGGTGCGAGCGCTGTCGGTGGCGCGATCGTGGGCGGCGTGCTCGGTGGTCTCTTGACCGGGCGGGCCAGCGGCGCGGCCGCCGGTGCCGTCATCGGCGGCGCCACCGGTGCGATTGCCGGCGCCACCGCGGCGTCACGGCCGGGCTACTGGATGGCGGAAGGCAATTGCTACTATCGGTATCCCAACGGGCAGTATGTGGCGGCCGATCCGCGCTGGTGCTACTGAGCTGGATTTACGATCCGAGAGAACGGGAGGCGCGGACGAAAGTCCGCGCTTTTTTGTTCGAGCATGATCTCTGCGCAAACGCTACGCGTTTGTCGCGAGGGAAAGCCGGTATCCACTTTTCCGGATCATGCCTGTTTCCTGCCGTCGCGATCTACGGCTTCGGCAGGCGGGCGCGGTTGGTGAAGGAGACGCCGATCTGGCCGCCATTGACCCAGATCAGCCGGCAGCGGCGGTAGGCAAGGCCGGTCGAGGACAGCACCAGAAAGAACTCGGTGAGCCGCAGGTCGATGATGGAATCGCCGACGGTCAATCTGGCGCCGCCATCGGAGACGTTGTCGATGATGCATTCGCGCCGCCAGGTGCCGTCGATCGCCATCATCTGGGCCGGCACCTCATGCTCGAACCTGACGCGGAGGCCGATGCGCTTGTCGAGGTTGCTCATGGCACGGCTACCGCCAGTTCTGACGAACCGCTCGCCGTCTGCTCGGTCCGCACAATCAATCGCGACAGGTCGTTGAGGCTCTGCTTTTCGACGAACTTGACCGCGAAACCCGTGTCGAAGATCCGCACCACGCGGCCGATCAAGGAGCCGACCGCGAGCGGCATTCCGATTGGCGGCTGGAGTTCCGACGAGACGGCCACACCTGTCGCCGACACATCGATGATGAAGCAGGTGACGACCCGGCCATCCGCCAGCGTCAGCGTGCTGTGCGAGACCTGCGGAACGAAGCGCGCGTCTTCCCGCGCTTCCTTGATCGACGGATCCCTGCGTGTCTTCTCGAGCCAGGTCAGCTTGTCGGCCATCCACTGGCGTCTCTCAGACGTCATCTCGAGCTCGAGCAGGATGCTGCCGTTCCTGGTGTCGCTGATACTGCCCTCGAACTCGCCGAACTCGCCGAAATGGGAGGTGATGCGGTCACCGACCCGCCCGACCACGGGCACGTCGACGATCATGCGGAACGGCGAGACGCGCGTGCTGCGGCAGGCGAGCGTCCGGATCTTGCCGTCCGGGCCGAACCAGCGGTGCAGTTTGTATTTGCCCTCGCAGGCGATGTTGATGGCGCGCTCTTGCTGGAAATCCTTGACGGACACGGTTCGAGGCCTCTCGCGGGATCACGCGCGGCCGCAACGACTTTGCCTGCGACAAGCCCCTGGGGGATGGCGCCGGCGCACGACCGAGCTTCATTCCATGCGGTTTTTAGCGGCGAAAGGCTAAGAGAGACTGAAAATTGTCCCAGAAAACCGAGTTGTCTAAGGGCAAACTACGAGGGCAAGCTAGAGGTTGGCGATTTCCATTTCGTTAATTCGGGAACCCGCTGGAGAAGGATCTCTGCCGGTTGCATGGCTTCAAGATGCCGCATCCCTTGGCCGGCGCCGCGTCGCGTTCTCGCCTGCGTCAGCTTTCGTTAAGGACCTTTCTCAACGGCAAATTTGCAGAGTCTGTCGTTTGTTTCTTCACCTCCGGTTTTCGGAAAGTGTTTCAACAAATCAGGTGCCTTCATGTCCCGCGTTATTGCCGCGTCATTTGCCGCAATGGTCGTCGCAGCCGTTCTCCCGACCTCGGCCTCGGCCTGCTACAATTGCTACACGCCCCAGCCCTGCGCCACCTGCTATCAGCAGCAATATGTGCCGCCGCAATACCGCGCGGTGCAGGAGACCGTGGTGGTCGCGCCGGGTGCCGTGATCGCGCACCGCTCGCCCGCGCAATACCGGACCGTGATGGTGCCGCAGACGGTGATGGTCGCGCCTCCCGGCGTCGCCTATGAGCAGGTCCCGCCGCAATACGCCACGCGCGAGCGCGTCGAGATGGTGTCGCTCGGCTACAGCTATTATGCGCCGGTCGCGCCGCGCTGCTGGTCCTGCGGCTACTGATCATTTCCGGGTTAGTGACGAGAGCGAAAAACGCGGGCCTCGCGCCGGCGTTTCTGCTGTTGCAGCTTACTCGTAGCCGGCGCGGCGCACGGTGACGCGGCAGAGGCCGTCGCAACCGATCTTTCGCGCAGCGCCGAGCGAGAAGTCGAGCACGCGGCCTTGCGCGAAGGGCCCGCGGTCCTGCACCGGGCATTCGATCCTCTTGCCGTTCTCGAGATTGGTGACGATGAAGATTGTGCCGAATGCCTCGGTGCGGTGCGCGCAGGAGACCTCATTGGGCTTGAAGCGCTTGCCGCGCGCGTCCCATTTGTCTTCCCAGTAGACCGAAGCCTCTTCATTGTCCGCGGGCGGCCGCGCGATGCGGCCCATCCATATTTGCTGGAAGGTGTCGGCCTGCGCCGGGAGTGATCCCAGCAGCAGTGCCGACGCAACCAGCCTCGCAACGTGGTCGCGATACGCAGCCATTTCCCTAACTCAACACCAAACACCCACCAACCGGTTGGTTATGGTAAATGGGCTGGTAGCAAATTGGGCGATGGCGTGTCGGAGTTGGGCGGCCTTGAGGCGATCGTGAGGCGGCCGCGCCGGGGCGGGGGCGCAATGACGACCAGACATGCATCGCAGGACGATTGCGTCATCGCTGACGATTGCGACCGCGTCATTCGCTGTCTTGCCCGGGAAGGCGCACGCTGCCGACGGCCGCAATCAGCCCGGCAAGCTCAGTCTGCCGTCCTGTGGCGGTCTTCGCGAACACCCGGCGCAGATGCGTCTTGATCGTGTTTGGCGAAAGCTTGAGCAGCTGTGCGGTCTTGCCAATCGTGTTGCCGGAGGAGGCGGCGAGCGCTACCCGTGCCTCAGCTTGAGTAAGCCCATAAGCATCCATGATCTGCCCCAGCGGAATCGAGCGCCGGTTGGCGGGATCGATGATGAAGACCAGGACGGCGGCGTCTTTGAAGCCGGCGTCGGAAAATCGGCCGGTGTCTTTGCCGCGAATTGAGGACACCATGATGGTCAGGAGCCCGCCGTCGGCATTGCGCGGGAAGCTCATGGCCCCGCCTGGTACCCCGGTCAACGCCAACTTGATCAGCTCCGTCAGCCGTTGCGAACGAGCGGGCGCGGAGGTTGCGATCGGCTGCCTCAGGCGCAAGGCGCCTTCCGCTTCCAGTCCGCGCGCAGCCGCATTGGCAAACAGGACGGAAGCGCTTCGATCGAGGATCACGACGCCATCGGAGAGATGATCGAGGGTGTTGAACGCGGTATTTCGAATGCTCACGTAACTGTCGATGTGAAAACCCAGCGCTACGGAGCGGCGCAGGTGCGGCGCGAGCCATTCGAGCAGACGCTGCTCGCTGCCTTCGAGCGGTCCCTGGCGCAGTGTTCGACACAAATTGAAGGCGGCGTGGAAATCCCTCTTCCTGGCCAGCGCGATCATTCCGTTATGACCGACGTCCTGCGGCCGCAACACTTCCTCGTAAAAAAGCGTGCGCCGCAATTCACCGAGCGCGATGGCCTCATCCAACTCGACCAACCGTCCCACCGGCTGGCTTTGCATGTAGACCGACCAGGGATTGACCATGTGCCGTTTCTGGTAGGCGCGGTTGCACTCTTCATCCAGGCGGCCGTTGAAATCGAAATAGACCTGTTGCCCGGTCAAGGACTGACCGAAGAGGATGCCGCCCTGGCTGTTGGTCAGGTCCGCGATGGCCGTGAGCACGTCGCGCCAGAGCTCGTTCTCGGCCGCGGCATCATAGATCAGGTCGAGGACCTTTTCGATTTGCTCGCCGGAAGGATTCACCTGCATACCCCGCCTGCGGCGCTCGCCTTCACGACCGCCCGCAACCGCCGCCTCAATGGAAGGCGGCATGGGGAGATTAGATCAACCCGACTTCGCGCGCCTCACCCACCTTGGTGATGCTGCCCTGCAGGCTTCGCAGGGTTGCCGATGCCCGCCGTCAGGTCCTCCGTCGCGGTCCGCGTACTGGATTGGCGCGTTGAAAGGCCGACGATGAGCAGGCCGGCGATGAGGAGGGTGTAGCAAACGTACGAAAAGCGTGCCCATTTCCGGTAGGTTGTGCGGTCCTCTTTGGACATTTCTTGCGCGCTCATCGGCCAACGGGAACCTGGCGTGGAAATTCTGGTCATCGATGTAACCTCAAGTTGAAAATGCAATAAGAGTACGAGGTTGAGCCAGGGAGCCGCCAATTCACCTGGCTCGGATCAGTATCCGGCAGTAGGCACGATTTACTCGACCGTCATCCTCCGTTCGGGTGAAGCCGCATAATGAAACAACGTGCCTGGGATTTAATCGCCCGATTTGCATGGGCGCTGTCATTCAATTGAAAAAAATCCGCCTCAATTTGATGCATCATTTTGCGGCCGATTGCCTGACCCGACGAATTAGCTTTCAAAAGTTATTGCGCGGAGAGTCCGCTTGGAAGATCGCATACTCGATCTGATTTGCGGCGCGGTTGCCGATCCGCAGCGTTGGCCCGAGATTTTGACAGGTGTGTCCGATCATATCGGTGCACTCGGAGGCATGCTCGCCTACGTTCCGCCTCCTTCAGCCAAGCGGCAGCCAACCCAAATTCTTGGTCGGCTACCGGAAGAGCCGTCGGCGCTTTTCCGCGAGCGCCATGCCTGGAATCCCTGGACGGTCGTCATCTCGCAATACCAGCCCGGCAAGGCCGTCAGCGCGAATTCCCTTCTCAAAGAACCTGCGTTGCTCCGCAAGACGGAATTCTATGCTGACGTCCTCGCGCCATGGGGACACGCGGATATCGTCGATATCAATCACAAGGCGCTGTCCGTCGACGGAGCTGCCGGCGGCTTCGGATTTTCTGTCGGAGCGCGGTGCCGAGCGGGCGGACGAACACGTGCGCAGGCTCGATCCGTTGACGCCGCACCTGTGCCGTGCGCTGGAAGCCTCGCTGCTAATGGGAGGCCGCGCCGATGGCAGGCGGCAGTTGTCGGCCATACTCGACCTGATGCCGAATGCCGCCTTGCTGCTCGACGGGCGCGGATCCATCACTCAGACCAACAGGGCGGCCGAAGCCCTGTTGCGGCAGTCGGACGGAATTGCCTTCGATCGCGACGGCAACATCGAGCTCGTCTCGGCGCTGTCGGGTGAGCGGCAAGCACTGTCGCGCGCATTGAAGGGCGCGCTCGATGTCGCGGCAGGAGCCGACGTCTCGCTTCCGGAGCCCGTGCGCGTCAGCCGTCCTTCCGGGGCAGCGCCCTTGCTGGTGGTGGCTGTGCCACTGCCGCGGCCGTCCTTCGCATTTTGGGAGCTGGTCGCGCCGGCGCGCGTCCTCGTCGTGATCGTCGACCCCGCCGCCAGATCGCGCGCCACGGCATCGGCAATCCAGGCGGCCTACGGCCTCACCGCGGCCGAGGCCCGGGTTGCACTGCTTCTTGCAAGCGGCGTGAACGGCTCGCAAATGCCCGATCTGCTCGGGGTCACCGCCGCAACCGTCAAGACGCAGCTGAGGCGCTGTTTCGAAAAGACCGGCACACATTCGCAAGCCGAGTTGTCGCGGCTTTTCACCATGTTCCCACCGACCGGTACGCCAGGCGATCACTGACGGCGGCGATCGCGGACATTTCGAACAAGGGCCTGGTGTGTCACCCGCCAGCATCGAGGTGAGACGCTCGCTCGACGGCGCCGTTTTGGCGGGGCGCCGCTGGGGCCGCGCCTCGCGCCTTGTTGCGGACATGAGTTCCGCTCGGCCTCGTTGACTTGGATCAACGGATGCGCAGTCTGGCCATGATCGCAAGGGGTAGGGGGCGTTCGCCCTCGCCCGATGCCAAGGGAGGTGCCGATGCGCGCAGTGGCCAGGACGATCCTCGTGATCGCAGCGATGCTCGCGGCCTCATCGGCCGGGGCGCAGAGGTATGATCCGAGCTACCCGGTCTGCCTGCAGACCTATAGCCGCGGCGGCGGCGCCATGCTGTGCAGCTATCATTCGATGGCGGCATGCAGGGCGACGGCCTCTGGCATCGCGGCGCAGTGCCTCACCAACCCGTATTACGGACATTCACTTCGGCGGACATACCGCACCTACTAGGCACGCCATGGTCCTTCGCACCCGGCATGAAGGTGTTCGAGGCCCTATCGTCCGATTTCCGAGATCGGCTTTGACGGCCTGTCGGCCGCGCGCGGGCTGTGGTAGATCGCCCCCCATGCGCGACGTGGTGACCGGATTTTATTGCGATGTGCTGCGCAAGCTCATCGCGCGCGGGGAAATCTCGACCGCGGACAGCGTGCTCGTCGTCTGCGGCGGACCGCTGGACGAAGCGGTCATGCGCGAGGTCGGATTTGCGCGCTTTGTCATCAGCGGCCTCGACGGCTCCGCCGAACAGCAGGACGCCGAACGCCTGAGCTTTGCCGACGGATCGTTCGACGTGGTGATCGCCCGTGCCGGCCTGCATCACTGCTACTCGCCGCATCGCGCGCTGCTCGAGATGTACCGCGTCGCCCGCAAGGCTGCGATGCCGTCGCGCATCCCGAACTTCTCGCAGAAGCCCCTGGTTGCATCGGCGATGGTCTGGGTCAGCCGCGCCTGCGCATTGGCGCGCATCGACGGCCCGGTGATGAAGACCGCGTAGAGGCCGCACGCCACCATCGCGGCAATGAAGACGGCATAAGCGAGCGAGGAAGCCGGCCGTAGACCGGCAACGAGGAGGCAATTCTGGCTTCGGACATGGAAACAGCTCCTGAAATGTCTTGTGATCTGAATGTCGTTCCGGCTCACCCGGGAAAATCGGCAGGGGCGGCCGCCAATCGGCTTAAATCGAATGAACGCCGCACCCTTGTGCGGCAATTGCTGGTCGCGGCTGAGGCGGCGGGTCTGGTCAAGCTGCACGCGCGCGGCGGCCGCCGCGTCGAAATCCTGCCGCGGCTGTGGAGCAGCCACGACCGCGGCATGTCCGCCGGTATGTACGGGCATGACATGATCTATCTGGCGACGCAGCGGGCGGCGCAAAGCGCGGGGCGGGCCGCATAGGCGAGCGGCGGATTGCGACGTCGCAGAACTATCTTGCGGCCCGATGGCTGAGATGGTCAGCTTGACCTGCTGCAATCAGGCTGGGGAGCTGACCACCATGAACCGCTTCTTTTTCGCCGCCGCGCTGCTGGCCGGATTCTGGAGCGCGCCGGCGCTTGCACAAGCAAGCAAGATCGGGGACTGGACCATCGAGAAGCGCTCGCAGGACAACCATTGCAACGCCAGCCGCGGCTACAAGGACAAGGACGATGAAAACCGCGACTACGTGATCGTGCTGTCCTATTCCGACAAGGCGATCATCATCGTGCTGATCTATGACGGCTGGGAATGGGACAAGGTCGGCGACATCCTCAAGGCCGATATCGGCACCGACGACAAGGACATCATGAAGAAGGCCAAGTGGGAGGTCATGGAAAAGACCGCCGTGCGCGGCATCTTCGAGTTCGATCAATCGATCCTGGATGCGCTGTCGAAAGCCAAACGCCTCACCGTCGATTTCGAGCATGACGACGACGACAGCATCGAAGTCCAGATCCCCCGCGCCGGGGAAGTGCTGGGCGCGCTGAAATTCTGCGAGGAGAATAAGAAATAGGGAGGGCCGGCTCTAGACGTCTTTAGCTCGAGACCTGCGCCGGCGGGGAGGGCCCGCGTTTCAGGCAGATGATCCTCGCCGCGATGGGTAAGGGGCCGTTACATTGGTCTGGACCATCGGGCGGCTCTTCGGGCGGTTCTTTTTCTTGCCGGTCGCCACGGGGATAACCTCAGGTCCAATCACAAAATTGGCAAATGCCCCGTCTTCACCATGATTTGGGGCCTACATCCCACCGACGCCGGGCAACGCATGGGCAGGGCAGCGCCAATGACGGCTCAGGTCCATAAGCAGGTCCATAAGACAGAACAGGAGTACGAGGTGCAAATTCGCAACCTCCTGCGCCTCGTGTCCGCCTGCACCTTGGGGCTTTGGTCTTTTTCTGCAGGCTTGCTGATTGGGACCTTTCTTCTGTTTTGAAGGGTGCCAGGGGCCGTCAGCGATGCTGGCCTTTACATTGATTTGCAAGAGAGCGCGATGGGTAGTGGCGATCCCGGCGGAAACCGCAAAAGCCCAGCGGGTTAGGGCGACTAACAGTCCTAATCGCAATCATCGCCCGCAAAGGGCTTCGGAGAGCAGTGACTAACGGCGGGCGGTATCTTCCGCCAGCTTAACCATCGCGGCCTCAGCCGCGCGCTCCTGATCCACTTCATCAAGATATTCTTGGACCTGAGCACCAGCTTGGTACCGTGGCTCGGGAGGCATTGGAATTACTCTTTAACATCGCCGCTCGGCGTCATGATGCCCATCTCATAGGCCAACAGCATGTCAGAAACGGCAACCGCTGCCGATACTGCGCAACCTGCGGCTCCAGCCATGTCATATGGAGGGCGGCTGTAGCCCGCCTAAAACGCAACGGCGTCGCATATTCTGATTCAAAATTCAGGGGGTATCCGTGGCCCGAGAGCCACATCTGCCGGGAGCGGACGGTAGTAAAATCAAAAATCGGGACAGGCGGGCCAAGCCAAACCCAGTCCTTTTTGACCGTTTCCATCCTCCGAAGTGCTGCACGGAGATTAGTCATGGATGCTGCAATTATCTATCAGAACAGGCGGGATATCCCGTACTACGATGCGTCCACGCGAGAAATGCGTGGCGGCCCCGATAAGATCATCGCTTATGTCAATGGTGCCCTTTGCGCCGTGGATCGTGAACAGGGTCTGCTCGAGCCTGTGCCCCTTCCTGAGCCACCCCCGGAAGCACTCGCCGAACCACTCCCGGAAGCACTCGTCGTCAAACCACCCCCAGAAGCAATAGACCGGAAGAGTCCCGAGGAGGAATGGGACCGTCTTATAAAGGAAGTGCGCGATCTATCTCCGCAGTAGGGTCGTCCTACCATGACCTTGGTGATCAAGCTTGCGCGGGGAGAAATCCGTCATTGCCCCTCGATGGCGGCGTTCGGATTCAATGCCGAAGAGAACCTTCCATAGTTTATTCTCTTCCTGCCTCGCGAGGATGCGGCGGGCGACGGCGGGAGGCAGTTCTATCGGCTTGCGGGGCATGCAGCGATAGTCATCCGCTCAGGAAAAGCGATCCGGGTATCGGGCGATCCGAAGTGATCGCTTCCGGGGCTGGCGTTCGTTGCGCTTCAACTCCGGGCCGCCCTTCAGGACGCTAGCGCCCTTGTTCCATATTGGGGTACCGCCCAAGTCCAGTCAGCGTAAAGCGCCATCGAAAAAAGGCCGCAGCAGTTAAGCTGCGGCCCCTCCGGGAAAAAGTTCTAGGTCAATTATTGCCAGCCCCGGTTGCGGCAAACCTATGGCCCGAGGTTTTGCGCTGCAACTGAATTGTTTTCGATGGCGCTGGGAATAAACTTTCATCTAGGCCGATCTTGACGGTTCTCGCAGGTCTAGCGAGCAGCGGCCCTTTCTGCGAGATCGGGGAGGTTAGGCAGCCGGAGCGTTCGTGTCCCCGGGGGGCAGGGAAGATGCGGCGCCCGGCTGCCCGACCGCGTGCGGCGCGGTCAACGTTCATCAAAGCATTCTTGCGCCGAAAAACAGTGCGCAGACGCATAAAGTTTTCTTCACGATGGTGTCGGCTTGTCGCGTGCGTCGCTTGCGAACGCCTTGGCCTGCTCCAGTGCTTCTTCGCCGGTCATCAGTTCCGGCCTCAGGCGACGCCCCGGAATGTCATCCCAATAAATGTCATCCCAATAGAAGTATCTCGACGGCCTCCTATCGGGGAACCGGACTTCAAAGCTGCCGCACTGGGGCACGGCTTCATGCTCAATCAGTCTGATCGGCATTCCCCATGATTCCGCCGATTGGGTCGAAGGTGAAGCCGCTAGGATTTTTGGGGTTCGATGTTGCCGGACCAGCCGCGCATTGTGGAAGCTGGTCAAAGCGGCGATCCGTTTCAGAGGGTTTCAATTTGAAACCTCCCTCGAATTACAGAAAGCTTTATCTGGAGATCGATAAAGGGCGCATGATCTGCAGTGCATCTTAGATGGAAGATGTACGCGTTCTGAATGCCTAACAACCGCAAGCGATCTTTTTGCAATGTAGGAACTTCGAACGTGTCCGAAGCAGTAGGATGGGTAGTGGCGATCCCGGCAGGATTCGAACCTGCAACCCTCAGAGTAGAAATCTGATGCTCTATCCAGTTGAGCTACGGGACCGTCTTGGCTGAGCCTGGTCATCCGGGCGAGGGATAGCCCGTTTCCGGGCTTGCTCCTGGGGCGGGGAGTGACCGCCGTCACGCTACATAACACCCTCAATATGAAAAATCCTTTTTTGCGCAAACCCCTTCGAACCGGTTTTTGCGAGGCCGCGACTAAGGCGAGCGGGGGACTGCGCCCGGTTCGCCGCTACGCGATATCATCGGGCCGTTCATCTAGCTGAACGGTCCATCGGACGTTTGTCCGGACTTTGCCTTTGCGCCATCGCCGTATGCGACTTTTTGCTCTGCGCCTCGTTCCGCTGCCATCAGTCCGTCACCATTTCGCGCATTTCTTATCGCCACGCGGATTTTGCCCGCGAAGGAGCTTCCCCATGATCGGTCTGGTTCGCGCCGCAGCTTTTTGCGCAACGCTGGCGCTTGGCCTGTCTTCAGCGTTGGCCGCCGACAAGGCCTTCAAGCGCGACGACCTCGGCTGACGCCGCGATCAAGCTGGAAGCCCAGATCAAGAGCGAGGCGGGGCCGGTCTCCAAATCGCCGGCGACCTTGCGCAGCGATGCGGACGCCGCCTTCAAGCGCAACGACTTCCGCGCCGGTCTTCAGATCCTCGGCCAGATCGCCGCCACCACCCCCGAAGACAGCGGCAACTGGCTGCGGCTTGCCCGCACCATCTTCCAGATCAGGCCGCAGACATCGAGCGAAAAGACCTTCTTCCTGGAGCGCGCCTCGACCGCGGCCTATATCGCCTACCAGCGCGCGAGCAACCAGCAGGACGAGGCCGATGCGCTGGCCGTGCTCGGCAGGACCTTCTCCGACCGCCAGATATGGCGTCCGGCGCTGGATACGCTGCGGATGTCGCTGGAGCTGCGCGAAGTCGCCGACGTCCGCGCGCAATATGAGAAGCTGCGCGACGACCACGGCTTCAAGCTCGCCGATTACAACGTCAATTCCGATTCCGCCTCGCCCCGGGTCTGCTTCCAGTTCACCGAGGACCTCGCCAAGCGCACCGACTTCGCGCCGTTCGTGACCTTGGCCGGCACCGACAAGCCGGCGCTGACCACCGAAGACCAGCAGCTTTGCGTCGATGGGCTGAAGCACGGCGAGCGCTACAACATCAATCTGCGCGCGGGCCTGCCGTCCACGTGAAGGAGGGCCTGCCGAAATCGGCCGAGTTCAACATCTATGTCCGCGACCGCAAGCCGTTCGTGCGCTTCACCGGCCGCGCCTATGTGCTGCCGCGCACCGGCCAGCACGGCATTCCCCTCGTCAGCGTCAACACGCCCGCGGTGACCGTCAACGTGTTCCGGATCGGCGACCGCAACCTGATCAACACGGTGATCGATAGCGATTTCCAGCAGCAGATCAGCAAGTATCAATTGTCCAGTCTCGGCGACGAGCGCGGCGAGAAGGTCTGGACCGGCGAACTGGCCACCGCGACCACGCTGAACCAGGAGGTCGTCACCGCATTCCCGGTCGACCAGGCGGTCGGCGAGCTGCAGCCCGGCGTCTATGTGATGACGGCGGCGGCCAAGACCCCGGGCAGCGACGACGACTACCAGCTCGCCACGCAGTGGTTCATCGTCTCCGACCTCGGCATTGCGGCGTTCTCCGGCAATGACGGCATCCATGTCTTCGTCAATTCGCTGGCGACGACCGACGCGGTAGCCGCATGCAGAAGTGCGGCTGGTTGCGCGCAACAACGAGATCCTTAGCGACCAAGAAGACCGACGAATCCGGCCATGTGCTGTTCGAGGCGGGGCTGGCGCGCGGCGAGGGCGGGCTGTCGCCGGCCATGCTCACGGTGTCGGGCGAGAAGACCGACTATGCCTTCCTCAGCCTGAAATCGAACGCGTTCGATCTCACCGATCGCGGCGTTGCCGGGCGCGAGATGCCCGACGGCGGCGCCGACGCCTTTGTCTATGCCGAGCGCGGCGTCTACCGCTCCAACGAGACCGTCTATCTCACCGCGCTCTTCGCGACGGGCAGGGCAATGCCATGGGCGGCACGCCGCTGACCATGGTGGTCGAGCGGCCCGATGGCGTCGAGTTCCGCCGTGCGGTGCTGGCCGACCAGGGCGCAGGCGGCCGCTCGCTGACCCTGCCGCTCAACCCCGCGGTGCCGAGCGGGACCTGGCGGGTCCGCGTCTTCACCGACCCCAAGGGGGAATCGGTCGGCGAGACCACTTTCATGGTCGAGGACTACATCCCAGAGCGGCTGGAATTCGACGTAACTTCAAAGGATAAGGTCATCAAAGCTGAGGCTCCTGTGGAGCTTAAGGTCGACGGCCGTTTCCTCTATGGCGCGCCGGCATCCAACCTCCAGCTCGAGGGCGACATGCTGGTCGCGCCCGCCGACGAGCGGCCGGGCTTTGCCGGCTATCAGTTCGGCGTCGACGACACCCAGACCGCCTCGAACGAGCGCACGCCGATCGAGAATATGCCGGATACCGACGACAAGGGCGGGGCGACCTTCCCGGTCAGCCTCGCAAGCCGCCGACCTCGACCCGTCCGCAGGAGGCGCGCATCTTCGTCCGCATGGCGGAAACCGGCGGCCGCGCGGTCGAACGCAAGTTCGCGCTTCCGGTCGCGCCCGCCACCGACCTGATCGGTATCAAGCCGGCGTTCGGCGACAAGAGCGTGGCCGAAGGCGGCAAGGCCGAGTTCGACGTCGTGTTTGTTTCGCCCGAAGGCAAGACGCTGGCGCGCAGCAACTTGCGCTATGAGCTGCTCAAGCTGGAGTCGCGCTATCAATGGTATCGCCAGAACTCTTCCTGGAATTTTGAGCCGGTCAAGACCACCAAGCGCGTTGCCGATGGCGATCTCGCCTTCGCCGCCGACAAACCGGCGCATTTGTCATTCTCGCCGCAGCCCGGCCGCTATCGTCTCGACGTCAAATCGACGGACGCTCAACGGCCCGATCACCTCGGTGCAGTTCGATGTCGGCTGGTATTCCGACGGCAGCGCCGACACGCCGGACCTGCTCGAAACGTCGATCGACAAGCCGCAATATTCCTCCGGCGACACCATGGTGGTGTCGGTCAATGCGCGCACGGCCGGCAAACTCACCGTCAACGTGCTCGGCGACCGCCTGCTGATGACGCAGAGCGTCGACGTCAAGGAAGGCACCACGCAAGTCAAAATCCCTGTCGGCAACGACTGGGGCACCGGCGCCTATGTGATGGCCACCCTGCGCCGTCCGCTCGATGCGGCCGCGCAGCGCATGCCGGGCCGCGCGATCGGCCTGAAATGGTTCGGCATCGACAAGCAGACGCGGACGCTGCAGGTCAGCCTCTCGCCGCCCGCGTTGGTGCGGCCGAACACGTCCTTGAAGATTCCGGTGAAGATCGGCGGGCTCAATCCCGGCGAAGACGCCAAGATCGTGATCGCTGCCGTCGATGTCGGGATCCTCAACCTCACCAACTACAAGCCGCCGGCGCCGGATGATTATTATCTCGGCCAGAAGCGGCTCACGGCGGAAATCCGCGACCTCTACGGCCAGCTGATCGACGGCATGCAGGGTACGCGCGGCCAGATCAAGACCGGCGGCGATGCCGGCGCCGAGCTGCAGGGCTCGCCGCCGACACAGAAGCCGCTCGCGCTCTATTCCGGCATCGTCACGGTTGGCGCCGATGGCACCGCCGAGATCAGCTTTGACATTCCGGACTTCGCCGGCACGGCGCGGGTGATGGCGGTGGCATGGAGCGCCACAAAACTCGGCCGCGCCACCACCGACGTCATCGTGCGCGATCCCGTGGTGCTGACCGCGACCCTGCCGCGCTTCCTGCTCACCGGCGACCACGGCACCATGAGCATGGACCTCGACAATGTCGAGGGCGCGCCTGGCGACTATGTCGTCAATGTCGCGGCGTCCGGCACGGTGAAGGTTTCCGGCAATCCCGCGACCACGCTGAAGCTCAACGCCAAGCAGCGCAGCTCGCTGACCTTGGGCCTCGACGCGGGCGGCGCCGGCAAGGCGGAACTCGATGTCTCGATCAGCGGTCCGAACGGGCTGAGCCTGGCGCGGCATTATGCGCTCGACGTCAAGCCGGCCACACAGGTGCTGGCGCGGCGCTCGATCCGGACGCTGGCGAAAGGCGAGAGCCTGACGTTGACCCCTGATATGTTCAGCGATCTCGTGCAGGGTACCGGCAGCGTGTCGCTTTCGGTGGGCCTCTCCACCGCGCTCGACGCCGCCACCATCCTGCAGGCGCTCGACCGCTACCCGCATGGCTGCTCGGAGCAGATCACCAGCCGCGCCATGCCGCTGCTCTATGTCAACGAGCTCGCGGCCGGCGCCAAGCTGGCGCAGGACGAGAATCTCGACCAGCGCATCAAGGATGCGATCGAACGGCTTCTTGCTCGCCAGGGCTCCAATGGCTCGTTCGGCCTGTGGTCGGCCGGCGGCGACGACGCATGGCTCGATGCCTATGTGACGGACTTCCTGACCCGCGCCCGCGAGAAGGGCTTTGCGGTGCCGGATATGCTGTTCAAGAACGCGCTCGACCGTGTCAGAAACTCGGTCGTCAACGCCAACGATCCGGAGAAGGACGGCGGCCGCGATCTCGCCTATGGCCTCTACGTGCTCGCGCGCAACGGTGCGGCTCCGATCGGCGATCTCCGCTATCTCGCCGACACCAAGCTGAAGGATCTGGCCACCCCCATCGCCAAGTCGCAGTTGGCGGCGGCGCTGGCGCTGGTCGGCGACCGCAACCGCGCCGAGCGCGTCTATGCCTCGGCGCTCGAAGACCTCAACCCGAAACCGGTGCTGGTGTTCGGCCGCGTCGATTACGGTTCGGCGCTGCGCGATGCCGCCGCATTCGTATCGCTCGCCTCCGAAGGCAACGCGCCGCATGCGTCGCTGACACAGGCGGTGATGCGGGTCGAAGCCGCGCGCGGGCTCACGCCCTACACCTCCACACAGGAGAATGCCTGGATGGTGCTGGCGGCGCGCGCGCTCGCCAAGGAAACCATGGCGCTCGACCTCAACGGCACGGCGATCAAGGCCGCGCTCTACCGCAACTACAAGGCCGCCGAGCTGACCGGCCAGCCGCTCAAGATCACCAACACCGGCGATGCGCCGGTGCAGGCGGTGGTTTCGGTGTCGGGTTCGCCGGTCACGCCGGAACCGGCCGC
This sequence comes from uncultured Alphaproteobacteria bacterium, assembly GCA_963739755.1. Classification (GTDB taxonomy): domain Bacteria; phylum Pseudomonadota; class Alphaproteobacteria; order Rhizobiales; family Xanthobacteraceae; genus Bradyrhizobium. Next base: position 17,363 of record CAVUCB010000002.1, on the reverse strand, counting down.
CTCGAACGGCTTCAGGATCGAGCGCAGCTATTTCACGCTCGATGGCAAGCCGGTCGACATTTCGACGGCGAAGCAGAACGATCGCTTCGCGGTCGTGTTGAAGATCACAGAGCCCAAGCCGGAATACGGACACATCATGGTGTCGGACTATCTCCCGGCTGGCCTGGAGATCGACAACCCGCATCTGGTGTCGTCGGGCGACAGTGGCACGCTGGACTGGATCCAGGATGGGCAGGACCCCGTTAACACCGAGTTCCGCGATGACCGCTTCACCGCGGCGCTGGACCGCGCCACCGACAGCAAGGCGGTGTTCACCGTCGCCTATGTTGTACGAGCGGTGACGCCGGGCAAATTTGTGCTGCCGCAGGCCTATGTCGAGGACATGTATAATCCCTCGCGCGATGGCCGCAGCGGCACTGGATCGGTCGAGGTGCGCGCGGCGAAATGAGCGATGAGGCGGCGATAGCACCGGCGGCGGCTCTGCCGCGCCGGTCGCGGATGAAGAAGGCGGCGATGGTTGCGGTCGTGGCCGGCTTGATCATGACCGGCGCCTTCGCCGCCTGGGTCGCCTCGCTCGGACCGTTGCCGCTGGCGCAAGCGCGACAGGTCTCGACCACCGTAATCGACCGCAACGGCAAACTGCTGCGCGCCTACGCGATGGCCGACGGCCGCTGGCGTTTGCCGGTCGACGCGAAGAAGGACGTCGATCCGACTTACCTGAACCTGCTGCTCGCCTATGAAGACCAGCGCTTCCGCCAGCATGCCGGTGTCGACCCGCTGGCGCTGGGGCGCGCCGCGGTCCAGCTCATCACGCGTGGCCACATCGTCTCGGGCGGCTCGACCATCACCATGCAGCTCGCGCGACTGATGGAGGAACCCGAGCATCATCGTTCCTTCCACGCAAAACTGCGCCAGATCGTGCGCGCGATCGAGATCGAGCGGCAGCTCAACAAGGACGAGATCCTCAACCTCTATCTGGCGCTGGCGCCGTTCGGCGGCAATCTTGAAGGCATTCGCGCGGCGTCCATCGCCTATTTCGGCAAGGAGCCGAAGCGGCTGTCGCTCGCCGAAGCGGCGTTGCTGGTGGCGCTGCCGCAATCGCCGGAAACGCGGCGACTTGACCGCTATCCGGAGCGGGCGCGCGAGGCGCGCGACCGTGTGCTCGATCGCATGATCTCCGAGCATCGCGTCACGGCGGAAGATGCGGCGCAGGCCAGGACCACGCCGGTGCCGAAAATGCGCAAGCCAATGCCGATCCTGGCGCCGCATTCTTCCGATCAGGCCATCGCTACCGTCAAAGACGCGCCGGTGATCAAGCTGACGCTGGATGCCAACCTGCAGAAGGTGCTGGAGCCGCTGGCGCGCGACCGCGCGATTGCGTTGGGTCAGAACATTTCGGTCGGGATCATCGTGGTCGACAATGCGACGGGCGATGTGCTGGCGCGCGTCGGCTCGGCCGGCTATTTCGACGCCGGCCGAGCAGGGCAGGTCGACATGACCCGCGCGGTGCGCTCGCCCGGCTCGACGCTCAAACCGTTCATCTATGGCCTCGCCTTCGAGGATGGCTTTGTGCATCCGGAAAGCCTGATCGAGGACCGGCCGATCCGCTTCGGCTCCTACGCGCCGGAAAATTTCGACATGACCTATCAGGGCACGGTGCCGATCAAGCGCGCGCTGCAGCTCTCGCTGAACGTGCCGGCGATCGCGCTGCTCGACCGCGTCGGCTCGAGCCGGCTGTCGTCGCGGCTTCGCCAAGCCGGCGCAAATCTGGTGCTGCCGAAGGACGAGGCGCCGGGGCTGGCGATGGGGCTCGGCGGCGTTGGCGTTACGCTACAGGATCTGGTGACGGTCTATGCCGGCTTCCCGCGGCTCGGCACCACTAAATCGCTGCGCGAGATCATGGACGGCAGGCCCGATGACCGCGAGCCGATGCGGCTGATGGACCCCGTCGCGGCCTGGCAGGTCGCCAATGTGCTGATGGGCACGCCGCCGCCCGAGAACGGCGTCGGCGGCCGCATCGCGTTCAAGACTGGAACCAGCTACGGCTACCGCGACGCCTGGTCGGTCGGCTTCGACGGCCACATGACCATCGGCGTCTGGGTCGGCCGCCCCGATGGCGCGCCGGTTCCGGGCCTGATCGGCCGTGCGGCCGCGGCGCCGATCCTGTTCGATGCCTTCGCGCGCACCGGCAAGCTGCCCGCGCCGCTGCCGAAGGCGCCGAAGGGTGCGCTGATCGCCTCCAACGCCAAACTGCCGTTACCTCTCAAGCGGTTCCGTGCCATGGGCGAGCTGGTGCGGACCGGCGGCGAGCAGGCGCTGCATATCCAGTTCCCGCTCAATGGCTCGCGGATCGATGTCGATCGCTCGGGCGGCGCGGACTTGGTCCCGATGCCGGTCAGGGTGGCCGGCGGAGCGCTGCCGATGACCGTACTCGTGAACGGCCGCTCGGTCGGAGAGATCGACGGCCGCAGGCAGCGCCTGATCGATCCGCCCGGTCCGGGCTTTGCCCGGCTGACCGTCATCGACGCCACGGGCGCGGCGGACACAGTTGTTGTGAGAATACAATAGGGATGGCCTAAGCGGTTGTCCGCACGGTGGTTTCGGCGTATGCGGAACCATGGCCGAAACCTATGCCCGTCCCCGATTTGGCAGCCCCCGCGAGCCGAAAAACCCGGTCAATCCGGGCAATCGGCTAGTCCGGATGGTCGATTTTGTCACAGCGAGCCATACACGCTGCATTGCGTTCCTCCTGGTGTGCGGCGCACTGTTTTTCCTTCCGGGCTTTTTCACTATCCCGCCGGTCGATCGCGATGAGGCGCGCTTTGCGCAGGCGACCAAGCAGATGGTCGAGACCTCTGACTTCGTCGACATCCGTTTCCAGGACGACGTCCGCTACAAGAAGCCGGTCGGCATCTACTGGATGCAGGCGGCGGCGGTCGAGGGCCTGAAGGCGCTCGGCCTGCCGAAGGCCGAAGTGCGCATCTGGGTCTACCGCATTCCCTCGCTGATCGGCGCGGTCGGCGCGGTGCTCCTGACCTACTGGGCGGCGCTCGCCTTTGTGACGCGGCGCGGCGCGGTGCTCGCGGCGCTGATGATGTGTTCCTGCGTGCTCCTCAGCGTCGAGGCGCGGCTCGCCAAGACCGATGCGATGCTGCTACTCACCGTGGTCGCCGCGATGGGGGCGCTCGCGCGCGTCTATCTCTCCTGGCAGCGTGGCGAGGACCCTGAGCGTCCGCCCTGGAGCTGGCCCATCATCTTCTGGACCGCGCTCGCGGGCGGCATCCTGATCAAGGGACCGCTGATCCTGATGTTCGCCGGGCTTACCATTGTCACGCTCGGCGTCCTCGACCGCAATGCCTCCTGGCTGTGGCGGCTGCGCCCGGTGTGGGGGCTGATGTGGACGCTGATCCTGGTGCTGCCGTGGTTCATCGCGATCTACTGGCGCGCCGGCGGCACCTTCTTCACCGACTCCGTCGGCGGCGACATGCTGAGCAAGCTCGCCGCCCAGGAGTCGCATGGCGCGCCGCCCGGGCTCTATCTCCTGCTGTTCTGGATCACCTTCTGGCCCGGCGCGCCGCTGGCCGGCATGGCGGTGCCGGCGATCTGGCGGGCGCGGCGCGAGCCCGGCGCGCAATTTCTCCTGGCCTGGCTGGTGCCGTCCTGGATCGTATTCGAGCTGGTGCTGACCAAGCTGCCGCATTACGTTCTGCCGCTCTATCCGGCGATTGCGATCCTGACCGTGGGCGCGCTGGAGCGGCGGGTGCTGTCGCGCTCATGGTTGACGAAGGGCGCGGCCTGGTGGTTCGCCATTCCCGCGCTGGCCGCGATCCTCGCCGTGGTCGGCGCCATCTCGCTGACGCGACAGCCGGCGTTCCTGGCCTGGCCGCTGCTCGCGGCCTCCATGATCCTCGGATTGTTTGCGTGGTGGCTCTATGAGGACAGCCGCGCCGAGCGCTCGCTGCTGAACGCGGTCGTCGCCGCCATGTTCCTGGCCGTTGCGGTCTATGGCGTGGTGGTGCCGTCACTCAACACACTGTTTCCGAGCGCCGAGATTGCGCGCGCGCTGCGCTACGCCGTCTGTGCCAAGCCGAGACTGGCCTCGGCCGGTTTCGACGAGCCAAGCCTCGTGTTCATGACCGATACCTCAACCGTGCTGACGGACGGCTCGGGCGCGGCGGACTTCCTGAACGGGGGCACCTGCCGCTTCGCCCTCGTCGAGCAGCGTTCCGAGCGCACCTTCGTGCAGCGGGCCGAGGCGATCGGCTTGCGCTACAACGTCGCCACCCGGATCGAGGGCTACAACATCTCGCGGGGCAGGGCGGTCTCGATTTCGGTCTTCCGTTCCGAAGGCACGGAGTGATGAGCGCGCCGCCCGCCATCGGCGAAACCCAGAACTACCCCACGCAATTGCTTGCCCTGATCGGACGCTCGGCGTCGCAACTGGTGCGTTCGCCGACCGCCCCGCATCGTCCGGAAGCAGTGCGTCGCTTGCGGGCGCAGTCTTTGTGGCTGATCGGGATCGGCGCGGTGCTGATTGTGGCCCTGATGTTCGGCTTTGACGCGACCGAGATCAGCCTGATGCCGCCGCGCGGGGCGCCCAGCGCCTGGCCGGCGCGGGCCATTACCGATTTCGGCAAGGACAGCTATGTCCTGACCGCGCTGGCGGCGGCGTTGGTCGTGATGACGCTGGCGTTTCCGCTTCTGTCCGGCGCCGCGCGCGGCCGGCTGCTCCGTTTTGCCGGCTATATCGAATATCTGTTCTTCGCAGTGGCGCTGCCGGTCGCGTTTGCCGAGATCATCAAGAACGTGGTCGGCCGCGGCCGGCCCTTTGTCGGCGGCAAGGCCGATCCGTTCAATTTCCAGCCCTTCCACGGCGCGGAGCCTTATTTCAGCTTCCCGTCGGCGCATTCGGTCACGGCGTTTGCGCTCGCTTTTGGCGTCGCCGCGATCTGGCCGAAGGCGCGCATTCCGATCTTCGTCTATGCGCTCGCGATCGCGACAAGCCGCCTCGTGATCCTCGCGCATCATCCGAGCGATGTCGTGGGTGGCGTGGTGGTCGGTCTCGTCGGTGCGCTGGCCGTGCGCTATTGGTTCGCCGCGCGCGATCTTGGTTTTGCTATCGATGCAGATGGCAAAGTTATCGCGCGCTGATCAGCGCTCAAACCGCGCGCGGCGCGTTCTTCCTTGCGCGCAGTTCGGCGCCGGCTCGATCGCTCGGTTCCGACGCACTAGACAGCGGCGCGATGGCTTGCAGGCGCAGAAGGTTGCAACGCTCCTTGCGAATATGACGGCCCATCAGGAACGCCGCGCGCTCTGCATCGCGCTGCCGCATGGCTTGCGCGATCTCGCGGTGCTCCTGAACTGACGCCTCGATGCGACCGATATCGAGGGCGGATTTGATGCGATAGATCCGAAGCAGGTCCCACAGTTCGCCGCACAGGAGATCGATGAGCTGATTGCTCTTGCTGCCCTGGACGATGGCCGCGTGAAAGTCCGGCGTCGTGGTGGCGTGCGCGGTTTTCGGCCCCCTATCGAGCAGGGCTTCCAGCGCGTCGATCTCGCCGTCCAGCATCCGCTCCGTTGCGAGCTGGCAAGCCCTGGTTTCCAGGATCTCTCTGATCTCGAACAGCTCGACCATGTCACGGGTCGATAGCGACACGACGCGGGCGCCGGCATTCGGCCTGGTGATGACCAGCCGTCGCCCTTCCAGTCGCCTCAGGGCCTCGCGCAGAGGACCGCGGCCGATCTGGAACCGCTTGCTGAGGGCTGCTTCGCTGATCCGAGCGCCCGCCGTCAGTTCGCCACGCACGATGGCGTCGGCAATGGCGTTGTAGGCGCGGTCCGCTAGGGTTTCGGATGCGTTTTTCTCGCTTGCCGGCATGCACAGAAGCGTCGGTTGAGGTGTGAAAAGCTATCTCAGATCACAAACTAATACAATGTAACCAAACTGATGGTTGGTTATTCCAGGCGAGCGTCGCTCCTGCTTTGGCAGCCCACGAGATAACGAGACGCCCGGCTGGCCCCGCGTGTTGCGGCAACGATCTGCGAATGCGTTCGAGCCGTCGGCGCCTGTCGCGAGCAAACAAGAACGAAGGAAGATTCTGGCCGAAAACCCGGCCGAATTCCTCGATTTTCGGCCGGCTAGCCAAGCATCAAAAGGGTTGCGACGGCGGTCCGGACGCGATAAGCGCGCGGGCGAAGGTGCTTCATCGTGCCGACCTCAATTCTCTCGACGGGCTAGAAGCGTTAACTTGTCTCTCTCCGACACCGATGTCTCGGTCTCCATCGTCGTTCCCGTGCGGAACGAGGCGGAAAATATCATTCCGCTGATCACAGAGATCGCGGCCGCACTCGACGGCCGATTCGCCTATGAGATCATCTATGTCAATGACGGTTCGACGGATGCGACCGCTGAGCGGTTGGCGGCGGCGATGAGGGAGCGCGCCAATCTGCGCCAGATCCGCCACGAGAGATCCGCCGGGCAATCGGCGGCGGTGCGCAGCGGCGTGCGCGCTGCGCGCGGCACGATCGTGGCAACCATGGACGGCGACGGGCAGAACAACCCGGCGTTCCTGCCGGCTCTGATTTCAGCGATCGAGAACGGCGGCGAGCGCGTTGGTCTGGTCGCCGGCCAGCGCGTCGGGCGCAAGGATACCGGCTTCAAGAAATTGCAGTCGCGGATCGCCAATGCCGTGCGCAACGGCATTTTGAAAGACGGCACCCGCGATACCGGCTGCGGCCTGAAAGCGTTCCGCCGCGAGGTGTTCCTGATGATGCCCTATTTCGACGGGCTGCATCGCTTCCTGCCGGCGCTAATGCGCCGCGAGGGTTATGAGATCGCCTATGTCGACGTCATCGACCGGCCGCGCCATTCCGGCGTGTCCAATTACGGCTTCTTCGATCGGCTGTGGATCGGCATCATGGATGTCGCCGGCGTGTGGTGGCTGATCCGGCGCAAGAAGCCGACGCCCGTTGCGATCGAGGTGAAGTGATGTTGATCCAGTACGGTCAGGCGCTCGGCAATTACATCTACGATATTTTCGTCGCCAAGTTCGATTTCTGGCTGGCCTTTGGCCTCGCGGCGCAGCTTGCCTTTGCCGCACGCTTCCTGGTGCAATGGATCGCCAGCGAACGCGCGGGAAAAAGCGTGGTGCCGATGGCGTTCTGGTTTTTCTCGGTGGCGGGCGGCACGATGACGCTGATCTACGGCCTCGTCAAACGCGAGCCCGTCATCATCATCGGACAGCTACTGTCGAACATCATCTATGTCCGCAATATCATGCTGATCTGGAAGAACCGCGCGAGCGGTTCGCAGACGCTTGATCGGTGATTGAAGGCCGGCCCGCCAATGGCGGGCCGACTTCGTCGTCTTAGAACGCGGTCGGTCCGACCGATCCGACCCAGCGGCGGACTTTGGTGGGATTCGACTCGTCCATGTAGAAGAAATGGGTCATCACCGGCTTGGCCTGTGGCTTGCTCTTGTCGTCCGGCGTCATCGTCACGATGCCGCGGAAGACCTTGAGCGCTCCGCCGTCCCAATATTCCACCACGTCGTGGAGGGCGGTGAACCCGGTGTCGATGAAGGCGCGCAGGTTGTTGCGGATGGTTTCCCGTCCGTGCCAGTCGGCGACGCCGAGGTTGCAGGTCGCGTCCTCGACAAAACAGTCAAAACCCTTGCCGAAGGTCTTGTCGTCGATCTCCTTCCAGAAGGCCAGCAGCCAGTCGGGAGCAGGCTTCCTGCTGAAAGTCATCGTGGTTCCGTTTATAGTCATGGCGAAATCTCCTCAAAATCGGGTGGCGAGGCAGAGCGACGAAGTTGCCGTTCGATCGCAGGCGAGCCACCGTGTCCGCGTTGGTGAGAGCTATCTAGGCGAGGCGACATCCATGGGAGCGCCAAATATCCCTCGGTTTCCGCCAACTCGATTTGTCACCTATGAAGCGGCAGTGCCGAGCCTCGCGGCGGCACGCAGCGCGGTTGCTTCGCGTCTTGCAGTAATGTCGGCCACCGATTGCCGGGCGCGTTCGAGGATCGCGGGCGGCGCGGTTTCAGGCGTTCCGCTGTCGAAGGGAGGTTCGGGCGCGTAGGCCATATAGAGCTGGATGGCGCGCGCTGCATCGTCGCCGCGCAATTCGGCTGCGAGCCGCAGCGCGCCGTCGATACCGGCGGTAACGCCCGCAGCAAAGACCCAGCTCCCGTCGACCACCACGCGCTCGTTCACCGGAATGGCGCCGAACAACGGCAGCAGATGAAACGAAGCCCAATGCGTCGTCGCGCGGCGACCGCGGAGCAGTCCGGCTGCGCCGCAGAGCAGGGCGCCGGTGCAGACCGAGAAGATGCTGCGGGCGCCGGCAGCCTGCCGTCTGATCCAGCCCAACACCTCATCGTCCTCCATCAAGGCCTCCTGGCCAAAACCTCCGGGGATGTGCAGCACGTCGAGCTGCGGCGCGTCGGCAAGCGCCGCGTCGGGCGTCAGCCGCAATCCTCTGATATCGCGGACGTCCGAAGCCGTCCGGCCATAGATGCGAAGTGTCGAATTCGGCAGGCGCGATAGCACCTCGAACGGGCCCGTCAGATCAATCTGGTCTATTCCCTCGAACAAGAGGGACCCTATCTGTAGATGTGCACTCTCCGTAATCACGCGTTTCTCCTTGTCTCAGGTTGAACTAGACAGCCGAACCTAAGCAGGCACTGCTGCGCCGAAATGCCAAAACACCCTCGATTTCCGCCAAGCGGCCCCCGGATTGTCGAAATGCTGGTCTTCCCGTCGGTGCAATTGCTCGACGCGACCGGTCCCATTCAGGTGTTTGCAACAGCCAACGATTTCGCCGTCAAAGCAGGGAAGGCGCCGCCCTACGAGGTTCGGGTCGTGACGCAAGACGCTGACATCGTCACGGCATCGGCGGGCGTCTCGCTCGCAGCCGTTCCTTTGTCGCCGATCGGATCACCCATGGACACGCTGATGATCGCGGGTGGTCCCGGCGTGGAGGCCGCCTCGGCGAACGCTTCGCTGGTTAGCTGGGTTCGCCAGCGTGCCAGCGATGCCCGCCGCGTCGCGTCCGTCTGTACCGGTGCCTTCCTGTTGGCGGCATCAGGAACGCTGGATGGCAAACGCGCGGCGACGCACTGGTCAGTATGCGCGGAGTTCGCAAAACGTTTTCCGGTCGTGCGTGTCGAGTCCGATCCGATCTTCGTGCGCGATGGCTCGGTCTGGACATCGGCCGGCGTGAGCTCCGGCATCGATCTTGCCTTGGCCATGGTGGAGGAAGATCTCGGCCGCGCAGCTGCACTCGCCGTGGCCCGCTATCTCGTGGTGTTTCTCAAGCGGCCGGGAGGTCAGGCGCAATTCAGCGCCACGCATTCTTTGCAGGCGGCCGAGGACAAGTTCGGTGCGCTGCATGAGTGGATCAATCAGCATCTCGCCGAGGACATCTCGCTGCCGGCGCTCGCCCGGCAAGCCGGCATGAGTGAGCGCAGCTTCAGCCGGCATTATGCCGACGCCACCGGCATGACGCCGGTGCGCGCCGTCGAACAGCTTCGGGTGGAAGCGGCGCGACGGCTGCTGCTCGAATTCGCGGCTGCCGGTCAAACGCATCTCGCAGCGCTGTGGCTTCGGATCGGAGGAAACGATGCGCCGCAGTTTCGCGCGGTTGCTGGACGTCACGCCGCAGGACTACCGCGCGCGCTTCAGTTCCTGAGCCCGCTTTAGGCCGCGTTGAACACCGCAAAGCCGCGGTCGAGATCACCCTTCAGGTCGTCGGTGTCCTCCAGACCGATATGCAGCCGCAGCGTCGGACCGCCAGGCGCCCATTTGGTCGCGGTGCGATAGGCGCTGCAGTCGAAGGGGATGGCGAGGCTTTCGAAGCCGCCCCAGGAAAAGCCCATCCCGAACAGTTTCAGGCTATCCAGCATGGCGTCGACGGCCTTTTGCGGTTTCGGCTGCAGCACGATGCTGAACAGCCCCGACGCGCCGCTGAAATCGCGCTTCCAGATCGCGTGCCCAGGATCGCTTTCCAGTGCCGGATGCAGGACCTGTTGCACCTCGCTGCGCTGCTGGAGCCAGCGCGCCATCTCGAGCCCGGAGCGGTAATGCTGCGAAAGCCGAACCGACAGTGTGCGCATGCCGCGCAGCGCGAGATAGACGTCGTCAGGGCCGGCGCAGACGCCGAGCAGGCGGATGTTTTCCGCGATGGTCGGCCAGGCTTTGGTGTTGGCGGAGATGGTGCCGAACATGATGTCGGAATGGCCGCCGATATATTTGGTGCCGGCCTGCATGCTGATATCGACGCCGAGCTCGAGCGAACGATGATAGAGCGGTGTCGCCCAGGTGTTGTCGTCGATGACGAGCGCGCCGCGCGCATGCGCCACGGCCGCGATGACGGGAATGTCGGGCATTTCGAAGGTCTGCGAGCCCGGCGCCTCGACCAGCACCGCGCGGGTGTTCGGCTTGAACAGCTTCTCAATGCCGGCGCCGACCAAGGGATCGAAATAGGCGGTCTCGACGCCGTAACGGGTGAGCATGCCGTTGCAGAAATTGCGCGTCGGCCGGTAGGCGTTGTCGCAAACCAGAAGGTGGTCGCCCGCCTTGGCCACCGCCAGTAACGTGGTGGAGATCGCGGCCAGACCCGACGGCGCCAGCCCCACGCCGGCGCATTGCGGGCCTTCCAGGGCCATCAGCACATCCTGCAGCGCTCGGGTGGTCGGGGTGCCGTGGCGGCCGTACTGGAACTCGCTCCGGTGGGCGTGCAGATCCCCGGCGGTCGGATAGAGCACGGTGGAACCGTGGAAAACCGGCGGATTGACAAAGCCTTTTTGCGACCTGGTGTCGCGGCCGGCCGTCACCAGCCGGGTTTCTGCTTTGTGCGGGTTTTGTGCGCCCGGCGGTTGCGAAGAGTCCATGCCCTCAAGCCGCTATTGCTCGGATTTTGTTGCCGCCGGCTGATTTGGGCCGGGACCGTTAATAACAGGACATGGAAGAGGGCCGTCAACCCCTTGACCCGGGTCGCCAGTCGTTCTGTGATGTGCGCCAGCTATTCTGTCGCCGCACGTTGAGGGGCTTGCCGCGACCTTCGATCCACGTTTGGCCTGACGGCGCTACCTTTTGAGGCGAGACCTTTTAAGGATTTGGCGCTTGCATTCGTGGATCATTAGGGGGTGGGCCCGTCAGACGTTGCGCGACGAAAAGCGAACGTTGTCAAGACGAGTTAAACGACGACTTTAGAGCCGACCTTCAGCGCCGATCTCCGAAGCACTCCTCGAAAGGCCCAGCCCATGAAACGCGTATCCCTGGTACTCACCCTTGCACTCGCCGCCGGTTTCGCAGCCCAATCCGCGAGCGCCCAAACGCTGAAGGCGGTCAAGGACCGCGGCCAACTGTCCTGCGGAGTGAGCCAGGGCCTGCCGGGCTTCTCCTCGCCCGACGACAAGGGTAACTGGACCGGCATCGACGTCGACATCTGCCGCGCCATTGCCGCCGCCATCTTCGACGATCCGACCAAGATCAAGTTCGTGCCGCTCTCGGCCAAGGACCGCTTTACGGCGCTGCAGTCGGGTGAGATCGACGTGCTGTCGCGCAACACCACCTGGACGCTGTCGCGCGACACCGCGCTCGGCGCCAACTTCACCGGCGTAACCTATTACGACGGGCAGGGTTTCCTGGTGAAGAAATCGCTCAAGGTGAACTCGGCGCTGGAACTCTCCAGCGCCTCGGTCTGCGTGCAGACCGGAACCACCACCGAGCAGAACCTCGCCGACTACTTCAAGGGCAACAACATGAAGTACGAGGTGATTGCGTTCACCTCGGCGGACGAGACCGTCAAGGCCTATGAAGCCGGGCGCTGCGACGTGTTCACTTCCGACGTCTCGCAGCTCTATGCCGAGCGGTTGAAGCTCGCCAACCCCGCCGATCACGTCGTGCTGCCCGAGGTGATCTCGAAGGAGCCGCTCGGACCGATGGTGCGCCACGGTGACGACCAGTGGTTCGATATCGTTAAATGGGTGCTGTTTGCCATGGTCGACGCGGAAGAGCTCGGCGTCACCCAGAAGAATGCCGACGAGATGGCGAAATCCGACAAACCGGATCTGAAACGCGCCTTCGGCACCGACGGCAATCTCGGCGAGCAGCTTGGTCTCACCAAGGACTGGTTCGGCCGCATCATCAAGGCGGTCGGCAATTACGGTGAATCCTATGACCGCAATGTCGGCTCGGGCTCCAAGCTGCAGATTTCACGTGGGCTGAACAATCTCTGGAACAAGGGTGGAATCCAGTACGCGCCGCCGATCCGCTGATCGCCGAACCCTCTCGCGGCTGGCCGCATGATGAGCATTGAAGCCCGGTCCCCACCGCCGCAGTTCGCGTTTCGGCTGAAGCGCGCGCTCGGCGGCCGGGCCGGGTGGAACGGTTTTTTCCTGCAGGTTCTGTTCGCGCTGGTCCTGGTCTGGATCGGCTACGAGATCTTCGTCAATGCCCGGGCCAATCTGGAAAACCAGCGGATCGCTTCCGGCTTTGGGTTCCTCAACAACACCGCAGGCTTTGACGTCAGCCAGAGCCTGATTCCCTATTCCGGCTCCGATACCTACACGCGCGTCTTCCTGGTCGGGCTGGTCAACACGATTCTGGTCGCGGTCATCGGCATCTTCTTTGCCACCCTGATCGGCTTCATCGTGGCGCTCGGGCGGTTGTCGCCGAACTGGCTGATCTCGCGCGTCGCCGGCGGCTATGTCGAGCTTATCCGCAACCTGCCGGTCCTGTTCCAGATGCTGTTCTGGTATCTCGCGGTGCTCGCCGCGCTGCCGGGGCCGCGGCAGAGCATTTCGCTGTTTGGCGTTTCCTATCTCAATAATCGCGGCCTGATCATTCCACGCCCGATCGGCGAGGGCGGTCTCGATGCATTTCTAATCGCCATTCTGGTCGCGATCGTTGCCTGGGTGATCCTCCATTATTACGCGCGCCGGCAATTGTTCCAGCACGGCAAGGCCATGCGGATCTGGCCTTACGTGCTCGGCCTCCTGATTGGTCTGCCGCTGCTGGCCACGCTCATCTTCGGCGCGCCGTTCAAGGTCGAGCTGCCCGAACTGAAGGGCTTCAACTTCGCCGGCGGCATGCGCGTCATCCCCGAATTCGTCGCGCTCGTCGTCGCGCTCTCGACTTACACCGCAGCTTTCATCGCCGAGATCGTCCGCGCCGGCATCCTGTCGGTGCACACGGGGCAGATGGAGGCGGGGCTGTCGCTGGGGCTTAGCCGCGGCACGGTGCTGCGGCTGATCGTGGTCCCGCAGGCGATGCGCGTGATCCTGCCGCCACTCACCAACCAGTATCTCAATCTGACCAAGAACTCCTCGCTCGCGGTCGCGATCGGCTATCCCGATCTGGTTTCTGTGTTTGCGGGAACGACGCTGAGCCAGACCGGTCAGGCGATCGAGATCATCGTCATCACCATGGGCGTCTATCTCGCGCTCTCACTCTTCACCAGCGCGATCATGAGTTTCTATAATTGGCGGCTGAGCCGGAGCTTGGGGACATGAGCGACGTCGCGTTGCCGAATTTCGTGCGCAAGGACCTCGTTGCGGAGCGGGCGGCGCCGGTCAAGACCACGGGCTTTGTCGGCTTCGTGCGCACTCGGCTCCTCAACTCGCCGACCAACATCCTGCTCACGATCGTGGGCGCGCTGTTGATCTGGTTCACGGTCGTGCCGTCGCTGAGATTCCTTTTTGTCGAGGCGGTCTGGCACGGAGCCGACCGCAACGCCTGCCTGGAGCAGAACGCCGGCCATCCCGTCGGCGCCTGCTGGCCCTATATCGCCGCAAAATTCGACCAGCTCATCTATGGCTTCTATCCGCAGCCGGAGCGCTGGCGGGTCAATCTGACCTTCCTGCTGGGCGCCATCCTGCTGTTGCCGCTCCTGATCCCGCGCCTGCCGGCCAAGAGCCTCAACGCCTCCCTGTTCTTCCTCGCTTTTCCCGTGGTGGCGTTCTTTCTGCTCCATGGCGGCGGGCTCAGCGGCTTTGGTGTGAGCTGGTCGGCAATCCTGCTGTCGGGATTTGCCGATAGTTTTGCCAGCGCCGGCAACGCGCTGATCCGGGCCGGTGCGGCGACGGCAGTCATTGGTCCGCTGTTGTGGCTGTTGGGCGAGCTCTTCGTCCTGATCGGCTCGGCGATTTCGCTGGTGATCTGGCCGCTCACCTGGTTGCGCGACCAGATGCAGGCCTCCGGCCAGCCGGTCTGGGCGGATTTCGCGGTCACTGCCGTCGTCATCTCGGCGCTCGTCCTCTTCCTCGCAGGTGGCCTCCGGCGCGGTCTAAGGCCGCTGATCGCGTGCCTCATCACCTTTGCCGGCATCGCGCTCGTCATCGCCGTCATGCGGCTCGACCACGGCGGGCTGCCGTTGGTCGATACACGGCTGTGGGGCGGACTTCTGGTGACGCTGGTGATCTCGGTCGTGGGCATCGTCGCCTCGATGCCGATCGGCATTGCGCTGGCGCTCGGACGGCGCTCGACCATTCCGCTGATCCGCTTCTTCTCCATCATCTTCATCGAGTTCTGGCGCGGCGTGCCGCTGATCACCGTGCTGTTCTTCGCCACCTACATGCTGCCGCTTTTCCTGCCCGGCAATTTCACCGTGGACGGCCTGGTGCGTGCACTGATCGGCACCGCTTTGTTCGCCGGCGCCTACCAGGCCGAAGTGATTCGCGGCGGCCTGCAGGCGATCCCGCGCGGGCAGGGCGAGGCGGCGAGCGCGCTCGGGCTGTCCTGGTGGAAGACGACATTCCTGATCGTGCTGCCGCAGGCGCTGCGCCACGTCATTCCCGGCCTCGTCAATAGCTTCATCGCGCTGTTCAAGGACACCTCGCTGGTCTCGATCGTCGCGCTGTTCGATTTGCTGGGGTCGCTGCGCGCCTCGTTCTCCGATCCGAACTGGGCGACGCCGACGACGCTGTTTACCGGCTTCGCCTTCTGCGGGATCATCTATTTCACGTTCTGTTTTGGCATGTCGCGTTACTCGCTGTTTGTCGAGAACAGGTTGAACGCGCATCGGCGCAACTGAGGGGAAGCGCATGGCGGAAAAGTCGATTGTCAGCATTGCCCGCCTCAACAAATGGTATGGCGACTTCCACGTGCTGCGCGATATCGACCTCGCGGTCGGCAAGGGCGAGCGCATCGTGATCTGCGGTCCTTCGGGCTCCGGCAAGTCCACCCTGATCCGCTGCATCAACGCGCTGGAGGAATTCCAGGAAGGCGAGATTGTCGTCGACGGCATCGACCTCGGTCCGAATCTGCGCCGCGTCGACGAAGTCCGTCGGGAAGTCGGCATGGTGTTCCAGAGTTTCAACCTGTTCCCGCATCTGACGGTGCTGGAGAACTGCACGCTGGCGCCGATCTGGGTGCGCAACATCCCGCAGAAGGAAGCGGAAGCGGCCGCGATGAAATATCTGGAGCGGGTCAAGATCCCGCATCAGGCCAGCAAATACCCGGGCCAGATGTCGGGCGGCCAGCAGCAGCGCGTCGCGATCGCGCGCGCGCTCACCATGAATCCCAAGGTGATGCTGTTCGACGAGCCGACCTCGGCGCTCGATCCGGAAATGGTCAAGGAAGTGCTCGACACCATGGTCGACCTCGCGAAGGAGGGCATGACCATGCTGGTGGTCACCCACGAAATGGGCTTTGCCCGCGAGGTCGCCAACCGCGTCGTTTTCATGGATGCGGGCCAGATCATCGAGATCAACACGCCGGCAGGAGTTCTTCGCCAATCCGCAGCACGCGCGGACCAAGCTGTTTTTGAGCCAGATCCTGCGGTGATCGCGGGCCGTTCCGCCGACTGAGTGCGGCCTGAACGACGGGAGCTGCCGCACCTCAGACTCACACCTTTACGAACGGCACGTCGATCTTGGTGCGCTTCTCCAGCCATTCCGGCACGGGCAGCTTCTTGACCGCATGAAATCCGGATTGAACAGCTTTGACTGATAGCGGTTGCCGGATCGGCAGGATCGTGACGATGGTCTTGCCGGGGCCGAGCTGTTTGGCAAGCCGGATCGCGCCGGCGACATTGATGCCGGTCGAGCCGCCGAGGCACAGGCCTTCGTGCTTGAGCAGGTCGTAGATCACCCTGACCGCTTCCTCATCCGAGATCAGGTAGGCGTCGTCGACCTCAGCGGTCTCGATCACGGGCGTGACGCGGCCAAGCCCGATGCCCTCGGTAATCGACTCGCCCGGCGTCGACTTGACCTTGCCGTGCTTGAACAACTCATACATGGCAGAGCCATGCGGATCGGCGCAGGCGACGACGACGTCCTTGTTCTTTTCCTTCAGATCGCGGCTGGTGCCGGCAAGCGTGCCGCCGGTGCCGACCGAGCAGATGAAGCCGTCGATCTTGCCGTCGGTCTGCTCCCAGATTTCGGGGCCCGTGAATCATAGTGCGCCTTGGCGATTGTCGAGATTGTTCCACTGATCGGCGAACAGCACGCCGTTCGGCTCTTTTTTCCGAACTGACGGCGAGGCGCTTGCCGACGTGCTGGTAATTGTTCGGATTGGCGTAGGGCAGGGCCGGGACCTCCACGAGCTCGGCGCCGCATAGCCGGAGCATGTCCTTCTTTTCCTGGCTTTGGGTTTCCGGAATCACGATCAGCGTGCGGTAGCCGCGCGCGCTCGCGACCACCGCGAGGCCGATCCGGTATTGCCGGCCGTGGATTCCACCACGAGCCCGCCAGGCTTGAGTTCGCCGCGCTTTTCAGCTTCAGGATCATCCATTTTCCGGCGCGATCCTTCACGGACTGGCCGGGATTTATAATTCGGCCTTGCCGAGAATGGTGCAGCCGGTCAGCTTCCGAAGCCCGCTTCAGCTTGATCAGCGGCGTATTGCCGATGCTTCGACGACGTCTTTGTTGAAATTCATGTTCGGAAATCGCCCGACGTCGTCCTGTGGAAGGCGTTACCAGCAGAGCGCTAGCAGCGGAAGCGGATAGCCGGTTCTGCGAGGAAACGTGCGTGCGGCCTCAGCTCGCTTTGCGAACACCACTTGGCGGACGTCGATATTTCCCGACAGGAATCCCGCCTCGCAATAGGCGAATAATATTCCCACAGCCGCCGGAACCGCTCATCAAGCCGAGCGGCATGAGGTTGGGCCATGCGGTGCGGAGTTATTTCGTCAGGTTGCGAGTGTCTTGGCATAATCTTGCCCGAAAATACGCTGGCGGATGACAGGGACGCCGAAACGCTCGCCGAGGTTTTCAGTACTTGCGGCGAGGGCAGCATGCCTCCAGGAAAAACATAGAGCTGGATGAAATCTACTTCGCGGCGGTAGCTGTGGAACAGTTGTCCTGGATGGTGATCGCCTGGATGCCTGCGAGGCCGCCGGGCAACAGCCGATCA
>CAVUCB010000001.1:0-13794 GCA_963739755.1 uncultured Alphaproteobacteria bacterium | reverse complement strand
GGTGATCACGACATCGGCGGGCACGCAGCCATCGTCGTATGTCGGTGTCAAATCGCGGCGGTAAATCAGGATGCAGGCGTGAGCGCCAGAGCATGATCCGGAAAAGTGTGTAGCGGTTTTCCGAAAAGATCATGCGCAAACAACAAAGCGCGCAACGCCGCATCGCCACGAAGGGCAGACCAGGAGCAGGTTCTGTGAAAGGCCTCTGGTCAGCCCTGCAAACGCATTTGCAGTGCGTGCACGGGGCCACACTGGCGACAATGCCGGAAGAAATTGGTCATCGCGTGGCCCTCCTTTCTCGCTCAAGTGGCGTCAAATTAACGCGCCCTGCAAAAGAGGGCAAGCCAAAGCCTCCGCTACTCAAATCCGAAGGCAATCACGCTGCACGGTCGCGTTGAACTTGTCCGCGCAAGCGGCTAAGCCATCTTCCAAATCGGGGAGGGGACGCTTGGACAAGGCTGTGCCGAATGCGGTCGCGCTAGAGGATGCGACGGTAGCCTTTCGGCTGGCGAAGGGCGCGTCTATACCGCGGTCGAGAAGGCGCGGCTCACGGTGGCCGAGGGCGAGTTCGTCGCCATTGTTGGTCCGACCGGCTGCGGAAAATCGACGCTGCTCAATGTCGCCGCCGGCCTGTTGAAGCCGGCCGCGGGCACGGCGAAAATCTTCGACCAGCCGCTGGCGGGGCTGAACCGCGACGCCGGCTATCTGTTCCAGGCCGATGCGCTGTTTCCCTGGAAGACCGCGCTCGACAATGTCGCGATCGGGCTGGAAGTCGCAGGCACGTCGCGCGGTGAGGCGCTGGCGCGCGCGCAGAAATGGCTGACCTCGGTCGGCCTCGGCGCCTTCGCCGCCCGCTATCCGCACATGCTTTCGGGCGGCCAGCGCAAGCGCGTCGGGCTGGCGCAGGTCTTGATCCGCGATCCCAAAATCCTGCTGATGGACGAGCCGTTCGGGCCGCTCGATGCCCAGACCCGCCAGATCATGGGCAACCTGCTGCTCGACCTCTGGAACGCCGACCGCAAGGCGGTGTTGTTCGTCACCCACGATCTGGAAGAGGCGATCGCGCTTGCCGACCGCGTCGTGATCATGTCGGCCGGCCCCAGCGCCCGCATCATCGGCGACTGGCGGGTGCCGCTGCCGCGCCCGCGCGACATCTTCGAGGTCCGGCTGCAACACGGAATTTCACTCACTTCACCAGGAGATATGGAGTGTTTTGAAGGAAGAGGTGTTGAAGGGATACGCGCAATCGGGAGCGGCCTAGTTCCCGTGCCGTCGGGGCGCGGACTCGACAACAACAAGTCGAACAACAAGAATGGGAGATGTCATGTTGAAACGCGGTTGGATTTTGGCGGCGCTGGTCACCTGGCCTGCTTCGGCGCGCACGCGGCGCTTGCGCGCAGGTCGCGTTCACGCTGACCTCGAGCGGACTTCAAGGACGGCGAGCGGCTGGCGCAAAAATTCGCCGGCAACAACAAGTCCAATCCGAATTGCGTCGGCGAGAACATCTCGCCGGAGCTCACCATCGGCCAACCCGCCCGAGGGCACCAAGAGCTATGTGCTGCTGATGTTCGATCCGGAGGGCCGTCCGCCCGGCGGCGTCAGCCATTTCGTGGCCTATGGCATCCCGGTCTCCGTCACCGCCTTTGCCGAGGGCGAGATGTCCAAGCCGAGCGACAAATATGTCGGCGGCACAGAGCACCATGAAGCTGTCGAACTATTTCGGCCCGTGCACGCCGGCCGGCGCGCCGCACCACTACACCTTCACCCTGATCGCGACCGATCTCGAGCCGAAGGCGCTGAAGGAAGGCATGACGCCGCGACGAACTGATCAAGGCGCTCGACGGCCACGCCAAGGGCGCGACCGGCCTGATCGGCACGTTCTCGCATAGCCGTAACTGAGGCGAGTCGCCGACTCGCTCTCCCCTGGGGGGCGTCGCAAGAAGCCGGGATGGGTTCCGGCGTACGCCAGGGAGCGTACCAGAGATTGATCGTCGCGAATGGGCAGCTCCTCTCGCTGCAATTGCTCGTCGCCATCGTCGCGCTGGCGCTGTGGCAGTTCCTTGCCACAGTGCCGGTGTTCGGCAAGATCCTGCTGCCGCCGTTCTTTTTCTCCAACCCGATCGACGTGGCAGCCAGGTGTCTACTGGTTTTCCAGCGGCGTGATCTGGAAGCATCTCGCCATCACGCTGTGGGAATCCATCCTCGCTTTTGCGATCGGCTCGCTCGGCGGCGTCATGGTCGGCTTCTGGTTCGCGCGCCAGCCGCGGTGGCCGCCGTGTTCGACCCCTATGTCAAGATGGCCAACGCGCTGCCGCGCGTGGTGCTGGCGCCGATCTTCACGCTGTGGCTGGGCCTGGGCATCTGGTCCAAGGTCGCGCTCGGCGTTACGCTCGTGTTCTTCATCGTCTTCTTCAACGTCTATCAGGGCGTCAAGGAAGTCAGCCACACCGTGCTCAACAACGGCCGCATGCTCGGCATGAGCGAGCGGCAGCTGATGCGGCATGTCTATTGGCCGTCGGCGCTGTCCTGGATGTTCTCCTCGCTGCACACCTCCGTCGGCTTTGCCGTGGTCGGCGCGGTGGTCGGCGAGTATCTGGGATCGGCCGCGGGCCTCGGCTATCTGATCCAGCAGGCCGAGGGCATTTTCGACGTCGCCGGCGTGTTCGCCGGCATGTTCGTGCTGTCGATCTTCGTCATCCTCATCGATGTCGCGGTGACGCTGGTCGAGAAGCGGCTGCTGGTCTGGCGGCCGGCGGCGGCGGATGGACGGGGCTAGGTTTTGACCCGTCATTCCGGGGCGCCCGAAGGGCGAACCCGGAATCTCGAGATTCCCGATGCGCAATTGCGCATCGAGTCTGGTGCTTCGCACCGACCCCGGAATGACGCATCAAGAGATGCGTCAATCCAACAGCTTGATATCGTCCGGCGCCTGCGGCGGCGTCTTGATCGCGATCGCCTTGAGGGTGCGGCCGTCGGGCTTGGTGCCGCCATGCGGCGTGCCCTTGGGGATGATGATGAGGTCGCCGGGCTTCACCGGCACTTCCTTGTCGCCGAGCCAGATCGTGCCGTTGCCGTCGAGGATGTATTGGATCTCGTTGGCGTTGGCGTGCAGATGCTTTGGCGTGTTGCCGTCCTGGATCGAGATGGTGATGCCGTCCACGCGAGACGAACAGTCTTGTTGCGCATGCCGCCGGCATTGGGCGGGCGACAGCGTGTCGCCTTCGAGATCCCCGGTGTGGATGACCTGCGCGCTGATGGTGTCGGCGGCCAGCGCCGGCCGCATGCAGTGCGTGAGGCCGCAGCCGGCGGCGAACGCGGCGGCGATCGACAGAGTTGTGGCGATACGATTTATGGTTAAGGCCTCCCCGTTGGTCATTTTTTGTGTCGGCGATGCTAGGCCGCGAATCTCGCGATCGCCATGCCAGTGCGACGAAAAGATCGCCCGCGCCTGCGGAATAAGGACGCAAGGTCAGCCTTTTGCCGCAGCGCAAACTAGCCACCAAAGTCGCCTTCTCAAGCCGTGTGCGCTGCATTATCTTGCCGCCTACGAAACGGAGAAACCTCATGAAAAACCTGATCGGCAAGCTCGCCGGCGACCTTGCTTGCCCTGATGCTCACCGCGCCGCTGGCGCAGGCCCAGAGCAAGATCACGGTCGCGGTCGGCGGCGGCGCCTGCCTGTGCTATCTGCCCACGGTGCTGGCCAAGCAGCTCGGCGAGTTCGACAAGGCCGGCCTGAGTGTCGAGCTGGTCGATCTCAAGGGCGGCTCGGACGCGCTGAAAGCCTTGCTCGGCGGCAGCGCCGATGTGGTCTCCGGCTATTTCGACCACTGCGTCAACCTCGCCGCGAAGAAGCAGGAGCTGGTTTCCTTCGTGGTCTATGACCGCTATCCCGGGCTGGTGCTGGTCGTGTCGCCCTCGCATACGAACGAAATCAAGTCGATCAAGGATCTCGCTGGCAAAAAGGTTGGCGTCAGTGCGCCGGGTTCTTCAACCGATTTCTTCCTGAAGTTCCTGATGAAGAAGAACGGGCTCGATCCGACCAGCGCCGCTGTGATCGGGGTCGGCCTCGGCGCCACCGCGGTCGCCGCGATGGAGCAGGGCCAGATCGATGCCGCCGTGATGCTCGATCCGTCGGTCACGGTGCTGCAGGGCAGCCATCCCGACCTCAAAATCCTCGCCGACACCCGCACCCAGAAGGATACGCTGGCGATGTTCGGCGGCGAATATCCGGGCGGCGCGCTCTATTCGACCGCGGCCTGGGTGAACTCGCACGAGAAGGAAGTGCAGGCGCTGACCAACGCCATCGTCTCCACGCTGTCCTGGATCCATTCGCATTCGGCCGAAGACATCATGGCCAAGATGCCCGCGGAGATGGTCGGCAAGGACAAGGCGCTCTATCTCGCCGCGCTGAAGAACACCATCCCGATGTATTCGGAGACCGGCAAGATGGACCCGAAGGGCGCGGACGCCGTGCTCGCGGTGTTCAGCGAGGGCTCGCCGGAAGTCGCGAAA
The DNA here is from genome assembly GCA_963739755.1 of uncultured Alphaproteobacteria bacterium. GTDB lineage: Bacteria > Pseudomonadota > Alphaproteobacteria > Rhizobiales > Xanthobacteraceae > Bradyrhizobium. The sequence goes on along the minus strand of CAVUCB010000001.1, from coordinate 9,281 downwards.
GCCAATATCGACGTCGCAAAGACCTTCACCAACAAATATGTCGAGCAGGCCAAGAAGACGACGGGGATGAATGCCCGATAACGCGGTCATCCGCCGCGTCTCCGCGCTTGATTTGAAGGTCGAGTCCGGGGCCTGGCCGTGGGCCGTCGCGCGGCGCGCCGACATCGACGCGCATTTCGCCATGCGCCAGCGCGAGAAGCCAGGCATCTGGAACGGCCGGTGCTGCTCGCGCGCAATGCCGACTTCAGCGACGGAAAGCTCTCGTCCACCTATTTCCAGACCGATTTCGCGAGCTTCCTCGCCTGGCGGGACTGGGGCTTTCCGGACCGTGACGTCTTCAACGGCTTCGGCATGGGCGCGCTTCGTTCCGCCGACGGCGCGTTCGTGCTCGGCGAGATGGGCGGCGCGACGGTGAATGCCGGCCGTATCTATTTTCCGGCCGGCACGCCCGATCCCGACGATATCGTGGGCGACCGGCTCGATATTGCCGGCAGCATCACGCGCGAAATCGAGGAGGAGACGGGGCTCACGCCGGCCGACTATCACGCGGGCCAGCACTGGGACTGCATCGCGGTCGGCGCTTCGGTCGCGATTATCAGGATATTGACGGTTGATATGCCGGGCGAAGCCCTTAAAGGGCGCATTGAAGCCAACCTTGCGCGCCAGACGAATCCCGAATTATCGGCGATCCATCTTGCGCGCGCGACCAGCGATCTCAACGCAAGCATGCCGCGCTTCGTCACGGCCTTTCTCGAGCACGCGTTTGCCAACAGCGGAGCCCCGTCATGAGCAAAAAGCCTTCGCGATCGCTCAGCGCCGAGCTCGATCCCTTCGTCGCCCCGTTCCGCATCGACGGTTCGCGCAAGTTCCATCTCGCCGCCCGGAAGACCGACGAGAAGGGCGGGCTCGACAAGGAGCGAGGGCGAGAAGATCATCGAGGCCAATCGCAAGCGCCTCAACGACTTCCAGGAAAAACTTTACGCGCAGGATCGCTGGTCGCTGCTTCTCATCTTCCAGGGCATGGATGCGGCCGGCAAGGACTCCGCGATCAAGGCCGTGTTCGAGGGCGTGAACCCGCAGGGCTGCGAGGTCACCTCCTTCAAGCAGCCGTCGAGCAAGGAGCTCGACCATGACTTCATGTGGCGCAGCACCATCGCGCTGCCGGAGCGCGGCCGCATCGGCATCTTCAACCGCTCCTATTATGAAGAGTGCCTTGTCACACGCGTGCATCCGGAAGTCCTCGCCAAGGAGAAGATCCCGTCAAAGCTGGTCACGAAGAACATCTGGCGCGAGCGCTTCGAGGATATCGCCGCCTTCGAGCGCTATCTCTCGCGGCAAGGCACCGTGATCCTGAAGTTCTTTCTTGACGTATCGAAGCAGGAGCAGCGCGCGCGTTTTCTCGACCGCCTCGAGCAGCCGTCGAAGAACTGGAAGTTCTCCATGAACGACATCACCGAGCGCGGGTGGTGGTCGCGCTATCAGGCGGTGTACCAGGACATCGTTCGCCACACCGCAAGCCCGCAAGCGCCGTGGTTCGTGGTGCCGGCCGATCACAAATGGTTCGCGCGGGTGGTGATCGGTTCGACCATCGTGGCCGCGCTCGATGCGCTGAACCTGCGCTTCCCCCGCGTCGACAAGGCCTCGCAGCAGGAATTTGCGAAGGTGCGCGAGGCGCTGGAAAACGAGGGCAAGGGCAGGGCCGAGAGGCGGGCGAAGTCATCTGTCGGGACGCAGAAACCTTAACGCCGTCAATGTGATGGAACCCGGCCAGCTTTACCCAAATGGGGTATGACAGTGTGGCCGCATGACCCTAGGTTAAGTGCATGGTCGGTCATCGCTTCTGTTGAAGGCAGGGCAATTGGAAGTGGTCGGCTGGGGCCGTCGGCGATTGCCTATGCCGGCGGCCCACCCGGTCCTTTACGGGGACCGCACCCGGTATTTTACGGGACCGCCGCCATCGTCAGAGCGCAAGCAGCCTTGCTTCTATCAAATCGACGAATGCAGGATTGACCTTCCAACGAGCCGTTCGTTAATTCGCGCTCGAATGAATTTCGATCGGCTTGTCGACGATATCTACGAAGCTGCCGTGATCCCCGAGCGATGGCTCGGCGTGCTTGACCGGCTGGCGCAGCTGGCGGAGGCCGAAGGCACGCTTCTGTTCGCGGCCGCCCCGGGACTGCCGCGCTGGCTTTGCTCCGAGCAGATCCGGCCACAGATCCAAGCCTGGGTCGACAGCCCCTTCTACACCAACAATCCCCGCGGCCAGCATCTGGTGCCGACCCGGGAAGTGCGGTTCCTGACCGATCTCGACGCGTTCACACCGGAGCAACTCGACCACGAGCCGTTCTATACCGACTTCCTGCGTCCGCGCGGGCTTGGCTGGTGCGTCGGCACGTCGATCCATTCGCCGTCCGGCGACACGCTGGTCTTTTCCATCGAAAGAGCCCATGCCAAGGGTCCGGCGCCGCCGGAGGTCGCGGCACGGCTCGATCCGTTGCGGCCTCATCTCGCGCGCGCCGCGCTGTTGTCGGCACGGTTCGGGTTGGAGCGAGCGCAGGCCAGCGTCGAGGGGCTGAACCTGATCGGCCTGCCGGCGGCGGTGCTTGCGCATCAAGGCGAGGTGCTCGCCGCCAACGAAGCGCTGCTCGCCCATGCGCCGGACATCCGCGTCGCCGGCGGCGATCGCGTCGAGTTCGCCAACCCCAATGCGCATGCGCTGTTCATGCGTGCCTGCGCGGGACGCTCGCTCCAGCTCGGCGCGGGCGCGTCCGTGCCGGTTCCGCGTTCGTCGACGCGGCCCGCCTTTGTCGCGCATGTCGTGCCGATGCGCGGACGCGGACGGGAGGTTTTCTCGGGCGCAGAACTCCTGTTGTATCTGACGCCCGTCATTCAACAGGCCGGCCCGCCGCCTGAAATCCTGCAGGCCCTGTTCGATCTGTCGCCTGCGGAAGCGCGCGTTGCCGCCATGATCGCCGAAGGACATTCGGTCAAGGCCATCGCCGGGCTGCTGTCCGTGCAGCCGAATACCATCCGTGTTCAGCTCAAGGCGGTGTTCTCCAAGACCGGCACGGGACGGCAGCCGGAACTCGTGAGTCTCTTGCGCTCACCGTCTTAAGGTTAACGCCTCCCTTCCATTCGCGACGCCATCGACACTCGACTTCACAATTCTTGTCGCTGTGATTTTTGCGTCACACCGAATTAACGGATTGGTGCGTTGTCGATGAGACGTTCGCGTCCACCACGGGACATTCATTTAGGGAGTAGTCATCATGAAGAAGTTGGTTCTTGCTGCATCGATCCTTGCGTTGAGCACTGCCGCCGCATCGGCCGCCGATCTCGCGCCGCGCTACCACAAGGCGCCGCCGCCGATGATGGCTGCCATTTACGACTGGAGCGGCTTCTATGTCGGTGCCAACGGCGGCTGGGGCACGAGCCACAATTGCTGGACGCGCACGGCTACCGCCGGCGTCGCGATCGCTGCGGTGTCGGAAGGTTGCCATGACGCTTCCGGCGGCACGGTCGGTGGTCAGGTTGGTTACCGCTGGCAGGCGGGACCTTGGGTGTTCGGCCTGGAAGCGCAGGGCAACTGGGCTGACTTCAGGGGCTCCAATGCCAGCCTGCTGTTCGGCGGTCTCGCCACCAACCGCACCAAGATCGATGCCTTTGGGCTGTTCACCGGCCAGGTCGGTTACGCCTGGAACAACGCTCTGTTCTATGTGAAGGGCGGCGCCGCCGTCACGGACAACCGCTATGAGGGTCTTGCGACCTTCGGCGGCTTCGTGACCGATCGCGCTTCCGACACCCGCTGGGGCGGCACGGTCGGCGCCGGCGTCGAATACGGCTTTGCGCCGAACTGGTCGGCCGCGATCGAATACGACCATCTGTTCATGGGCACCAACAACTATGCCATGACCAGCGTGTTCCCCGTTGGCGGCCTCAACACCCGCAACGTCGGCATCAAGCAGGATGCCGATCTCGTCACGGCGCGCGTCAACTATCGCTTCGGCGGCCCGGTCGTCGCGCGCTACTGAGATCAGCTCGTTTAGAAACACGGAAAGCCCCGCTTCGCGCGGGGCTTTCTTTTTGTGCTAAGGCGGCACAGACCTAACGCATGACCCGGAAAAGTGTGTAGCGGTTTTCCGAAAACATCATGCGCAAGCAAGGAAATCGCCCTTGGCCAATTTTGTCGAACACGCCGTGTGGTGGCAGATCTATCCGCTCGGCTTCGTCGGCGCGGAGCGCGAAGCCTCCGCGTGTCCCAACGTCCAGCATCGGCTCGGGCGGATCGGCGACTGGCTCGATTATGCCGTTAACCTCGGCGTCTCCGGCCTCCTGCTGACGCCGATCTTTGCGTCGTCCACGCACGGCTATGACACGGCAGATCACTCCGAGATCGACAGGCGTCTCGGCGATCAGGCCGACTTCGATGCGCTGGTTAAAGCGATGCGAAGCCGCGGCCTGCGGCTCATCCTCGACGGCGTGTTCAACCATGTCGGCCGCGAATTTCCTCTCTTCCAGCGCGCGATCGCGGGCGGCCCGCAGGCAAAGGAGGGCGCATGGTTTCGCCTGACCTGGCCTGCGTCCGGCAAGGGCGAGCCCGATTATGCGACCTTCGAAGGGCATCGGCAGCTTGTGACGCTCAATCACGCGGAGCCGGAGGTCGCCGACTATGTCACGCGGGTGATGAACCACTGGCTTGACCGTGGCGCCGACGGCTGGCGGCTCGATGCGGCCTACGCCGTGCCGCGCGAGTTCTGGCGCAAGGTCTTGCCGGAGGTGCGGGCGAAGCACCCGGACGCCTATATCTTCGGCGAGGTGATCCATGGCGACTACACCGCCTTCGTGCATGAGACCGGCGTTGACGCGGTCACACAATATGAACTGTGGAAGGCGGTCTGGAGCTCGCTCAATGCCGGCAATTTCTTCGAACTCGCCTGGGCGCTGAAGCGGCACAACACCTTCCTCGACGCCTTCGTGCCGCAGACTTTTATCGGCAACCATGACGTCACACGCATCGCGAGCCGGCTTACCGACGAGCGGCACCTTCCGCATGCGCTCGCCATTCTCATGACATGCGGCGGCACGCCGTCGATCTATTATGGTGACGAACAGGCCTTTCGCGGCATCAAGGAAAATCGCGCCGGCGGCGACGACGCCATCCGCCCGGCCTTTCCCGCAACGCCGGCCGATCTCGCGCCGTTCGGCTGGCCGGTCTATCGCCTGCATCAGGAATTGATCGGCGTGCGGCGGCGGCATCCCTGGCTCCATCGCGCGCAAAGCCGGGTGATCGAAATCCGCAACACCGATGTTCTGTTCGAGGCGGTCGATCAGGACAACCGGCTTTGGGTCGCGCTGAACATCGCGGATGCAGACGTGACGCGCACAATAGGTGCGAAGGCCGACAAGCTTGCCGGGACTGCTACGGCCACGCAAAAGGGCGACAGCACGGAGATCGCGCTGCCGCCCCATGGCTGGGGTATTTTTGCTTGACGCACTCCTGGAAGGCGGGGATCCCGGTCAGCCGCTGGGCTTCGCCGAGCCCGATCAGCGCCCGGCACCGCTCACCGTCTCGCCCGCCCCGAGCAACTCGATCGCGTCGCCGAACAGCCGGGCCGCCTCGGCCGGCGCCAGCCTGTCGAGCGCCTGCTGCCCCGCCCGGAGCGAGTATCCGGCCGCCTTCGGCTTATCGACCGCCACGGTCGCCAGCCGCCAGTGCAACGCCAGCTCACCCAGATGCTCGTCGCTGTCGGTGCCGTACAGATCCTCGAGCGCCTCTGCGACCTGCAGGTGCATCCGCGCGCGCCGCGCCGCGCTCAGCGCCTCATACAGCGTGTGATTGATCAACGCATGCGTGAACGAGAACCGCCCCACCCGCTCGAACGACTCGACCAGCACCGACGCCCCGACCGCCGCCTCGATCGCGTCAAGCACCTCATCCTCGCCGATCCAAGAGCTCGTCAGGACCTCGAGATCGAACCTGCGACCTACCACCGACGCCGCCGTCAGCACCTCACGAGGGCCGTCACCCAGTCGCCGACCCGCCGCCCGACGACCTCGCGGATGCTCTCGGGAAGCGCCACCCCGGACCCGCGATCGACCCTGCCAACGCCCCGTCGCCTCGTCAAACACGACCATCCCCGACTCCGTCAAGTTGCGCAGGATCTCGCCCACGAAAAACGGGTTCCCGTCGGTCTCGGCAGCGATCTCACCCGCCAGCCCGACCCCTTCCTGATCCAACTCGTGACCCGCCGCCGCGGCCGTCATCGCCGCGACATCATCTACCGCCAGCCCCTGCAACGCGATCCGCTCGACACCCTCCAGCCGGTGCAGATCCGCGAGCACCCCGGTCAACGGATCATCCTTCCCCAGATCCGTATCGCGATAGACCACAACCAGCAGCACCGCCCCCTGCTCAACCGACCGGCGACATGCTTCAGCAACGCGACCGACTGCCCATCCGCCCAATGAAAATCATCCAGCACCACACACAACGGCACCGCCCCCGCCACCGCGCGCAACAACTCCGCCACCGCCTGAAACAAAAGAAACCGCTCCGTCTCCGGATCAGACGACTGCGGCCCCGGAACATCCGGAACACGCCGCGCAAGGTCGCGCGCGAGCCGGCCGACCTCACCGCCGAATCGCTCCACATAACCCGCGAGCACGCCTCCGGAGCGTGCTCGACCAGCTGCGAGCACACCGCGATCCACGGCTCATACGGCACCGCCAGATCCTCACTGCACGCCCCCCAGCAGACCGCGAACCCATCCGCGTTCGCGCCCAACGCCGCAAACGACGCCAACCGCGTCTTCCCGATCCCCGGCTCACCCGACAACAACACCACCCGACGAGCCCCCGACCGCGCCTCGCTGCGCGCCAGCTCAAGCAGCCCGCGCTCCACCTCGCGCCCCACATACGCGACCCGCGGCACCCCCCGCAGCGCCTCAGGCAACGGCCACCCCCCGACGCGACACCAGCCCGTCCGACCAACGGCTCCCACACGACGCTGAACGCCTCCACCGGCTCCGGGATCCCCTTCAACTCCAACTCCCCGACCGACTCAAACCGAGCACCCTCAACCCGACCCGCCGCCATCCTCGTCATCGGCGAAACCAGGATCCCATCCACCGGCGCCTGATCACACAACCGCGCCGCCTCGATCGACGGCATCCCAAAGTAATCCCCATCGCGGACCGTCGCCTCACCCGTCCCCAACCCGATCCGCACATGCAACCGCTGCTCAGAACCTCGATAACGCCGCTCAAACAACTGCTGCGTCAACACCGCACACCCAACCGCCGCCGACGCCGACGAAAACGCCACAAACAACCCATCGCCCGTGTTCTTAAACTCCCGGCCCCCCGACGCCTCGATCGCCTCGCGCAACAGACCGAAATACTCATCGTGCAACTCATCCGCCCGCACCGGCCCGACCGACGTCGCCAACCGCGTCGACCCAACCAGATCGACCAGCCAAACCGTCGCCAACTCAACCGACTCAACCAAACAAACCCCCGGGTAAAGCGCTCCCAGCCCCAGCGATCCTAACGCGCCCCGCCCAACAACCTCGCCAGCCGCGCCGCCGCAAAGACTTCGTCACTGGTGAATGCGCCACAAGAGGCCCCGCTTTCTGGTGCGCCAGTGGTTCTCCACCACCCCGCGGGTGGCCAAACGGCCATGACCGCCCACAAACCTGGGTGCCTCGGCCGTTCATGGCGCCGGCGATATTGACTTCCGCTCCGGCTCCAACGCGTCGCACCACTAAAGCTTGCCAACGACGATCATCTCAGACTGCCGCAAACGCGAAAAACCGGGAAGTTTCGCACGCCACCTTCCGACGGGCGATCGGGCTGATCCATCCCGCCGGATCCAGCAGCGCGAGCGGGCCCCGCTTTCGTTCAACGACGAGCATTTCTGCCCGCCGGGAGCACCGCCCTGGTAAGCGCGGAATGCGGAGCGCGGCTCCTGCTCCACTCGGCTCAGCAGCAGCCATCGTCGCTGCGTTTCGTCGGTCCATCGGGCTACCACCAACGGTCTCGTCGCGAGCGTGACGGAACGCTCCAGAAGCGCGACGCGGAGCGGACAGCCCGATCGCGCGCGGACCCGGTGTTCAGCCACAGCGTCGCTCCGCGTGGCCAAGCAACGGTCGCCGTGAACAGGCGGGCCGCTTGCTCAAGACGTGACCGCCAGGTTGGCTCCAAAGGGGTTATCACGCGAACTGTTGTAGGGGTCACGCCGGTAGAAGTGGTGTGACGGGCGTCGGGTAGGCCGCTGCGAGGCTCGGCCACCGCGGACGCCGAACTCGTCGGCTGTACGGCAGTCGACGTGGAGGAGACGCCACGATGGCCGACCGCTGGTCACCCGGTGGACATCCCGTGACCCAAATCGGACATTTGGATGACCCTCTACAGATAGATAGCTGTAGAGGGTCATCCTCTCAGCCTGCGCTGCTCGGTACTGGTCTACCTACGCTGCGGCGCGTCCCACGCCGAGACGTTGCCGCGCGGCCGCGCGATCGACGCCCAGCGCGGCGATCAACTCGGCGGCGGGATCCGGCGGCTCGGCCTCGGACGGTTAGAAGCGCCTGTTGCGGGGGGATGTGGTGACCACGGCGTTTCTCCTTCTACGATTTCTCGAGCGCTGTTTTGGCTGCGGGTGTCATTGGCAAACGGTCCCGCAAGACGGCTTTCAGCGTCGGCCTCGACGGACGTTTGATCGGCTCATCGATCTGTATCGGTGGTGCGTCGAACGCGGCGCCGATGCCGACTGCGGCGAGCGCATCGCGATCCAGCGGTCGAGCGCGTCGCGGGCTGTCTGTAGGTCGCATCCGAGGGCCTGCGCCAGGACTGGTTCCCTGAGCAGCGCGAGTACCAGGTGCTCGGTGCCGACCTTGCGGTCACCGCGGCGCCGTGCCTCCTCGCGGGCGTCGATGTACGTGCTCCAGGGGTATACGCGTCGGCTGGTTTCGAATGCTTGGTCACCGGAGTCGCTTTCCGTATTTGGCGTGGACTGATTGGCGGGTAACGCCGAGCGCGTCACCGATCTGCTGCCAAGACCACCCCTGCCGGCGGGCGGTCGCAACGTGGTCGGCCTCGACCCGTTCCGCGAGCCGGTGCAGACAGAGCGGCGCGGAGCCCCAGCGACGGGTCGTTGGACGCGATCGCGGAGGCGACCTCTTCGGCGTTCATGGCTGTCAGTTTAGGTTGACAACTGGACGTTTGTCAACCCAAACTGACGCCGCGTGCGCTCTCGGGGGGATCGGTATCCAGTCACGTGCCGAC